>JACMRI010000208.1 GCA_014376525.1 Bacteroidia bacterium | reverse complement strand
TAGCCATACGTACTGCTACGCCGTTTTCTACTTGGTCTAGTATTATGCTGTGTGGGCCATCGGCTACATCGCTGGTTATTTCTACGCCACGGTTTATGGGGCCTGGGTGCATTATTACTATTTCTTTGTTGAGGCTATCGAGTAGTTGTTTGTTTACGCCGTATTGCATTGTGTATTCGCGCAAGCTTGGAAAATAACTTATTTCTTGTCGCTCTAATTGTATGCGCAACATATTGGCTACATCGCACCAATTAAGGGCTTTGCGCAAGTCGTGTTCTACTGTTACACCTAAGTCGGTAATGTGGCGTGGGATAAGCGATGCAGGACCACAAACTTTTACTTCTGCACCTAATTTTTGCAAACAAAATATATTACTTAACGCTACACGAGAGTGTAAAATATCGCCTACTATCAACACTTTTTTACCTGCTACATCGCCTAGCTTTTCTTTTATGGAATAAGCATCTAACAAGGCCTGCGAAGGATGTTCGTGTGCACCATCGCCTGCATTTATAATAGCTGCATTTACTTTTTTACTTAAAAACACGGCTGCTCCTGCGTTGCTATGGCGCATTACTACCATGTCCACCTTCATGGCCAAAATATTATTTACTGTATCAATAAGAGTTTCGCCTTTGGTAACGCTACTACTACTGGCTGCAAAGCTTAGTACATCGGCACTTAGGCGGCGTTCGGCTAATTCAAACGAAAGTTTAGTACGTGTAGAGTTTTCAAAGAATAAATTAGCAATGGTAACATCGCGCAAACTAGGTACTTTTTTTATTGGACGATTAATAACTTCTTTAAACTCTTGTGCGGTTTTGAGTATGAGTTGAATATCGTTTTCGGTAATGTATTTTATGCCCAATAAATTTGTTACGCTTAATGTATCTGTAGCCATTAGTGAAATAAGTTATACAATGTTAGGTTAAATATATTTCGTTTTTTTCGGCGTTGGTAGTCCATGTTACGGCTACGTTTTGTTGCGGAGTACTATCAATGGTAATACCTACATAATTTGCTTCAATTGGTAAATCGCGCTGATAACGTCTATCCACCATTGTTACCAACTCTATTTTGTGTGGGCGTCCGTAATCCAACAGTGCGTCCATAGCTGCACGTATGGTGCGTCCTGTAAACAGTACATCGTCTATAAGAAGTACATTTTTGTTTTCAATTTCAAAATTAATGTTGGTGGTATGTGGTACTAAGTGTGCGTTTGTTTTTCTAAAATCATCGCGATAAAATGTAGCATCTAACGCACCTAACTGTATAGTGGTAGTACCCAGTATTTGAC
Organism: Bacteroidia bacterium; assembly: GCA_014376525.1. Taxonomy (GTDB): domain Bacteria; phylum Bacteroidota; class Bacteroidia; order UBA4408; family UBA4408; genus JACMRI01. The sequence continues at coordinate 23,455 of JACMRI010000208.1, read as the reverse complement.
TAATTGTTTTATGCAATTGTGTAGCAAAATAAACACCTTTGGCTTGTACACCTATCATTACCGTGTTAGTAAACGGATAATGATTTTCGATAATTTGATGCGCAATACGTGTGAGCGTAATGTTAAAGGTGGTTTCGTTAAGGATTAGTTTTGGTTGCATTTGTAATTAATGTTTTTACAACTATTTTTTTTAATCCCCCTCTGGTACTTGCTTCGTTAGGATAGCAGAGCGGGTGTGTATTGTTTTATTAAAAAATTATATAACAACTTACACCAACTCGCCATATAAATCAAATTCTACGGCACTAGTAATTTTTACGTTAGCAAAACTACCTACGGCTACGTATACATCTTTTTTGGCTTCTACTAATATTTCGTTATCTACTTCGGGCGAGTCATATTCGCTACGTCCTACAAAGTAGTTTCCCTCCTTACGGTCAAACAATACTTTGTACGTGTTGCCTATTTTGGCTTGGTTTAATTGGTACGACACCTCCGCTTGTATTTCCATGAGTTCATCTACACGAGCTTGTTTAACTTCGGCAGGCACATCGTCCTCTAACAAATGTGCGTGTGTTTTTTCCTCGTGGCTGTAAGTAAATGCGCCCATACGGTCGAACTTAGCTTCGCGTACCCACTCTTTAAGTTCGTTAAAATCTTCTTCGGTTTCGCCAGGGTAACCCACTATTAAAGTGGTACGTAGTGCCATTTTTGGGGCAATGGCACGTACTTCTTTTACTAAGTCCATGGTTTTTTGTTTGGTAATACCACGGCGCATACTTTTAAGCATATTGTCGGATACGTGTTGCAAAGGCATATCCAAATAGTTGCATACTTTATCGTATTTTTTCATTACTTCAAGTACGTCCATAGGGAAGCCACTTGGATAAGCATAGTGTAAACGTATCCACTCTATACCCTCTACTGCTACTAGCTTCTCGAGCAATTGGGCAAGAGTACGTTTTTTATAAATATCTAAACCATAGTAGGTTAAATCTTGCGCTATTAATATTAATTCCTTAACACCTTTGGCGGCTAATTTTTCGGTTTGCGCAACCAATTCTTCCATAGGGGTTGATACGTGTGTGCCACGCATTAATGGTATGGCGCAAAAGCTACAAGGGCGGTCGCAGCCTTCGGCTATTTTAAGGTAAGCGTAATGAAACGGCGTGGTAAGTAAGCGTTCGCCAACTAGCTCGTGCTTATAATCCGCTTTCATTGTTTTGAGCAAACGAGGCAAATCTCGTGTGCCAAAGTAAGCATCTACCTCGGGTATTTCTTTTTCTAATTCGCTGGCGTATCGCTCGCTGAGGCAACCTGTTACATACACTTTATTAACCCAGCCACGTTTTTTGGCTTCTACGTATTGCAGTATGGTATTTATACTTTCTTCCTTGGCGTTATCAATAAAACCGCAGGTGTTGATAATAACTGTGGCGGCGTTACTGTTGTCCTCTTCGTGTATTACATCAAAGTTATTGGCTTGTAATTGCCCCATTAGTACTTCGCTATCGTATATGTTTTTGGAACAGCCTAGGGTTATTACGTTTACTTTATTATGTTGTAGTTTTTTGGTTCTCATTATAGCTTATTAAAAGCGGTTTGTGTTTATGCGCTTTTTGTTGTTTGGATTTATGCAAATATAGTAGAGAATTGCGACTAATGCCAATGAGTTTTTTAAGTTGCTTTATCAAACTATTTTTAACAAAAATTCAATTCTATTTTCTTGTCAATTTTTGGAATACTTGCTCTAAGCTTTGTTCGTCTAAATGTTGTGCTAGTATTGTTAAACTATTGGCTACTGCGTAGTTAAACAGTGTTACACGCAAATCATCATCGCTAGTGCTAAATAACTTATACACATTAGGTTTTATATTTTCAACCACACCTACACCTTCAAGTTTTTTGAGTTGTTCGTTTGATGTCGATTTATCAAATTCTACCACCACTACTTGCCTGTAAGTAACATTTCTAGCTAAGTTTTGGGCGTTGTCATTGGCTACTATTTGTCCGTTGTTAATGATGATAACACGGTTACAAATAGCCTCTACCTCTTGCATAATGTGAGAGCTAAGCATTACTGTTTTTTCTTTGCCTATTTCTTTTATAAGATTGCGTATATCTACTATTTGGTTGGGATCAAGTCCGGTGGTAGGTTCGTCTAATATAAGCACTTTGGGGTCGTGTATCATAGCTTGTGCTAAGCCCACACGCTGGCGATACCCTTTTGATAATTGCCCTATTTTTTTATGTTGTTCAACACCTAAGCCTACTCTATCAATTAACGATGCTACAAGCTTTGGCAACGCTTTATTTATACCATACATACCCGCAGTAAATTCTAAATATTCTTTTACATACATATCTAAATACAATGGGTTGTGCTCGGGCAAATAACCTACCAAACGTTTTACAGCTATGGAGTTATCCATTACATCAAACCCACATACGTTTACAGTACCTATAGTGGGCGGTATGTAGCAGGTAATAATCTTCATCATAGTGCTTTTACCCGCACCATTAGGGCCTAAAAAACCTACTACTTCGCCTGCATTTAATTCAAACGAAATATTGTTTAATGCGAGTTGTGTACCGTATGTTTTGGTTACTGCGTTTACTTGTATTGACATAGTATGTTATTAAAATATTTTGTCTTAATTGGAATATTGGTAAGCTGTTTTTCGGCTCCGCTAAACGATTACTAAGTTATTACCCTAATTTTTGTTCCGCTAATTTCATTACATCAACTAATACTTGCACGCTATCTATTGGCATAGCGTTATATATACTTGCGCGATATCCTCCAACGTCACGGTGTCCAGGCAATCCACTTACACCTGCATCCTTCCATATTTTGTTAAATGCATCTTCGTTGGTAGAATTGTTCATGATGAAATTAACGTTCATTACACTTCTATCTTCTTTGGCTACAGTACCTGTAAACAAACCGTTACGATCTATTTCGTTGTATAATAACTGGGCTTTAGCATTGTTTAATTTTTCCATTAACTCAAGTCCGCCATTAGCTTGTACATACTGCATTGTAAGCATACTTACATATACTGGGTAAACTGGCGGCGTGTTATACATACTCTCGGCTTTTATATGAACGGCATAATCTAGCATACTTAGCATTTTGCGTTCGGTTTTACCTAATACATCTTTGCGAACTGCTACCATGGTGCAGCCCGCTGGACCCATATTTTTTTGAGCGCCTGCATATATTAAGGCAAACTGTTTACCATCAATAGGTCTACTAAAAATATCACTACTCATGTCGCACACTAATGGAATAGGGCTTTTAGGAAACTCTTTAAATTGTGTACCAAATATGGTATTGTTGCTTGTTATGTGTAAATAATCGGCATCGGTAGGTATGGTATAGTTTTTTGGAATGTAGCTAAAATTTTTATCTTCGCTTGAAGCTATTACCTCTACATTGCCAATAATTTTGGCTTCTTTAATGGCTTTGGTACTCCACACCCCTGTATTAATATAAGCTGCTTTAGTGCCCAGCAAATTGTAAGGAACCATTGCAAACTGAAGGCTTGCACCACCTCCTAAAAAAAAGACTTCATAGTTATCGTCCAACAATAATAAATCTTTTACTACTTGACGTGCATTGTCCATTACGGTTACATAGTTTTTGCTACGATGCGAAATTTCAAGAATAGACATATTCAAATTATCAAAGTTTAAAACGGCTGCAGCAGCTTGTTTTATTACTAGTTCGGGTAATATACCTGGGCCTGCACTAAAGTTGTGTACTTTTTTCATTATTTATTTATGGTTTAAATTTATTTCAAAAATAGTTAAAAACTGGGTACTTTAAGTTATTTGGGTATGTACTTTTTTAAAGAGTTAAAAATCAAAATCATTCATAATTACTCTTATACCAATACTGAAACACTAATAATGCCCATAGCTTAGCAGGAGTATCGCCTACGTTGCTACTTAATAGCTGGTTGCGCAGGTGTTGTATTTCTGTATAATTAAATATATTTTGCTGTGCTATACGTTGCGGACTTAACAAATCATCAAACAATAATGCGTATAAATCTGTTTTAAGCCATTGTTGTAGGGGTACTTCAAAGCCCCGTTTAGAGCGGTTTTTAACAGCATTGGGTAATAAATAATCGAAGGTATCTATTAACAATTTTTTGCGTTTGTAATTATCAATTTTGTAATTGCTTGGTAATGCACATACATAGTTTACTACGTTTACATCAAGGAACGGATTACGTACCTCTATGCTATTAGCCATACTCATTCTATCAACTTTGTGTAGCATATCGCCCTCTAATACCAATTTTAAATCGTTAGTAAGTACACTATTAAAATCGTCTGTAACGTCGTACAAGCCATTATTAGCAATAGGTGTAGGTTTTTTTAATAAACGTTGCGTGTAATTATTGTGCCCAAAACCAGCTAACGACCAATAACGCTCAGTAGGTGTGAGATTTAAATTATAGCCGTATTTTTTTATTTTTCGTAATGCGTCAAACGCTTTGTTGGTGCGGCCTTCGGGCAAATACTTCAATAGTGGATAAGAGGTTTTAAGTACTGTATTAAGCAACAAAGATTGTGATGCACGTAACATTGCAGCGTGTTTATTATAACCACCTAATAGTTCATCGGCACCATCGCCGCTTAATGCTACTGTAACGTGCTTTGCAGTGTATTTGCTAAGTATATATACGTTTATAGCACTAGAGTCGGCAAAGGGTTCATCTATATAATCCAGCATATTAAACAGCTCGGCGTATAAGTCGGCGTTACTTAATAATAAGCTGTGGTGCTTGGTATTATTATGTTTACTTACCGCTTCGGCAAAGCGCGTTTCATCGTAATAAGGAGTATCTTTAAACCCAATAGAAAATGTGTTAAGTTGCTCCGTATGTTGTGCTGCAATACCAGTAATAACAGAAGAATCAATACCTCCACTCAAAAAACAACCCAAAGGCACATCAGCTACAAGGCGTGTAGTTACTGCGTTTTCTAACAATAATTTAAAGTCTTGTTTGGCAGTAGCATACGTAGGTGTATTATTTAATTGTGTGGTAGGTAAACTATAATATTGGTGCGTAATACTTTGTAATGTATGTGTGTTTATAGTTAGGTAAGTAGCGGGTGCAAGCCTATGTATGTGCTTAAATATAGACGTATGATGCGGTAAATAGTTTAAATGAAAATACGTAGAAAGCGCATCAGTATTCATTGCATAATTACAACCGGCGCTGCGCAGGGCTTTGGGTTCTGAGGCAAATGCAAAATCGTTATCGTGTTGATAAATATATAAAGGCTTAATACCGTATCTATCTCGTGCTATGTGCATAGTGTGGGTATGTGAGTCGTAAAAAGCAAATGCAAAAAAACCATTTAACTCATTAACACATGCTATTCCCTTTTGTATTAATAAGTAATATAATACCTCTGTGTCGCTTTGTGTAGTAAGCGTTGCACCGTTATTTATTACTTGGTTACGTAATGTTTTGTAATTAAATATTTCGCCATTAAATACTAAATAATACCGTTGTTCGGCATTGGTAAAAGGTTGGTTAGCACCTGCCGTAGTATCAATAATGGCTAGGCGTGCGTGCGCTAGTGTGCAATTATTTACTTGTATATATTGTTGATTATTTGGCCCACGCTTACGCAATGCTTTTAATGCATGCAAGGCAGCATCAGCAGTTATAATCTGCGATGTAATGTTAGTACTTATTGCTCCAAATATTCCGCACACGCTATTATTAAAGTTTTAAAAATGAATTAAATCTGCTACCTCTTTGGCAGTGCCACTACCTAATGCAACGCCCATTCCGCCCATACGCACGGCACAATATACGTTGGGGCTTAGTTGCTGTACAATAGGGTTTTTAGTTTCGCCAAACGCCATTATCCCACTCCAACTATGCGCAATTGTATATGGTGTATTGGGTAATATTAAGGTGTGCAATAATTGTTTTAGATACGTTTGAATATCGTTGGTTAAACCAAATTGAGTGGTATTTTCACTTTCAAAATTAATGTTGCGACCACCGCCCAATAATACTCTACCATCTATGTTTCTAAAATACACATATCCATCATCGTAATGAAAACAGCCTTTCCAAGCCAAGTTAGGTATAACATCTGTAACTAATACTTGCCCACGCCCAGGTGTAATGTCCAACTGTGGTAATAGTTTTTTGGCAAAGGCATTATTGGTTACAATTATTTTTTTTGCATGCAACGTGTAACCCTCATTAGTAGTGGCTTGGCAGTTATTGCCTTGCTCATGTATAGTTTCAATGTTTACACCGTTAAGAGTGGTAATATTCAATTGTTGTAATTTGGCTTGTAATGCAAGTGTTAATTTACCTGAATTCAACTGCCCTTCCAGCTTGTTTTTAATAGCCAATGCACTACCCATATTCCAGTTATTGGCATTTGGTTCAACACTATACACGTTAGCAGTACCAAAGGCTTGCTGTGCCATAGTATTAAAAAAATCTATTTGGCTTACGCAGATTTCGTACTTGGCCACATTAGTAAATAATTCGTAACCACCGTGCTCGTAATATTCTATAGCATCATCTGCTACAATGGTACGTAAACGTTGTAAGCCTTGGTAACGCTTGGTTAAAAGTGCTTCTACATCTTTTTTGGGTGTGGTTTGCATATCTGCCATTAACTCGCTAATACTTCCAAAACAGGCAAAACCAGCGTTACGTGTTGTAGCACCTTGCGGTATAAAACCACGTTCGGCTATAGTTATGCTTAAATTTTTATCATTTTGCTTTAACTCAATAGCAGTTAGCATTCCCACTATACCTCCGCCTATTATTAATACATCGGTTTGGGGTACTAAAAAATGTTGCTCCCAGTAACTTAGTTCTTGGATATTCATAACTCCTATTTGTATTTAATACTTAACAAACGTAACACCTCATGCATACACGCATCGGTGGTAGCGCTTTGTAATTGTAAATTTTCATTAATTATATAATTGGGTTGCACGCCTCTACCATAGTTAAATTGTGGCAAAACATTATTTACTTGATACAGCGGTAAGCGCAGTTGCAACCCAGTATTGGGCGCAGTAACCATTGGCATAGTAAAAGCATTGCAACCTTCCTCTGTTCCGCCTGTTTCTTGCCCTATAATGGTGGCTCTGTTATACCTTTTCAAATACGATGCAACTATAACCGATGCTGAAAAACTTCCCCCATCAACCAATACAAACAACTTACCATTATAGGCGTTTTGTTTTGCTGTTTGTATAGGCAAATAGGCATAATACAAGCTATCTACAGTTTTGTGTTTGGTATGATTTAAAAACTTAGCTGATAATTTTATAATAAACTTACCGCTCATATAGCCATAAAATGGAATTATTTTATTGTTGCGACGTGCCTCTAAGTAAGTAGTATTGGGCAACAAATAACTAAGCAATTGTATGGCTGTAATAACCTGTCCTCCACCATTAGAACGCAAGTCTACTACTAAGTTGGGTGTTTGCTTTTGTTGTAATTCTTTAAAAGTAGCACTCAGAAACCTACGTTGATGAAACGATGCAAATGAATTTAAATCTATAACTGCAATACTATCGTGCAGGTAAGTAAGCGACTCTTCAGCATCAACTCTACTGTCATCATCTTTAGGAACGGTGCAGGTTACAACGTGAGTACTTATGCTATCATTAATGTGTTTAATACGTATAATTTGTTTATTGCTACTATCTACAAGCCCTCTATAAAAACGTGCAAAGTTTGCGTTATATATATGTTCTTTACCTGTGCGGATATATCCATCGGCTGTTATATATTCATTAAATGTATGAAGTATATCATGTGCCGAATGCTCGTTAATGCTAATAATTTCGGCAAATGGCAATAAAGTAGTATCTGTACTATTGTTTTTTATTATATACAATCTGTTATTGTTTGTTGCTATATCAACTGGTAAAAAAGAAAACTTTTGTTTGACCAAATACTTGGTAAATTCAATACTATATTGAGTGCTTGTATGCCCACATTTTATTTTTTCTATAGGTTTGTTAATTAGCATTCTAAATTGGCGTTGGGTCATACTATCGGTAATTTGTGTACGATAATAATTAAACCAATACGTAATACTATCCGCAGTAGTGTAGCGTGTTAGCCCAGGGTGGCATTTTACAAGTAGTGTATTTAGGTAGTTATAATCTTGTACTAATTGCGCTTTCGTATATGTTTTTTTGTTAGGATTAGTTATGGGTTGTGAGTAGCCATTGAGGGTTAGTACAAACAATGCAAAAAGCACAAACCATAGCTTGTGCTTTTTGTAGTTATTATGTTGTGTAGTTGCCAATAGTTGTTAAGTAATAATTGAGTAATTAATTTAAACTTAACAAACGCAATACATCATTAGCGTTAGATAGTACCATTAAACCTAACAATAGAACCATACCAACTACTTGAGCGTATTCCAAAAACTTTTCGTTGGGCTTGCGACGTGTAATTATTTCGTACAAAGTAAACATTACGTGTCCACCATCAAGTGCAGGTATTGGTAGTAAATTCATTACTGCTAATGCTATTGATAAAAATGCAGTAAAGCCCCAAAACACTTGCCAATCCCATGTTGGGGCAAATGCACTACCCAAAGTTATAAAACCACCAAGGTGTTTGTAACCCTGAACCTCGCTATTAAAAATTAGAGAAAATTGTTTTATATAACTGCTAAATGTTTCTCCTGCACGGTGGTAACCCGCAGGAATACTCGCTAATAGAGAGTATTCTACTTTTTTGGTAGCAAAGTATTTAAACATACTTACAGGTACTATACCCAACTTACCCTCTTCGGGTACAGTTACGTTAATGCTTACAGGTTGCCCATTGCGTAATACTTGTACACTTACTTGTTTGTTTTTGTGAAGTTGCAATTGTGTTACAAATCCATTAAAATATTCGGTAGAAACAGTATCTAAACCTACAATTTTATCGCCTTTAATTAAGCCTGCTTTTTGCCCTACACTCCCCGATGTAAAATCGTCAATAACAAACGGAAAACGTGGTGCTATAAATCCGCTCATGTTTTTTGTAAATTTACTTATATAGCCCTTTGGTAGCGTTATAGTTGTAGGTTGCCCATTACGTTCTATCTCTATTGTTTGCACTTGATTAAGTAAAATTTCACGTGGTATTTTAGCAAAGTTCTCTACTGTGTTACCGCCTACTTTAAGTATTTTATCGCCATCTTTTAAGCCCATTTCTATAGCTAAGCTGTCTACTGCTATACCATATTTTAAGTTAGCTGTAGGCAATGTTTCTTCGCCCCAATAAAACAAAATACCTGCGTAAATAATTACACCAAGTATAGCATTAACAGTAACTCCGCCCAACATTATTATTAAACGTTGCCACGCAGGTTTGCTTCTAAATTCCCATGGTTGGGCTTCGCTTTTAAGCTGTTCGGTATCCATGCTTTCATCTATCATACCTGCTATTTTCACGTAGCCACCAAGTGGTATCCAACCTATACCATATTCGGTATCGTTTTTCTTAAACTTGAATAATGAAAAATAAGGGTCAAAAAACAAGTAAAATTTATCTACTCTACACTTAAATAATTTGGCTGGAATAAAATGCCCAAGCTCGTGTAACGTTACTAATATTGATAAACTAAGTATAAGTTGTGCTGCTTTAATAAGTATTTCCATTATAAAAAATAGTATAAAAATTAATATTTGATTTCAAATGCGAAAGTAATAACATTTAGTGGTATAATTAAGAATAGTTTTAATCATAACTCACGGTTTAAGGCATGGGTTATGATAAACCTTTGCATTTGTGGGTTTAATCTATTTACTTTGTTGAAAAGCAATATTATTTCAAATAATCTATTTTAAATGCACTATCCAAGTAGGCTTATGGAGCAAGTGGTGGAAGAGTTAAGCAAACTACCCACTATTGGTAAACGAACAGCCATGCGCCTTTCGCTTCATTTGTTAAAACAACAACCCGAGCAAGCAATAGCGTTGAGCCACGCTATAGAACAGTTTAGAACAGGTACACAATATTGCGAGCAATGCCACAATATAAGCGATACTGCCGTGTGTAATATATGCGCCAACACTATGCGCGACCACTCTTTGCTATGCGTGGTAGAAGATGTGCGCGATGTAATGGCTATTGAAAACACAGCGCAATACAAGGGTGTGTACCATGTACTAAATGGCTTAGTGTCGCCTATGGACGGCATAGGGCCTGATGATTTAACCATAAATTCGTTACTGCAAAAAGTACAAAACAACCAAGTAGCCGAAGTTATACTTGCCCTAAACACTACTGTAGAAGGCGAAACTACCAGTTTTTATGTATTTAAACGCTTGCAACATTTTAATGTAAAAGTTACTACCATAGCAAGAGGTATAGCCCACAACGATGCCTTAGAATATACTGACGAACTTACTTTAGGAAAATCGATAGCTAACAGAATAAATTACGAATATGTGCGTTAGTATAGTAGCCTAATCATTATTATGAAAAACAAACTTTCGGTTATAATTGTAAGTTATAACGTTAAATATTATTTAGATCAATGTCTGCAATCGGTTATGCAGGCTACCAATAACCAAGCTATTGAAATTTGGGTGGTAGACAATAACTCATCCGATGGCTCTGTAGCTCACGTACAAAAACACTTTCCTACGGTTAATGTTATTGCTAACTTGGATAATAAGGGGTTTTCTAAAGCCAATAATCAGGCAGTATTAAAAAGCAATTCCGACTATGTAGTACTACTTAACCCTGATACTGTGGTAAGCGAAGATACCTTTGCTAAGACCATTGCTTTTTTTGATGCAACGCCAAATTGTGGTGGACTTACCGTAAAAATGATTGATGGGTACGGACAATTTTTGCCCGAATCTAAACGAGGTTTACCCACACCCGAAGTAGCATTTTATAAAATATTTGGACTATCGACATTGTTACCAAAATCCAAAAAATTTGGACAATACCACTTAGGTTATTTATCCGAAAACGAAACCAATGTAATAGATGTACTATCGGGGGCATATATGATGATGCGCATGGAAACCCTTAATAAATGTGGTTTACTGGACGAAAACTTTTTTATGTACGGCGAAGATATTGACTTAAGCTATCGCATAACGCTTGCTGGCTACAAAAATTATTATTATCCGCACACCAAAATTATACACTATAAGGGCGAGTCTACCAAAAAAAGCAGTATTAACTACGTAATGGTTTTTTATAAAGCCATGATTATTTTTTCGGAAAAACATTTTACAAAACGTTTCAACAAAGGCTTTACTGCTATGATAAACGTGGCAATATATTTACGTGCAGGCTTAGCTATACTTAATAGATTTTTTACATTGGCTCGTTTTGCATTTTTTGATGTGTTTATGTGTGTATTAAACTTTGGAGTGTTATATACATCAAACATAAGTATAACAACAGCTGTTGGAGCAACGGCGTTATTAATGCTGGTGCAGTTTACACAAGGCAATTATTCTAACGATAAACATTGGCTTGCCCACGCAGTTACTAATGCGTTGTTTAATGTGCTATTGCTAAGTACATTTCCAACGCCCATTAATACCACATTGATATTTGCATTAATAGCCACAATAGTAGTGGTGGACGCTTTGGTATATAATACTATTGTATTTTATTTAAACCGTGAAAACTCATTGCTAGCAAGCAAATACAAGCAAGTATTATTAATTAGTAATGATGAACAAGAGTACGAAAATGTGTTTTCAATTATTAATCAAGACCAAAAATTTATAGCCGATGATGTGATGTTTTTAAGTATGGAAAAAGCACTATTACTTCCCCCAAAAAAAATAAGTTATTGCAGCGAAATTGTTTTTTCAAGTTCCAAAATAACTTACACTGATATTATAAACACTATGGAGCAATGGCGCAATTTATCTATCGAATTTAAAATATTTATAGCTTCGGAGAAATACATAACCAGTACAAGCAACTTATACATTCGTAACAAATTTAACAACAGTACGCAAGTGTTACAGCCCTATCAATTATGGCAAAAAAAATGTGTAAGTACTTTGTTCACGATGGCTACACTTATAGCCTCGCCGTTATTATTATTTCGCAAAAAAACAATATTAATACATCAAGCTACACAATGTGTGAGCGCATCAAGCCAATGGTTAGGCACACTAGCAAGCTCGTTTTATACGCCATCATTGCTACTTACAGGTTCTAACTGTAGTAATTACGACTTGTATTATTACCAAAACTATAGCGTAAAAAACGATGTGCTATTGTTGTTTAAACTTTGGTTTAGGTAAAAGTATTAACAACACTTGGTACAAATATGTATTATGCTACTTTTGTAAAAAAAAACAATGAAAAAATCAGATATTACTTTTAGCGTAGAACTTGACGAAACTAAAATGCCCACAAACATTGAGTGGCAAGCCACCGATGCTGGCAAAGAAACCAATAATTGCAAAGCTATGATGCTAAGTATGTGGGATAGAAAAGAAGAAAATACCATGCGTATAGACTTGTGGACAAAAGATATGAAGGTGGACGAAATGAAGTTGTTTTTTCATCAAACATTTGTATCTATGATAAATACGCTGGAGCGTGCTACTGGCACGGACAATACCATATTAGAGATGAGAGAGTACAGCAAGCATTTGGCTGAACAAATGAAACTAATAAAGTAAACTTAACTATGCTTAGCTAAGAAACAGGTAATGAGTAATATAACAAACAATACAGTTGTTAAAACTAAGTATATTAGTATACTAGTTTTTATGTTGCTTACAATTGTTGTTTTTGCTACACTATTACCCACTTTTCACTTAGGGGTGCGAAAAGTTATACATGCCAATCAGTTAGCTATACTAGCAAGCAATCGTGCACAATTAATTACGTTTACATTTACACCTCAGCAATATGAAAAATTATCTATTGATAATAATGAACTAGAGTACAACAATAAAATGTACGATATAAAAAGTAGTGTAACAACAAATACAAACACTATACTTACACTACTACCCGATAGTCGAGAAACATACGTAATAGCCTTATTTAAACATTTAACAAGTAGGAATAAAGTGCAACTAACAGCCTGCAATTTGTTTTTATTTTACTACTACGAAGGTATTCCTGTTATACAGTTAAAACCAATTATAACAACACGCATAAGCAGAAACTACATTGCACACGTGTATTTTTATGTAAATCCATTACATAAAAACACAACTCCTCCTCCACAATTATTGAGTTAAAATAAAAACTAAATTAACGTTACAACCCAACGTTAGCAATGCTTTGATAATAACATCAAACGCGTATTTATTTTACAATTAACTCACTAATTAACACCATGAAATTAATTTTACTAGCTGTTGCCTCATTAGCAACATTAATAAGTTATGCGCAAGATACACTTACCACACAAAACTTAAACGATGTAGTAATATCTGCCACAAAATTTGAAACCAACCCAAAACAAATAGGGCAAAAAATACAAGTAATAAGTGCCAAAGAATTGCAATGGCAAAATGCAGCAAACACTGCCGATGCACTTAGTAACACAGGAAATATATTAGTGCAAAAAAGCCAAGGTGGTGGCGGAAGCCCTATTATACGAGGCTTTGAAGCCAACAAAGTACTTATAGAAATAGATGGAGTGCGCTTAAATAATGCAATATTTAGAGGTGGACATTTGCAAAATGTATTGCGTATAGATAACAATGCTTTGGATAAATTGGAAATTTTGTACGGACCATCATCAACCATATACGGCAGCGATGCTTTAGGTGGTGTAATGCACTTTATAACCAAAGCGCCAAAATTAAATAAGGTTGAAGGAAGTGCCGTAACCCGCTATAGTACTGCTACACGCGAAACTATGGGTAACTTAAATTTTAACATAGGTGGTAAAAAATGGGCGTCGTTTACAAGTATAACCTTTGCCAACTATGGCGATGTTGTGCAAGGAAAAGTACGTAAAAGTGCGTATGCCGATTTTGGAAAATTAAACAATTATGTAGCGCGTGTTGATAATAAAGATATAGTAGTAGCCAACAATAATGTAAACAAGCAAGTAGGTTCGGGCTATGAACAGCACGATATTATTGAAAAATTACGCTACCAACAAAACGCTACAACTAACCATACACTTAACTTACAATATTCAGGAACAGGAGATGTAAACCGCTACGACCGCCTTACCGAAATTAATGCAGGTAAACCACGATATGCAGAATGGTACTATGGTCCCGAAGAGCGATTACTTACAAGTTACAAATTAGAAAAAAACGTGAACAAATCGTTTATGGATAAACTAATAGTAACAGCTGCCTATCAAAACAGTAAGGAAAGTCGTAATAGTAGAAGATTGAACGCAACTAAACGCAAATCGCAATTTGAAAACGTAAACGTATATTCTATAGATATAGACGCATTAAAAAAAATTAATCGTCACGAAATTAATTATGGAGCTGAGGCATATTTTAATACCGTAAAATCATCCGCTTTGTTTACTACTATAAGTACTGGAGTTACTTCTATTGCTGATACTCGCTATCCAAACGGCGGCAACACTATGAACAACGAAGCGGTATATGTACAAGATAAAATTACATTAGCAACCAATAAATTATTTTTGAACTTAGGCGCACGTTATAACCTTAGTCAACTAGAATCTAAGTTTGGCGATACTACCTACTTTGCATTTCCATTTGATGCTGTAAAACAGACCAACAGTGCATTATGTGGCAATGTAAGCTTGGTATATTTACCTACACAATACTCTAAAATTTCGGCAGTAGCATCAACAGGTTATCGTACGCCTAATGTAGATGATATAAGCAAAGTGTTTGAAAGTGCCGCAGGAAAAATAATAGTACCTAACGCTAATTTAAAACCCGAATACACTAAGAACTTTGAACTATCGGCATCACAAACAATTGCTAAAAAAATAACACTGGAAGCAGGTGCTTATTACACGCAAATAAGCAACGCTATAACAATAAGTGCCGCTAAATACAACGATAAAGACAGTGTACATTATGCGGGCGTAATGAGCAAAGTATATAGCGCAGAAAACAAAAAGAAAGCATACATACAAGGAGCTTACGGTGCATTAACACTAAATGTAACTAAACATATATCAGTAAACGGAACTATAAATTATACGTACGGACGCATAAAAACGGATACGGTAAATATTCCTTTAGACCACATTGCACCTACATTTGGTAAGGCACAAATGTTATACACGCATAACAAACTACAAGCAGATGTATCGTTTATATTCAATGGTAAAAAAGAGTTGAAAAACTATTTACTCAACGGCGAAGATAATGAGCAATATGCAACCAAAGACGGTATGCCCGCATGGAATACCCTTAATGCACGTGTAGCATACAGTTTTTGCAAATATTTAAACGTACAACTTGCATGCGACAATATACTAGATGCTAACTACCGTGTGTTTGCATCGGGCATAAGTGCACCAGGGCGTAATATTAGAGTTACGTTGCGTGCTAATTTTTAATGCGGTTGGTTTATACAATTAACTTTTTTAAATAATAGCTATTGTAATCAAATGATTTTTTTTACTGATAATTTTTTAATTCAAACTTGCGCAAAGTAGGTACTAAAATAGCTATAACAATAGCTACCAATACAGTAACCGAACCGCCAAATACAATAGCAGGCACTAAGCCTATGGCGCGTGCTACTAGCCCACATTCGTAAGCGCCTATTTCATTACTTGAGCCTATAAATATGCTGTTAATGGCTGATACTCTGCCTCGCATACTATCGGGCGTCATTAGTTGCATTATACAATGGCGTATTACCACGCTTACATTATCGGCCATGCCTGATACAAATAGTACTATAAATGTAGTGTAATAGGTAGTGCTTAATCCCATTAAAATATTAAGTACACCAAAGCACGCCATACATATTAATAGTTTGTTACCTGTATTGTGCAAGGGCGTATATTTAGCTAATACTAATGATGTGAGCAAGGCGCCTATGGTGGGTGCCATACGTAAGTATCCATAAAATTCGGGCGCAAGATGCAATACTTTATCGCTAAATACTGGTAGCAAAGCTATGGCATCGCCAAACAGTACACCAAGCATATCTAGGCTCATTGCGCCTAATATTATCTTGTTGCTTAGTACAAATTTTACTCCTTGCGCAATGCTTGTAAATATTGCTTCACGTGCATCAGCTTTGGTTTGTGGTGATGTTTTAATACAGCCAATTAATACTAATCCTATTAAAAAACAAGCACAATTTAACTGATACGAGAATGATGCACCAGTAGTACCATAAATGTATGCACCTATGGCAGGACCTGCTATACCGCCAATGTACCAAGATGTTGCACTCCATGTAGATGCTTTGGCAATATATTTTCGCTCCACAATTTGCGAAAGTAATGGAGGTACGGCAGCTGCAGTAAACGCACGCAAAATGCCTAAAAAAAATGTAACTGCGTACAATACTTCTTTGCCTTGTAAATTAGCTATTACAATTAATTTATTAGCATTCGCATACAAAAAAACAGAGGCAAGAAAAAAACCAAATATAGAAAGCATCCATATTGTTTTTCGATTATATAAGTCCGAAACATAACCACTTACTAACGATAGCACTATAAATGGTGCTGCTTCAAACAAGCCCAACAAACCCAATGCGTATGCACTACGGTCGTATTCGTAATATAATTGCAAACCCACAATAGTCATTTGTATATGCAAAGCAAGCATTATAAATAAACGAGCCGCAATGTAATACCGAAATGAAATGTTGTGTTTAAGTATCAATCGTTAATTTTTTTAGTAGAAATACTTAGTTACTCCCTTGTATTTGTTATTTTTTGACTAAGGCGTGGGTTGGGTTTTAAAAAATCGGCAGTCCACGCTTTACTTAATGCACGGTTTTTAGCAATGTCTACTGCAGTGTATAACGCTTGGCGCATACTATTTTCATTGGCTATAAACTTATTTGCAATGTCGTAAGCTGTACCATGGTCGGGCGATGTACGCACTATTGGCAAGCCAGCCGTAAAGTTTACCCCATCATCAAAGCACAATTGCTTAAACGGTATTAAACCTTGGTCGTGATACATTGCTACCGTACAATCAAACTTTGTATAAGTGCTATTAGCCCAGTAACCATCGGCACTATAAGGGCCTAAGCATACTATGCCTTTTTCTTTAAGTATATTTATTGCAGGTATTATTACCTCTAATTCTTCTTTGCCCAGTAGGCCGTTGTCGCCAGCGTGTGGGTTAAGCCCCAACAATGCAATGATAGGACGAGGTATTAAAAAATCTTTTTTTAACGATTCGTTTATTACTGTTACTTTGGCAATTATTTTTTCTATTGAGATGTTTTTGCTTACTTCAGATACTGGTACATGCTCTGTAATAAGCGATACACGAAGCTTGTCGCTTACTAGCATCATTGCATAATTATCACCTACATTAAATTCATCGGCCAAATAATCAGTATGTCCTTTATAATTAAACACTGACGATTGTACATTGTTTTTGTTGATAGGTGCGGTTACTAATGCTGCTAATTTGCCATTTTTAAGGTCGGTAACAGCTGCCTTTAATGATTTAATAGCGTATTCGCCACCTACAGCTGTATCTTGCCCAAGTTCTATCTTTACTTCATTTTCCCATACATTAAGCATATTGCTCTGCTTGGTATTTATTTGACTAATGTCTTTTACTATGTTGAAATTAAAATCGTTTAAACCCATTTCTTTTTTAAAAAACGTAGCTACTTTTCCACAACCATATACCACAGGCGTAAAGGTTTTATTTATTTCTTTGTTAAGTAATGATTTTATTATCACCTCCATACCAACACCATTCACATCCCCTATACTTATTCCTATTTTGGGCAAATATTCGTTTTCCATTGTAGTTTTATTTGTTAAAATAATTATGCTAAAAATTTATGTTTCACAATAGTATAAAAAATATATTTACACTATCAAATAATGCGTGTATTTAACACTACTAATTTTAACAAATGGAACTAACTACATTATACAAAAAAGCACTTAACTCCGAGTTTTTAACTATAGACGAAGGAGTGTATCTATTCCACAACGCCCCAACGGCGGAGCTTATGCACGTTGCACATACCTTGCGCAACATCAAAAAGAACAATAGCAACAAAGTTACGTGGATTATAGACCGCAACCTCAACACTACCAATGTATGTATAGCCAATTGCAAATTTTGTAATTTTTATCGCATACCTGGGCATAACGAAGCCTACATTACCAGCATGGCCACGTACAAAGAAAAAATAGAAGAAACATTTAAGTACGGTGGCGAGCAATTATTGTTGCAAGGTGGGCATCACCCCGATTTGAATTTGGAGTATTACGTAGGCCTGTTTAAAGAACTAAAACAACTATACCCCAACTTAAAATTACACTCCCTTGGCCCACCCGAAGTAGCGCATATAGCTAAGTTGGCGGGCAAAACACACACCGAAGTGTTAAGTGCATTGCAAGACGCTGGCTTAGATAGTTTACCAGGACCTGGAGCCGAAATACTAAACGACCGTGTGCGCCGCCTTATAAGTAAAGGCAAGTGTGGCGGACAAGAATGGTTAGACGTAATGAGAGCGGCACATAAGCTAAACATAACTACATCGGCTACTATGATGTTTGGACACGTAGAAACCATATACGAACGGTTTGAACACCTAGCGTGGATACGCCAAGTACAAAGCGAAAAACCAGCCAATAGCAAAGGTTTTATAGCATTTATACCATGGCCATTTATGGACGATGGTACGTTGCTTAACCGCCTAAAGGGAATAAAAAACACAGTAAGTGCCGATGAATATATACGTATGATAGCCCTTAGCCGTATGATGTTGCCTAACATAGACAACATACAAGCATCATGGCTTACGGTAGGTAAGCATACTGCACAGTTGTGCCTTAAAGCAGGTGCTAACGATTTTGGTAGTATTATGATAGAGGAAAATGTAGTGTCGGCAGCAGGTGCGCCACACCGTTTTACTTACAAAACTATACAAGAGGCTATAAGCGAAACGGGCTATGAACCTCAATTACGTACACAACAGTACGAACCACGTGCAATACCCGAAAACATTCAGGAGCAAGTTATTAATTATTAAGTTGTAATATGTAATGGATTTTATTTACAATTTAAAAATAAGAAATGAAACGCTATTTAATTATGGATTAATATGCCTTGTGTTTTCAATTCTGTTTTTGGTTTTAAGTAAATTTTCCACTACACAAGTATATAATGTAAGTAGTTGGTACAAGCCATTTAAGTTTGCTTTCTCTACTTTTTTATTTGTGTGGGCAATGGGTTGGTACTGTTATTATTTACCACAGTTTAACATCAACTTGTTTAATTGGTCAGTTATTATTTTATTAAGTTTCGAAATTATATACATAGCCATACAAGCTGCCAAGGGGCAGTTGTCGCACTTTAACATTAGTACGCCTGTATACGCTTGGTTATATTCTATGATGGCTATTGCAGCCACTTTAGTAACGCTTTACACTGCGTATGTAGGCATATTGTTTTTTACCAATGAATTTCCTAATTTGCCTAAATATTACTTGTGGGCAATTCGTTTGGGTATTGTTATTTTTGTACTATTTGCGTTTGAAGGATTTGTTATGGGGGCTAAACTAACACACACCATAGGTGGGGTAGATGGCCAGGAGGGTATTCCGCTACTTAACTGGAGTACAAAATTTGGCGACCCACGCATTGCACATTTTATAGGTATGCATGCTTTGCAGGTATTGCCTTTAGCATCATTTTATATATTTAAGAATACTAAGGCCACAATTGTACTATCAGTTATTTATGGCTTGTTGGCGGTATTTACTTTGCTTAAAGCATTGCAAGGTAAAGCGTTATTTAATAGTAACAAACAACAACACGATGTTATCAATAGTTAAAAAAATAATAATAGTTTAGCAACACTCACTTCAAACAACTAAAAAAATAATGTACGCACTATTTACCAAAGAAATAAAAGGCTTTTTAAACTCATTGATAGGCTATGTAGTAATGATTGTTTTCTTAGTTATACTTAGTTTGTTTATGTGGGTGTTTCCTGGCGAAAATAATTTGTTAGACGCAGGCTATGCCAACATGGATACGTTGTTTGCAATGGCTCCGTGGGTATTTATGTTTTTGATACCTGCTATTACTATGCGTGCCTTTGCCGACGAAAAAAAGCTAGGCACGCTAGAATTACTGGTAACAAAGCCTTTGAGCGAACTTAAAATAGTAATGGCTAAATTTTGGGCTGGTGTAGTACTAGTAATAATAGCCTTGCTGCCTACGTTGGTATATTATTATTCGGTACACCACTTGGGCTTTCCACAAGGCAACTTAGATGCTGGCGCAACATGGGGTTCGTACATTGGCTTAGTCTTGCTATCAGTAGGGTTTGTAGCCATAGGTATATTTGCAAGTGCCATAACCGACAATCAAATAATATCATTTTTAGTAGCCCTACTACTTTGTTTTATAATATATATAGGTTTAGATTATGTGGCAGAATTAATGGTGAACATACACCTTGATGGCTTGTTTTATGCCTTGAGTATTAACCAACATTACTTATCGTTAAGTCGTGGTGTTATTGATACTCGCGATGTTATTTATTTTGTAAGCTTAGCTGCTGTGTTTATACTATTGGCACGTCTTACGTTGGAGGGGCGTAAGTGGTATTAAATATGGTGCTTGTACGTAAAATAAGTTTCGTTAATAAATTATGTTTCTCACAAAGTATAAACGTTTAAATATGAAACAAACTACAAACAATATTGTAATAGATTTTATACAAAAAAACAACATTAAATTATACACAAGCAAAACTATGCTTGCTAATTGTTAAAAAGCAATATAAAACTATTAGTCATGAAAATTTAAACAGGCTTTTAAAATAATACTAAAAAGGTCTCAGCCAAATTAGCTGCCATAAACAAAATGTATTGTGCAAATATATTGTAAAACCAAACTGCAATAATTAATAGTGTACCTTGCTATTACAAAATTAACTGTAATAAATAATTATATTTACCCACACTATTATTCACTACACACATTACACTTATGCGTTTTGCACTATACGGAAATACCTACACCACTAAGCTAAAGCCATTTGTGCAAGCTTTGGTTAATAAATTACATGCAAGTAAATCTACGTTAGTTATACACCACACTTACTACGATTTATTGCAACATGATATTTATTTTGAAACCCCGCCCCAATTATTTAGCTCGGCTAATACATTAAGTACAATGGCCGACGTACTTATATCAGTAGGAGGAGACGGTACTATGTTAAGTACAATTAAATACGTGCAAAACACCGATATGCCTGTAATAGGCTTAAATGCTGGTCGTTTGGGTTTTTTGGCTAACATTGCTAAAGACGAAATAGACGTAGCTATAGACGCACTCCTCAACAACGAATACACTATTGAAACCCGAAGTTTGTTGCGTTTAAACACTACGCTAAATTTGTTTGATGGCTTTACTTACGCTCTTAACGAATGTACTATACACAAGCGCGACTCGGCCGCTATGATAACTATACACGCCTATTTAAACAATGAGTTTTTAAACTCCTATTGGGCTGATGGTTTAATAATAGCCACTCCCACAGGTTCTACCGCTTACTCATTAAGTTGTGGTGGACCTATAGTAACACCCGATTGTGCCAACTTTATTATCACGCCTATTGCACCACATAACCTTAATGTACGTCCTTTAATTATACCTGATAATAAAACTTTAAAACTAAAAGTAGAGGGCCGACAAAATAATTATTTGGTAACGCTCGACTCTCGTTCGCAAACCATAAATTCTGATTTTGAAATTATACTTACTAAAGACCAATATTCGTTTAAAACCATAAAATTAAATAATCAAACATTCTTTAATACCCTGCGTAACAAGCTATTGTGGGGCATTGACAAAAGAAATTAACACCTATTAACTACATGACTAACATAGCCATATTTGCATCAGGGGCAGGCAGTAATGCACTTAATTTAATTAATTATTTTAAAACTAATACTCAAATAAATATAGCTTGTATAGCTTGCAACAATGCCAATGCAGGCGTCATAACCAAAGCACAAGCGGAGCATATACCCATACTATTGTTTGATAAATTGATGTTAAATAACGAAACAGAGTTTATGCAAATGCTTACTATTCACGATGTAAATTTTATAGTATTAGCAGGTTTTTTGTGGAAGATACCAGCTTACTTAACACATAATTTTGCAAACAAAATAATAAACCTACACCCAGCACTATTGCCCAACTATGGAGGCAAAGGCATGTATGGTATGCGCGTGCACACAGCGGTTATTGATAATAAAGAAACCCAATCGGGTATTACTATACATTATGTAAACGAACATTACGACGAAGGACAAATAATAGCGCAATACACCACTACTGTATTTCAGCAAGATACCCCCGAAACACTAGCACACAAAATACATGAATTAGAACACACCTATTTACCACTAGTAATAAATGAGGTTATACAAAAACAAAAAACATATTAATTAAAATTTTTTTTACATTAGCGATATAAAACCAATTATAAAATACATTCGTATATAAATTAAGATAAAAAATAAAAACATGAGCATAAGACAACGTATTATTTCAACACTAACAGCAGGAGTTATTCTTTTAATGATAACCAGTATTTCGTTTAACAATGTACATTCCCATACATCGGGCGCACCAATTGGTAAAACCAACTCTCCTGCTGATGCCAGTACATGTACAAGTTGCCACGGAGGAACTGCCACAGCACAAACAAATTGGATAACATCTAACGTACCAGTAACTGGCTATATTCCTGGCACTACTTACACCTTTACCGCTACTGCTACACAAACTGCTTGTGTAAAATTTGGTTTTGAAATATCGCCCCAAAGTGCAACAGGTACTTTAATAGGTACGCTTATAGCTACCAATACTACACAAACTCAGTTGGTAGGCACAGGTAAATACATCACACATACTGCAGCGGGTACAAGTGCTGTAGGCGGCACCAAATCATGGTCGTTTGACTGGACTGCGCCGGCCACTAATATTGGTTCAGTAACTTTTTATGGTGCTTTTAATGGAAGTAATAATAATGGTTTATCAACAGGAGACATTATTTACACTACCACACTTGTAGTGCCAGCATGTTTATTACCTGCAACACCTGGTTTAATATCAGGCAATCAAACTCCGTGCGTAAGTTCTACTCCTAGCTATAGCATTAGCGCTGTAAGCGGTGTCGCTAGTTATAACTGGACTATGCCATCAGGTTGGGCAGGAACATCAACTTCAACTTTTATTAATACAACTGCAAGCGCTACATCAGGTAGCATTACTGTTAGC
>JACMRI010000207.1 GCA_014376525.1 Bacteroidia bacterium | reverse complement strand
GGCATACTAACCGTGCGGTGTATTACGGCAACATCAGCAAAGGATGGGCTTTGGTCTTGTTTTATCATAACGCAAAAGTAGCTATCGAAATTTAATTAAAGAATAAAAAAACGTACTGAAATCCCCTTGCAGTAATCTCACTTCGCTAAAATCAGCATTAATGGTATCGCCATCTTTAACAGGCATACCGTGTTCGTTTTCCATTTGCTCAATAAAACTGCCTATTGTAGAGGCAAAGGCTATAACAGGTTTCTTACCTTCCTTTAAGCGTTGTATAGTACGTTCGGCAACCGCTTCGGCTTTTATAGAAAACAACATTTGATTAATGACATTAAACACTTTAGAAAAATACGGTTGATTAACCACGCCTGCCTCCGATGTGCCTTTACGCACTTCGGTTTCTTTGCCCTCTGCTACTGCTATTTTATCTAACTCCTCAATTTCAGCATCTACAAAATTTGCTTGGAACGAAATAATATTTCTTAATATATCTGTAATGTTATCTGCTATGGCTTTGTGTTCTTGTTCCTTTGCATCAAGGGTTATATAATTTACTTCTATACCCTCAAACGAACGATCATAAAACTTCGCATAAAAAATTAATCTTTTTTATTTTGCACTTCAAAGAAAATATATTATTATTGATTAAACATTTAAAACAAAATCATCAAGAACAAACACATTTACACAGCCGCAACATTGATAATTTTAGCCACTAAAAGTTTTGCACAAACTAACGCCAATTGGAAACGCAACGGCGATGCGCTTAACGCAGGCGATTTTATAGGTAGTACTAATGCCGAACCACTATTACTAAAATCAAATAACAATTTAGGTTTAAAAATTAATACGAATGGTTTTGTATTATTAAAATCCTTAGACCTTAATAGCACTATCATTAACGGTTTAGTACTCACTGACGGACAAGGAAAACTATCTCGCCAAAATTTCAACACATCTACCTCGCAATATTTAGCAAGTAACGGTACTTGGCAAGCTATGCCTACGCAACCATGGAGTGTTGGTTTGGGTAACGATATTTACAAACCTACAGGCAATGTAGGTATTGGATTACAGCCTAGTCCATTTTATAAATTAGATGTGTTGGGCGATGCCCGCATCAGCAACAACTTATATGTAGGCGGTGGAATTATCATAACTGATAAAGTAAATGCCGCTACCGAAATAAAAGGCGAAAACATATTAGTAAACAACGATTTTGAAGTGCAAAATAATTCACGCTTTAATGGGCCAAGCTTTTTTGTAGGCGAAACTAATTTTAACAACACTATACGCTTTAATGCTAGTGCGCAGTTTAACACTATAGCAGGATTTAATGCAGGATTAAGCGCAAGTACTATAAATCTTATTGGTAGTTTAAAAGATGGCTCAGGCAAAACACTATTAGCCACTAGCACTATTAATGGGCAACGACACATAGGCGTGGGCGGTGCACCTATAGCTATACCTTCTACAGTAAGTTGTGCTACACCTGCACTTAGCGTACCTACCAATTATCAATTTGCAGGTAACATTCAAATGTATGGTAATAGCAACTGGGGTACAACCGACCTTAATGTATTAACCATGGGGTTTGATGGTGCTAATGGCATTATAGACATGGCAGGCACATCTACCACAAGTCCTAACATAGCACCTCGATTACTTATAAATTATTATTGTGGTAAAGATGTAGTTATAGGCAACGGTGCAGCGGGCGATTTAACCGCCACCCGCGATTTCTTTGTGGGGCGCAAAGCACAAATAGGTACTCAAACACAAAAAACAGGTATTCATACAGACGCTCTCTTAACTGTAAATGGTAAAGTTGTTGCAAAATCATTTTATGTAAGTATTACAGATTGGGCAGATTACGTATTTGAACCTAACTATAAACTCCCCAACCTATACGATGTAGAAACCTACTATAAAGCCAACAAGCATTTACCCGAAATACCAAGCGAATGCGAGGTGTTAGAGCAGGGTATAGATGTAGCCGAAATGAACAAATTACTCTTAAAAAAGATTGAGGAAATAACACTACACGTAGTGCGTTTACAAAAAGAAGTAGATAACCTTAAAATTAAGTAGTTATGGGAACTATACTTAACAAGTTGTTACTATTATGTTTAATTACAATAATATCAACAACTCTAAAAGCGCAAGATACTTTACGTGTTGATAATTTAAA
Organism: Bacteroidia bacterium; assembly: GCA_014376525.1. Taxonomy (GTDB): domain Bacteria; phylum Bacteroidota; class Bacteroidia; order UBA4408; family UBA4408; genus JACMRI01. The sequence goes on along the minus strand of JACMRI010000207.1, from coordinate 5,464 downwards.
AGCATTAGGGAACTATGTGTTTTCCAATATTAATAATAAATACCCTGAAATAGATTATTGTAAGTACAAACTAATAACACCCGTATCATCTGTTTTTGATATTTTTCAAGGTAATGTAAACGACTCTATTACCAATTTTATAGGATACTATCAATTACTTAATAATTTAGATATAGCAAGTAATGTAAAAACGACACACGCAAGTCAAATTTTGAATGCGATAAGCAATCAAAATAATATAAATAAAACTCCAATAAGTATTACTCTTATTGAAAATTATAAGTTTAGAGATTCCACCATTAGTAATAACTATATTGATTTTGTAAATAATAAATTTGTTGATAACAGCCCTTATAATTTTTATCCATTTCAAAAAGACACCTTATTTTCAATATCACCTCTTAATCAAATAATAGAAGGTAGCTCTGTTAATTTTACCTACAATACAGATGTATTAATAACCAACATAGATAAAAATAAAATAGACTCTATATTTATTGATTACAGCGATGGTTTAGGATATAGAGTGTTATTAGCAAATGAAACTATTAACTATATTACAGGAGGAAATAAAATAATAGCAGTTAAATTATTTATACAGAATAGAGTTTTTTATGCTAAAAGTACGTTAGAAATTAAATCTAACATCACAAATAAATTAGCAACTTCAGGTTGTGCTAACTCAAAGCCTGTTATTCCACCTGATAATGGGCCTGTCGTAATAACAACAACTCAAGCAGGAAATACTATTAATGGTAAATATGCTGTATGGTATTCGCCATGTAATACATCTCAAAAAATACGTAAACCTTTTATAGTAAATGCAGGCTACAACCCAGGTAATGGTAAACAACTCACTCCTGGCTTATTTAATGACTTAATAGTAAGTGTTGGCGGGGTAAATATTACAATACCTAAAGCTGGTGGTTTTAATGGAGAATGGCGAGGAACATTTTATGAAACCTATAATGGAATCTATTCTAAACGCTTTTCGGAAGATGAATTTTGCACATACGGATCTGGTACAGGAAATGGTAATGAATTATTAAATCGTATGCGTGATGAGGGATACGATATCATAATATTAGCGAATGATGACGGAAATGATTTAACAATAAATAATGCAGCATTGCTTATGGCACTCATTACTAAAATAAATACCGAAAAAATGGCAAACGGTTATTATTTTGAAAATGTAGTGTCAGGTTTTAGTGCAGGTGGTATTACAGCACGCTTAGCACTAGCTACTATGGAATCCAATTACAAATTAGGAGTTGGAGTTAATCCACACACTAAATTATTTCTAAATATAGAAGGTGAAAATCAAGGTGCTAATATACCTTTAGGATTACAGTATTTACTAAACTTTCAGGCAAATGGTTTTTATGGCGTACACTCTAGCAATCCACTAAATGCAACTGCTGATGCGGTTAGTCGCTTAGTCGCTCAATTAGCATTAAAATCAATGTATAGCGATAATTCTAACGAATTATTAGCCTACAATGCTACTATTGCAGGAGCTTATGCGCATAGCAACAGGTCCGATTTACTTAATACATTTAATACTATTCCGTTAAATACCTCTAATGGTTATCCTGAATATTGCCGTAAAATATCTATAGCACAAGGTTCGGCTAATGCAGTAAATACAGCACATTCAACCAACGAAATATTAGAAACTCGTTTAGGTAGCGACGCTTCAGGTACAGCAGTTTCGTTTCCTAGTAATTGTGGTGGCTCATATACTTGGGTAGGCCCTAAATCAAAAAAAACAACTACAGCACGTTGGTGGAGTGCAAACAATACTCAAAATATTTTTGATGGAGAGGTTGTTATAGATGCTAGTTTTACTTTTTTTCCACTTACATGTATAAAAATACCTATAATTAACTCGTGCCAGTGTATGGGGCCATTTACTATTAACATACCTATACAACTTAAAAGCGCACATGTTGCACAACCCAATTATTTAACTCCTAATTTTGATGATGCACCAGCAAGCTCTCTAACAACACAGCTAGAAGTATTTGGTTACGGATATAAATTTTACAATGGTACACTTTTGGGCAAAGGTTTCGCTAACGTTGATACTAAACTACATGCTTTTACCACTACCTCATCAGTGCTGGATATGCACGACCCTGCTACAGGTTTACCTGCTAGTAACTTTACTTCGCCACAAAGTTTGGGCTTATTAAAACAATATATTGACCAAAGTGGGGTTTTACAAGAACATCAATATTCACGTTGGGGATATCCACATTTAAGCTATCCTAATAATATATACGCTGCAACGCCTTTTGACGGAGTATTTGCAATAGGCACTAACAATGGAAATTTTGCTAACGGTACGTCCAAACCTAGTAATCAATTACATGTAGAAGACCCTCAAGCGTACATTGGCGATTATCTTACTAGAGTAGAGGTTGCTCCCGAAAACCTATTTTTGAGTAATCGTAACTTAGCTACAAGCCAAACTAATTATGTAGCTGAGTTCGAGGCACGAAATAAAATACTATTGGGTAAAACAGGGCTATTGGGCGAAAATATATATAGCCTTGAAAGTAATATGGATTATCTTACACCTAATGGCGATTTTACCGTAACGCAACAAAGCTCCTTAATAGTACATGCAGGAACCGAAATAGCATTTTTGCCTGGATTTGGTGTAAGCCAAGGGGCAAGCCTATCTGCTTATATACAGCCTTACAGTTGCGCCAACTTGTTATACCGTATAAACCATGGTACTAAAGGAAACGAACAAACTATAATAGCCGAAAATTTACCACAAAAAGGGTTTAACTATGAGCAACCAATAAATAAAAATATTAATAAAGTGTTGAATAGTTTTTTACTGTATCCTAATCCCAACAGTGGTAGTTTTACTTATCTCAATGTGTATGATTCGCCTGAGTCTATACTACAAATAACTGACCTTAGTGGTAAACTAATACATACACAAACTATATACAATAACCAACCTATAGATTTAGCCTTACAACACCTACTGCAAGGCGTATATATAGTAAAAGTAACCAATGCCACAAGTACTGATAGTTTTAAATTAATCTTAAATAAATAGCGTTATGAAACTATTAACTCTATATTTTACAATGTGCGCAATAGTAATTGCGGGTTGTATAAAGGAAAAAGACAAAATAGAATATCATTCCATTAAAGGAAATGTATATAATTTATGTACAGATAGCGGGCTAGCAAACATAAAAGTATATCTATTAACTAGCAATACTGCCACGATAGAAACAATCAGTGACAGTAAAGGGAATTATATATTTGAAAATGTACCTATACACAGCCTAAGTAAATACAAATATGCTGTAAGTATACCTGGTAAAAGTGGAGCTGGCACCAAAGAAACCGCTTTTGAAGGCGCTACTATTTATTTTAATAAAACGGAAACTGATACATTTTTTGTTTTAAAAGTAATTCCCTCATACACATCACTATACATAAATTTTATAACAAATGATGCGATACTAGGCGATACTATTTTTGCAACACTTCGTAATTACACGTTTCATAAAAACGTGCCTCATTTGCCATATCCATATACAATGGGTTCTAATGCTCAGTTCAAAAACATTTCAGATCATCACGCTGATGCTCCTATGGGTAAATATAATATTGAGTATAAAATAAAGAAAATTGGCATAGTAACTTTACGTTATGATAGTTTATATATTGGCATGAATGAAGAGAAAAAAATTGTAGTTAATTGGTAACGCTATGAAACTATTACTCACATCTTTACTTGTTTTTACTTCGTTATTGTCCTATGCTCAATTAGATTCTACCTTAATTAAAACAAATTATAATCCTAATAAAAATGTAGTCTGTGTAGAATTTCTTGGTGCAAACTCTGCGGTATCCTTAAATTACGAACGTTCGTTTCTAAATCGCAAACATTTTTTTATGGATGCTCGTGTAGGTTTAGGTACATTATTGGTGTTGTGGTCATCTACTTATTCTATGTCAGGTAATTTCGGCGGACGAAACCATTTCTTAGAACTTGGAGTTGGAAGGACAGACTATACTGTTTTTGTGCCATTTTTATCATCTTCTGGGGCAAGTAGTTTTTATTATCCCTTAATTGGGTATAAGTATCAAAAAAAGTTTGTTTTTAAATTTCAAATTTTACAATTAGCACTCCACAAAAATAATCAACTAATAAATAATCCAAATAATAATATTGTTTTGTTTGCAGGGATTTCATTTGGAGTTGCATTTTAAAAACAATATCTAACTACAATATCTTACATCTACATTTAAACTGCATTGTAAGTTTTTACTTTCATAATTTTCCTCAAAACGTTCCTTACCATTTATCTCTATTTTTTGTGTGCCACGATAAAATAATAAGTCTTCACGGTCGGACGTAACCTTAATGCCCTTAATGACTTTAGCCATTTTATCTAACTCAAATTTTCCTGTTACCGTTTGCCCTTTAGTGGCAATTTGTATATCAAATCTTTTTTCTATTGTACTCATCATTTAGTTTTTTTTTAAAGCACGAGTGTAGTACTACACTCGTGCATTATGAATAACATACTACTCATTTTAAGGTGTTGTAATAGTGCCGTGTAAGCCTACAAACAGTTGCGTGTTAGTTGCTAAACCTACCATTGTGCCTAATTCTACAGTAAACTCTATTTGAATATCATCGTGTATTAAACGTGGGTTGGCTAACTTGTAGTAGCCTACTGCAACGTGGCTTAGCCCTGCGGTTTTAAAAAAGTTATTACTTGTTTCGGGCATAATAATTTTTTTGTTGGCTTTTAAATTACTCTCGCCATTGGCTATGGCAGGATAGTCCTCAATAGCACCAAAGGCAGTTGCCATTACGGCATCTTTACTGGTATCTTTAGCATCTCTCGGAACGCCCGCCAACAGTACAATACCGCTTACTAACAACGCTTAGTTTTTAGGCAACTTAGCATTAGATATATTGCGCAAGCCTATTTCTTTATCGTCTTGCGTTTCAAACATCTTAATGGTTTTGGACGTTACAGGCTTAATAGAATAAATTAAGGCATCGGCTAAACGTAAATTACCTTTGGCTAATTCCGCTTTAATGTGCGCAGGCAATTCTTTAAAATGCTTTTCCATTTCGGCACGAGAACCTCTGCTACTCATTGGCGATGTTAATTTGTTTATTGCAATTTGTCTGCGAATAGGTGGCAAGGCTCTTAATGCTCCTAATAATTCATTGTTTGGTTCATTACCGTCAATGCCTAATAATGCACCTACATTGTTGAACTCGCTGTTTTCGATTGTTTCAATTTCTCCGAACATTTGTTGTGGTTTTTAATTGTTTATTTATGATTTGAGACCACTGCAAAACGCACCATATTAATTTTACCCCCTAGTTTAGAGTTGGTTTGGGTTTCTTATTACTTTAATGTAATGTTGCTTATCAGTGTTGTTGTCTTTCAGCCGTTGCTTT
>JACMRI010000206.1 GCA_014376525.1 Bacteroidia bacterium | reverse complement strand
TTAATCCCAATTAGGAGATTACTGCAAGGGAATTTCAATTATTTTTTTGTTTAAAATTTTTTATTATTTAAATGAGCTAATTAAACAATTCTTTTTCGTTACGAAACAAGAATAATAAGCGAGGAAAAGACAACCAGTGCAACTGCTAAGTAATATAAAAAACAAACTCAAAGCAATTATCAAGTCACATGCAATTATAATAAGCATTAGCAAAATAGTAGTATTTTCTTTGATTCAAACTGCGATCGCTTTTCATAAATAAGTCCAAAGTAAATTAGTGTAATCTCGAAATCTTGTCATCACATTTTGCTATTTCTAAAAATTATACCATTAAAGTAGTCTAAATATTTTATAGCATTTTTAAAAACTTTTATATAAGCTCAACCTTCCTGATTTAAATGTATTTTAAAAGTATAAAAAATTACTTTACACACTATTTTGGTTCAGTAGTATAACTCATATAAATATGGCATAGATAAACATAGTTACTACAACAGCTTTTACTATAAACAAGCAATAAAAAAAACACTCCTACAAATTAATGTAAGAGCGTATTTATTATAATTATAGATACTATTTTAAAACTCCCACAAATCGTGTTCTTTTTCAAAAATGTCTTGCTTTACTTTTTCTGCTTCCAACAACGCATCTAAACCTTGTTTGGTATCGGCTATTCTACGAGAATCGCTTGCATCAGCATATACGTTAGATACCTTATAAACATAGCTACCGAATTGTCGTTTCCATATAATGTCTTCTAATGTTCTACGCTCAGCATCATTACTGCGATTATATACTTCTTGGTTAGCAAATACATAACGTGCCTCCGGGTAATAAACCCAAAACAATGGGTCTGAACCTTTATACGCAAGTTGGTCATCGAATTTATCAATAATAGGACATAAACCTAAAATACGGCATTCTAAAGTTGATTTTTGTTTATCGAAAAACCATTCTTCTTTTACACGTATTTTTGTTACTTGACCAGGTTGAAAATCTCGTGGTAATATAACTTCTTTAAATGTGCCGTCTGGTTGTTCTTGCTGAGATGTATCTACTTTATTTAGCATCGTTAAGATTTCAGCTTTAGTTATTACTTTCCTAAACTCATCATCTCCACCATCGTAAGCAGTTATAGTACCATCTTTTACTACACCATCATACATTGTTTGCATTAAGCTACGCTTTCCTTTAAGTGGAGTTGTTGGATAATACAAAGGTTGATTAATCTTTTCACGCAAATCAATTATACGCCATACTCTTCGGCTCCACATTACATCAGCTTCGCGCAAATGTGTATAAGGAATAACCTTACGTGCGGGAACATTTTCCTTTACATAAGTACCGTCTAATACTGATTGTGCATTTACTGTAGATAGTAAACTTACAGTACTCAATAAAATAACTCCAATACTACGTTTCATGATTTCTTAGTTTTAAATTAATTAACTACTGTACTTTAATATTTAAACCATTAATTGGCCTAACTGAACCATCAGGCATACGTGCTTTTACATTCGTAATATACACTTTTTGATTAGGCTTAACACTTTGAAGTAAACCCATTGCAGCAGATAAGCTACCACCCGGGCACGCAATAGTTTTAATGTCACCTTGTTGTACTGCTTCAATATCACAAGAAGCAACTGTTACTTTTAAGTCAAAATCAAAGTTTTCCATTTTAGCAAATACATAACCTGCAGCAACTAATTCATTTTTTCTCATAATACAATCTCCTTTTTTACCTCCACAAAAACCAACAGGATCGGGTAAACGTTTAATACGAAATTTAGAACTTCCTAATGCTTTAGTACCTGCGCCAATTTTAGCAGATACATTTACTGTAGCTTCGGTACCTGCACTTACAGTTACGGTACCTTTACCCGTACGCTTATCTATATTTATACTACCACCACTCATACTTACCATCATATTCTCGGCAGGTATTCCTGCTGCAGATACGGTAACTGGATTAGGTACACCTATGTAAAATACATTCATTTTATCAGGGCTTACAGATACAGCAGGTTTAGCTACCATGTATTCTGCTTGGAAAGGATAATATTTAAATGCACCACCTGGAGCAGCCACTTTTATTACTCCACCCCATTTTTGTATTCCCTCTCCGCTTGCACCACGCTTATATTCGCCCATACCAAGTACGTTAGGAATAACTGTACCAGCACCTTTCATAGGATTAACATCTGGGTTAGAACGAGCGGTATCTACTACACCTACTTCTACTATATTACTTGAAGTAGAACTCGATGCTACCAACAATACATTTGCTTTGTACTCGTCTCCAGCAATAATATAGCTTGAAGGTGCTATAACTTTAGCTTCCAAACGGTCAAACTTAATATCTGTACCACCTATAGCGCCAAATAATTCGTCAAGTACTTCTGCTTCCGCATTTTTAACATCTGATTGTACTTTGGTTAAGTTAGTAATAACAGCTGCTAATGGTAAGTGATAAAAATTTACGCTTGCCCATGGAGCAGGTTGTCCATGCTCCATACCTGGTTTTAAAACCAAGCCTATTTTACTATTCATTTCCTCTTTTACCTTTGGATTATGCTTAAACTTATTTGCATCAGCAAATAAATCCAACATATTCTTACGATATTTAAGTAATTCAGCCTCTAATGCTGCTGCTGAATTTGCTCTTGATGCGGGATGTGGAGTTGCAATATCGTCGCCAATTAATTCGGCAGTAGGTATATCATAGTTATCTTTTTTGGTAACTGATGCTAACTGTACTGCCCATTTTACTGCAGAATCTTTAGGGCATTGCTCTACTTTTTCTACTAAATGTACTTTCAAATTTTGAATGTAGGTATTCATTTCCTCCGTCATTTTTTTTGCTTTTTGAGCCAAATCATTATACGGAGCTGCTTTTACTTTTTCGGGCGTACCCATAACTTTCGCGAACGAACTATATGTAAGTCCATTTGCTTTTTCTAAACTTTCGTTTGTTTGTGCCAATGCTTCATTTACAACAACAAATGCATTTAATACGTCTTTAGAAACGTTCATTGCTAATAATGCTGTTAATACCAAATACATGATATTAATCATTTTTTGTCGTGGTGGTAATTTGCCTCCTCCTCCCATAGGTAAGTTATATTATTTGAGTTATTAAATTGATAATTTGTAGTAAATAGTTTTGCAACTATTTATTTTTTAAAATTCATTGCAGTAAGCATATTACCGTACACCGTATTTAATGCCTCTAAGTTGTTAGCTAAAGCCGTAACCTCGGTTTTGTAACGTTTGGTATCATTTACCGACTCTGATAAGTTAGACATCAAATCGTTAATACTTTCATACATTGATGAAGTTACTTTAGTGTAGTTTTTAGAACTTTCTAGTTGTAACTGATATACCGTGTTCATTTCGGCTAACGTTTTTGAAGTTTTAGATAATTCCTCACCAAATGAAGTACTTTGTTCGTTGCTAGCCGCAATAACTCCTAACGATTGTGATGCACGAGAATAAGCCTCAGACAAACTGTCTACGTTTGTAGCTGCTTTCTTAACGCTATCTACATAAGTATTAGTAGCTAATGAAGCATCAGTAATATTTGTTAATTTGCCTGCTTGGTCGCTCAACGATTTCATGCCTGCACCTAAACTTTCTATCAATTCAGGACCAATTTTAGCCTCGGCTAACATTTTGTCTAACTCTTGCGATACAGCGTCTCCATTTCCAACAGCTTTCATACCATGCTTGTTAGACACTGCATGAGCGTCATCTAAGCCATCGTGTCCGTGTGCTAATTCAGGGTAAACCATTTCCCATTTGTACTCGTCGTGAATAGGTTCAAACACAGAGAAAAAGAAAATAATTGCTTCAATAGTTAATCCTAATGGTAATAATATTTGAGAGCCTGGCCAGTGCTGTATCTTAAACATAGCACCAATAATAACCACCATCGAACCCCAACCATACATGTAAGACATGGCTATTTTCCCTTTTTTACTTTGTAACGCTTCTGTAATTCCCATAATTTAAATTTTAAATTGTTTTTTAAGTTTTTTTGTTTGATTCTTTTGTTTGTTTGATTTTTTTGTTTGGTTGGTTCTTTTATTTGGTTTTATTATGGTGATTTAATTTTAATTCCCTAAATTATTTAAGTTATCTCCTGATGAACGACCTAAATAAGTCATTACGCAACGGAATCCTACGTAACATTTAGCAGTATCTTGATATTCATAAGTACGTGTACCGCAATTCATATAATAGGCAATATCTTTCCAAGATCCTCCACGTATAACTTTACGTTTTAGTACGTTTGCATCTTCTTCTTTAGCTTCATAAACGTAATTAGAGTTTTGATCGTGTGAGAAATTCACTGCTGATTCGTCAAAAGCGTTACTTGTCCATTCGGCAACGTTGCCACCCATATCATACAATCCATAATTGTTTGGAGAATAAAACGCTACTTTTACTGTATGAAAACCACCATCAGTAGCATACGTACCACGCATTGGTTTAAAATTACCTAAGAAACAACCTCTATTGTTGCGTACATAAGGACCGCCCCAAGGGTAAGGGTTATTAGCTAAGCCGCCACGAGATGCATACTCCCACTCGGCTTCGGTTGGCAAACGAAAGTCTTGAACAATAGCACCACCTTGATTGGAAAGGTACGTATTCATTAAATTGGTACGCCATACACAAAATGCACGTGCTTGTTTCCAATTTACACCTACTACAGGATATTCATCAAAAGATGGGTGCCAAAAGTACATATTAGTCATAGGCTCGTTAAATGCATAAGTAAAATCAGATACCCAAGCTAATGTATCAGGATACACATTAATAACGTCTTTAACTATAAAACTTGAGCGGTCTTTTATTAAACCTGTTCCGTTAGCTTCTTGCTCGCGCGTAGGATCATCATATGCTTTAGTTTTTTTGTTCCAACGATTAGCACGTTTGGCTGCTTTTTGCAAATCCACCCAGTAGTATTCAAAATCTAATTTACGGGTATCAATATCTTTACGACGGTAAAATTGCTCATTAGCAGGCAAGAACATACCCAACAACGCTTCGCGAGATTCAGTACTATTCCAGTCCATTTTTTCTTGCCAGTTAAGGAAAGGTGGTTCTAAATCTTCGCCAAATTCATTTTGCGAGATGAGGTATTTTTCGTTACCGCCATCACCAAGTGTTTTGCGTGCAATAGAATCGCGTACCCAGTCCACAAATTGGCGGTACTCATTATTAGTAATTTCAGTTTGATCCATATAAAAAGATTGCACTGAAACTGTTTTGGCTTGTGTAGTAGAGCTTGAAGGCACATCTTGGTCGCCGTTACCCATTTGAAAAGAGCCAAGTGGAATAAATAATGTTCCGTAAGGATCTGGTTGATACCACTGACCTCTACCCTGAACACCAGTTAACTCTCCATTACCAGTATTTGTACAACTTGTAAAAATAGTGGCTACTGCGGCTGCAACTAAAATAATTTTTTTCATGACCTTTGGCTTTTAGTAATTTACTTAAAACGACTATTATTAGATAATATTGTAGAAATTAAAGAAAACGAACTGAACGTGAACGTTGAACAGATGTTTTGTCGGGTTGTTTTAAGCAATATCCAAGAAAAATTTCGTGCGAACCTGCACTTGCACCTCCTTTTCCTTTATTTAAGTTGGAGGTAGTATAATCATAAGAGTAACCTACTTTTAAACCTTTCATTTGAACACCTAACATTGCTATAATAGCATCAGTAGTTCGGTACGAAGCTCCTATCCAAAATGTATTATTAAATAAAGCGTTAACATTACAGTCTATTTGCGTAGACGCTGCGTCAGTTTTAACAAATATGTTAGGGCGTAGCGTTACTGTAGGAGTTAATGCCCAATTGTAACCTGCGGTAATGTAATAGTGGCGTGCTATATCATACGTAACATTAGAGCCTGCTACTGCTGATTTAATTTTGGAAGCTGGTATGTGCGCTACGGATAAACCTGCATATAACTTTTCGCTAGTATAATATAAACCTAAACCAGCATCTAATACTGTTTTGGTTAATTTGGTTTGTGGTATTGATGGGTCTGTAGAGCCTGTAGTACCATCAGGCGCAAGCCATGTACCATTTAATCCATAATTAAGTGCACCAAGTTCAATACCGATACCTAATTTACCTTTTTCGATAGGTAAATGATACGAGTAAGCTAATTTAGCTGATATTGTGTTTTCAAAACCTTGCTTATCGGCAACTATTGTGATGCCTGCTCCACCATGCAATGGAGAGCTTTGTAATATTGGTGAATCTGCCGAAACTAAAACAGTTTTGGGAGCTCCAGAAAAGCCGGTCCATTGCTGGCGACCCAATAATGTAAAGCAAGTAGAATTATTTAAACCCGCTGCACCTGCATTAGTACCCACACGATTGAACATGTTTTGAGAGAATTGAGGGTCTTGTTGAGCAAGCGAAACGTTGGTGGCAGTAAGACTTACAGCTAAAATTGTTATTACCTTTTTCATGATATTGAATTGTATATAGTTTTGTAAATCTACAAATAGTTTTTATAAAACCAAATTATTTGTAAAATTTACTTGTTATGGTGTATTTATGAATTAATTAACAGTAGGTAAAAAACTGTATTTAGCCCCGTATTCGAGCATTTGTTGGTAAAATGACGTAGGGTATTCTACTTTTACATCTACTATTTTATTCCCCTCCATTATTGGTATAAGTTTAGGTTGAATAAAACCACGGTATGGTTTAACACCTAATTTACTAAAACGGGCTAATACTTCGGCATGTAATGTTTTATCTACTTTTACACCGTAGCCCTCTACTAGTGCTGTTGCAGCTTTATAATCTCCTTCGGATTTTATGCGTTGTATTTCACGTAATAAATCGCCAAATAATGCACGAAGTTTTTTGTAATCATTTATTTGCACAAATGTTTTTCCATCTTTTTTCACAAACTCTATTACGTTGTCTTTCTTCCCTTTTTCATATACCCATTTGGCATTTAACTGACGGTTGCGCATGTGTGCTTCCTCAATGTTTTTGCCTAGTTCGAGGCGAGTAAGTTGTGTAATTAATCCACCCATAATGTAGCTATCGTATTCGGCTTTACCTACCTCTAACGATGGCATTACTTTCATATCTATTAGCTTTTGATCAAGTACATAATATAGTGCAACTAAGTCGGCACGGGCTTCCTCAAGGCACGACGCATAATTTTTAAGTGTTTTATCGGGTGTTTCAATACCTGGGTTTATTTGCCCAGATGCGTGCCCAATACACTCGTGCATATCGGTATGCAAATCACTTGAAAGTGCGCCATATTGCTTAATGCGGGCTTTTACCTCATCGTTTAAACCAAACTCATCTAATGTGCCTTTTTTAGCCGTCATTAAATTATAAGCAGATACAATGTTACCCAACGAAACCGATTTAGAACCGTGCTCTTTTCGTATCCATTCAGCGTTAGGTAAGTTAATACCTATTGGTGTGCTTGGTGCTGCATCGCCGGCTTCTACTACTACTGTAATAACTTTGGCGGTAATACCTTTTACTTTTTTCTTTTTATGCTCGGGTAGTAATGGCGAGTTATCTTCAAACCATTGTGCTTGGGCTGCTATGGCTTTTATGCGCTTGGTAGCTTCAATATCTTTAAAAGATACACAACTTTCCCACGAACCTTTTTTACCTATAGCATCGGCATATACTTCTATAAAACCATTTACCACATCTACGCTACTTACGGTGTCATTTACCCATGCAATATTGTATTCGTCCCATGCTTTAAGATCGCCTGTTTCGTAATATTTTATTAGTTTTTCTAGTGTTTGTTTTTGATGTTCGTTTTCGGCAACGGTAGTGGCTAATTTTAACCATGTAACTATTTTTTCAATGGCTTTGGTGTACATGCCTCCTACTTTCCAAGTGCGTTCGGTTATTTTACCTTCGGCTTTGGTTAATGTAGAATTTAAACCCCAACTTGGCGCATTCCCTTTGGTATCAAAGCCTGCGTAAAATTGCTCTACTTCTTTTTGAGTTACGTTTTCGTAAAAATGATTACTCGAAGCTACTACGTTATCAATACCTGCATCAAGATTAGTGATTTTAGGTTCAAAATTAGCATCGAAAAAAGTAGGTTTTATGCGCGTAACAAAAGCAGTAACATCTTCGTTTGCATTAAGTGGCAATAGCTTGCTATCGGTTGATTTTACTAATGATGCAAAGTATTCAAAGGTACACGATGGAACAAATTTTTCGGAAGCGTAATGATGATGATTACCGTTGCTAAAGAAGAAACGTCCTGCATATTCGTGAAACTTGTCCCACTCCTCTCCCTCACGTTTTACATTGGGCGAATTGTATATGGCTTCGATGGTTTTACGCATCATAATTCCGTACTTTCCTTCTTGGTCGTAAGCTATGTCGCGCCCGCTCAATGCTGCTTCGTAGAGGTAATAGAGTAATGTTTTTTGTTGTACTGATAGTTGCTCAAAACCTGGTACTTGGTAACGCAATAATTGCAAATCTGCAAACTGCTCCGCTCCTACTTCAAAAGTGGTATCAATAGTTGATGCTGTTTGTTCGTTAGTTTTTTTAGTGTTGTTACAGGCTATAAACGTAGTGCTGATAAGTGCTAAAACACTGGCTTGGAGTAGAGTTTTTTTCATTTGTATGTTGGGTGATTTTTGTATTATATATTTTGTAAGATTTGACTTGGCGGTTATTGTATTGTGAAATTAATTGTGCGAATATAATAATAGTATGTATTTGGTTAAATGTTATTTGATAGTTTAAGTAATGCTACGAATGCACGAATGATTGGTTTAGATATATTACTTTCTGTTTTGGGCTAATAAATATAAAATAGCCATACGAACTGCTACGCCGTTTTCTACTTGGTCTAGTATTATGCTGTGTGGGCCATCGGCTACATCGCTGGTTATTTCTACGCCACGGTTTATGGGGCCTGGGTGCATTATTACTATTTCTTTGTTTAGGCTATCGAGTAGTTGTTTGTTTACGCCGTATTGCATTGTGTATTCGCGCAAGCTTGGAAAATAACTTATTTCTTGTCGCTCTAGTTGTATGCGCAACATATTGGCTACATCGCACCAATTAAGGGCTTTGCGCAAGTCGTGTTCTACTGTTACACCTAAGTCGGTAATGTGGCGTGGGATAAGCGATGCAGGACCACAAACTT
>JACMRI010000205.1 GCA_014376525.1 Bacteroidia bacterium | reverse complement strand
TTAAAAAAAAGTGCAAACATTGTTTGGAAGTTATGAATATTACACATGCCACGCTTGAAATAGAAACTGACGAATTATTATGTGTAACCAATAAATGTTAATTGTTAATTAAATTAAAATGTAAAAAAATATGCTAAATTTTATAATTTCGTTTTCAATACGAAACAAATTAATTATAGGGCTATTTACCTTGGCCTTAGTACTTTGGGGAAGTTATTCGCTTACGCAATTACCTATTGATGCCCTACCAGATATAACCAACAATCAAGTACAAATTATTACTACAAGCCCATCGTTAGCAGCGCAAGAGATAGAACGATTAATAACGTTTCCTATAGAGCAAGCAATTGCTAATGTGTCGCAAACAGAGGAGGTAAGGAGTATGTCACGTTTTGGGCTATCAGTAGTAACTGTAGTGTTTAAAGACGGTGTAGATATATATTGGGCACGTGCACAAATAAGCGAACGACTAATTGCTATAAACAAAGATATACCGCAACACTTGGGGCAACCCACACTTGCGCCAGTATCCAGCGGTTTGGGCGAAATATACCAATACATACTAAAACCTAAAAAAGGCTACGAACACAAATACACAGCTACCGACCTACGCACCTTGCAGGACTGGGTAGTACGCAAGCAACTATTAGGCATAGCTGGTGTTGCCGATGTAAGTAGCTTTGGCGGCTATTTAAAACAATACGAAATAGCTATAAACCCTGCGCAATTGCGAAGCTACAACATTAGTATTAACCAAGTATTTACAGCATTAGCCAGTAACAATGCTAACACAGGCGGGGCTTACATTGATAAATATCCTAACGCTTATTTTATACGGACCGAAGGTATGGTGCAAAGCCTTGACGACATAGGTAATACTGTGGTAAGCGTTACCAATAACAAAATACCTGTGTTAATAAAAGACATAGCAACCGTGCAATACGGCGCAGCAACGCGCTATGGTGCAATGACCTATAACAACGAGGGCGAAGTAACAGGTGCAGTGCTTATGATGCTGAAAGGCGAAAATAGCAATGCCGTAGTAAGCCGTGTAAAAGAACGTATGCTGCAAATACAACGTACACTACCCGAAGGTGTAGAGATAAATACATTTTTGGACAGAAGTAAATTAGTAAATAGAGCTATAAGTACGGTACAAACCAATTTACTGGAGGGCGCATTAATAGTGATACTGGTGCTTATACTCTTTCTTGGCAACTTGCGTGCAGGGCTCATAGTAGCATCGGTAATACCATTGGCAATGTTGTTTGCTGTAAGTATGATGAATTTGTTTGGCGTATCCGGAAACCTTATGAGCTTAGGTGCAGTTGATTTTGGATTGATAATAGATGGTGCCGTAATAATAGTAGAAGCCATATTGCACCATTTAAGTTTGCGAAAACTATCTACACAACTAACCCAACAACAAATGGACGATGAAGTGTATGAAACCTCATCGAAAATAAGAGGTGCCGCATCCTTTGGCGAAATTATAATATTAATAGTGTACCTGCCAATACTAGCATTAGTAGGCATTGAGGGCAAAATGTTTGTACCCATGGCGCAAACTGTAAGTTTTGCTATAATAGGGGCATTTATACTTTCGCTTACGTATGTACCTATGGTTAGTAGCTTGTTTTTGAGTAAAACAATCACAACTAAAAAAACACTATCCGACCGTATGATGCTACGTATAGAGGCAATGTATTTACCGCTATTACATTATGTATTAATGCATAAATCTAAAGTAATAGCTACAACAGTATTTATATTTATAGCGAGTATTGTGTTATTTACCACCCTAGGCGGAGAGTTTATACCTACTTTAGATGAAGGCGACTTTGCGGTGGAAACACGAGTGCTTACAGGAAGTAGCATGGCCAAGACTATTGAAGTAACACAGAAAGCAGCAACTTTATTACTAAAAAATTATCCTAACGAAGTGAAAGAAGTAGTAGCAAAAATAGGGTCAAGCGAAATACCTACCGACCCTATGCCTATTGAAGCCTGCGACCTTATGATTATTTTAAAAGAAAAACACGAATGGACAAAAGCTAACAATGGCGATGCTTTAGCGGAATTAATGACTGAAACATTAAGCGCAATACCTGGGGTTACATTTGGTTTCCAGCAACCAATACAAATGCGTTTTAACGAATTAATGACGGGTGCAAGGCAAGATATAGCAGTAAAAATATTTGGCGACGACCTAGAAACTCTTAGTGCATTAGCAAAAAAAATAGCCAAGCAAGCCCAAAAAATAGAGGGTGTAAAAGATATGTATGTAGAAGAAGTAACTGGTTTACCACAAATAATTATAAACATAAACCGCAAAGAGGTAGCTAAATACGGCGTAAGCATTGCCACTATAAATGAGGCTGTAAATACTGCATTTGCTGGACAAGTAGCAGGAACTGTATATGAAGGCGAAAAACGATTTGATATGGTAGTACGTTTAGAAAAACAAAACAGGACCAACATTGACGACGTGCGTTACCTATTTATAACCACACCAACAGGAATGCAAGTACCACTTATGCAATTGGCAGATGTAAGCCTAAAACTAGGACCAAACCAAATACAACGTGAGGATAAAAAACGCAGAATTATAGTAGGGTTTAACGTACGTGGGCGTGATGTAGAAACGGTTGTAAAAGAATTACAACAAAAAATAAGTGCTAAAATAAAAATGCCTGTAGGCTACTATGCTAGTTACGGCGGGCAGTTTCAAAACTTGCAACAAGCCAAAGCTCGCTTGGGAGTAGCAGTTCCGTTAGCTTTGTTACTTATAGTAGTGTTGTTATTTTTTGCATTTAATTCTATAAAACATGCAGCCCTAATATTTACCTCCATACCTATGTCGGCCATTGGTGGTGTGTTAGCGTTGTGGTTGCGAGGTATGCCGTTTAGTATATCGGCAGGGGTTGGATTTATTGCATTGTTTGGAGTGGCAGTTCTCAATGGTATTGTACTTGTAGCAGAGTTTAATCGCATAAAAGCCCAGGAACAATACAACTCACTGTACGACCTTGTGCTACGAGGTACACGCACACGTTTGCGTCCAGTATTAATGACGGCCGCCGTAGCATCGTTAGGGTTTATACCTATGGCATTATCAAGTAGCGCAGGTGCAGAGGTACAAAAGCCTTTGGCAACGGTAGTAATAGGCGGTTTAATAACCTCTACACTACTTACGTTATTAGTATTACCGTGCTTATATATTATGTTTGAAAATTTTAAACACAAAAAAAAAACAATAGTAACATCTACTCCAGTTGCAATAATTATAGGCCTATTAATGCTTATGAATAATAATGATATGCAAGCACAACCACTAACCTTAGCTAACGCAATAAGTACTGCACTAGCTAACAATAAAGGACTGAGCATTGCTGATATAAATTTGAAGATAGCACAACTGCAAGCCAAGCAAGCCTTTGACTTACCCAAAGCCAATGTAGGACTTATGTATGGGCAAATGAACTCGTATGTAAAAGTAGATAACAATTTTAGCATAACGCAAAATATACCCTATCCTTTGACAATGGTGGCTAAGAAAAATTTAGGTAATGCCTACGCTACAAGCGCGCAACTTAGCAAGCAACAATTTGCCAACGAATTAATGCTACGTGTAAAACAAAGTTATACTCAATACCAATACACACAGGCGTTACAAAGTATTGCACAAGAGCAAGATAGTATTTTTGAAGAATTTGTACGCATAGCAAAGGTACGATATACAGCAGGCGATGTAAATGAAATGGAGTACAACAATGCACAAAACCAACAGCAATTAATACAAAGCAAAGTGCGTAAGTTGGCGGTGCAAGCCAGTGTAAATGTACAACAACTCCATTATTTAATGGAAGATAAAAGTAGTACCAATATAATAACAGTAACACTTATTGAGGAAAAGTTAAGCACCCTGTTAGACACTACTGCACTTTATAACAATGCAATGTTAGCAGTATTAAAAGCAGATATAAAAACCTATGAGCAACTACAAAAAGTAGTATACACTAACTTATTGCCAGACATTACGTTGGGATATTTTAACCAATCATTGATAGGTTCGGGTATTGATAAAAGTAATACTGTGTTGGCTAATAATGGCAATAGGTTTCAAGGGGTGCAGGTGGGTTTAACGTTACCATTGCTTTCATTTACACAACATAGTAAAGTAAAAGCAAGTGCTTTAGCAATACAAAGTGCGCATACTAATTACGACAAAAACGAAAATATATTGCGTAACCAACTAAGTGCCGCTACCCAAGAGTATTTAATACACAAAGAAAATATAAATTACTACGAAAAAAGTGCAAAAAACCACGCTAATAAAGTAGTACAGCAAAGTAACGCACAATACAAAAAAGGCGAAATACCTTATGCTGAATACTTGTACAACATAAATAATGCATTTATGATACACGAAAATCAGTTGCAAACTATATACAATATAAACAATGCGGTATATACTATTGAGTACTTAACAGGTAAATAGTTAGAATTAAAAAAAAACAATTATTATCCAATCAAATCTTATAATTTACAACATACATAACACATCAATCATGAAAAATAACATAATTATACTATCTGCTTTAATATCATTTTTATTACTTACTGCATGTAATAATAAAAAAGTAAATGAAACAACAAGCGATGAGAACACTAATACTAAAACCGAAATGCTTATAAGTATAACTAACTTACAAGCACAAAACATAGGTATACAACTAGGCAAAACCGAATTGCAAATCATAGGCAAAACAATAGTAGTAAACGGAATGTTGGACGTGCCTCCACAACAACTTATAACCATAGCTGCACCACTTGGTGGCTTTGTAAAAAAAACCGATTTGCTGCAAGGAATGCACGTTATCAAAGGACAAACATTAGCAATAATAGAAAATTTAGAATTTGTACAACTACAACAAGATTACTTAGAAGCCAAAGCACAAGCCGAACTTAATAAGCAAGATTACGACCGCCAAGCCGACCTACAAAACCAAAATGCTAATGCACTTAAAACCCTACAACAAGCCAAAGGCGCATTCGACATAGCCAATGCACGTTACAAAGGTCTGACTGAAAAATTAAAAATAATAGGCGTAAATATTCCCCAACTCAACAATGGCAATATACAGCCCACAGTAACCATAGCATCACCCATTACTGGCTTTGTAACCAAGGTAAATGCTAACATAGGTAAATACGTAACCGCCACCGATGTACTGTTTGAAATAGCCGATACTGAGCATTTACACGCCGAACTTACTGTGTTTGAAAAAGATGTACCTCTTCTTGCCATAAACCAAGAAGTACAACTACAATTAGCCAACGAAGATAAGATACGCCAAGCCACTATACAGCTTATAGGCAAAGAAGTAAGCATAGACCGCACTGTGCGTGTACATTGCCACTTAAATAAGGAAGATCATCACCTTATACCAGGTACGTTTTTGCAAGCGAGTATAGCCACTAATACAAGCAAACAAATGGCATTGCCCAATGCCGCTATTGTTAATTATGAAGCCAACACGTATATATTTGTAACTACTGATAAAGCAAATACTTATACCATGCTACCTGTAACCGTAGGTCTAAGTAACAACATGTACACTCAAGTAACTATTCCTGCACAATATGCTGGGCGCATTGTTACCAAAGGTGCTTATGACTTATTGGCGGCATTAAAAAATAGTGAAGAGTAAATAAGAATAATTAACATTATTTTATGCCACGAATGAACAAATATATTTTAATTGACCTGTAAAAACTTTAAATTAAGAATTAATAAATGGGCATTTTAAAACTAATGTCATATTACTTTTTAGCAAATTTTAATCTGCACATTAGTAATATAATTTAATCTTAACTTACGAATTAACACACATCAAATTTTCAATTTAAATATGTTAATTATTGTAGTTTAATTTAAGTTTATAGATTTATAAAAAATTCATTTAGTATGGTTTATATAGTTGCAAAAACCACTACCTGTTTTTATTTATTTTATTAATGTAACTGTGCCTGTTGTTCCCCTATGTTTAACATTAAATACATCAGTATATTCCATTTTCCAGTTGTATACTTCTTGTTTGCAAATTTTACTCTCGCGTATATCTGTTCCGTCCCACCCCTTATTTTTAGGGTCGGTTATACGTTCTATTACTTCGCCATAGCGGTTAAATACTACTAGGTTAAGTTCTTTAATGTTAATACCTCTTACCATAAAATAATCATTTAATCCGTCACCATTAGGCGTAAATACATTGGGCACATATACAGTATAAATAGGATTTACTTGCACTATATTACTTATGCTATCTCTACATCCTTTATCTGTTATTACTGTTTGTTTTATAACATACGAACCCGAATCAGAGTAAGTATATACATAATCTCTTATTGGATTTAATGGATTGCTATTACTCATTTGTTTTATGAAATCGTTGCCATAATTCCATATTATAGTTGTGGCTAAGTGCGACTGATCGGTAATTTTTACCTCAGGATTAAGCATATCTACCACTTGTGGCATTATATTAAAATTTGCTTTAGGCAATGGGTACACTTCAACCTTACTCACTAAAGTGTCTTTACAACCAGTGTTAGTAGTTACTATTAATTGTGGAATATGTGTTTGATTAGTATCAGTAGGATTATCATAACAGTGTACTGTGTTTTTATTTGTTGATTTATCGTCTGTTGCTTTACCCAAATTATAATCATTAAACTGCCATTCATTTTTAATTATAGTTTCGCTTACGGGCGATTCGTTTTGAGAACTGCTATTAGTAAATGTTACGCACAGTGGCTCACAACCTTGGTTGGGTAATGTAGTATAACTAGCAACTGGTTTAGCGTGTATAGTTATAGGTACTTGTAATTTATCTTTACAGCCATGGTTACTTTCTACATTTAATTCCGAAATATAATTACCACTTGCGTTGTGGTTATGATTTGCTATTTGTGTTAAGCCTGTTATTGCTTGCGTTTGTCCATCTCCCCAATTTATACTCATAGTTGCCATTGTACTGTTATCAGTGCCTACAAGCAAAGTACTTAAGTTAGTAAATACTATTGGGTTGGGGTAGCAAGGTGCGCTCATAGTATATTTAGCCTTGGGTAATGTCCATACTATTACCGATTTTGTAACAGTATCAGAGCAATTATTATTGGTTATTACTACAAGTGCCGCTATTGGTTTTAGTTGGGTTGCAGGAAAAGTATAAATATGCGTAGTGTTTTGTGTAGTAGCATTGGTTGTGTTACTTACTAAAGTATTGTACGTCCAGTTATAATTAGTTACAACATCATTAAACCCAGCAGGAATAGTAAGTACAGACGCGTCAGTAAATATATTAGCTACATTCATACATACATTGGTTACAGCAAAATCAGCCACAGGTTTAGGGTAAATTTTAATAGTAGAGGTAAGTTTAGCAAAACAATTATTTACATCGTATGCTACTAAGTCTATTGTTTTAGTACCTGCAGTGTTATACACTTGACTAGGATTAGTAAGTAACGAAATAGTAGGATCTAAGTTCCAAGCGTAAACAAGGTTTCCAGCTGTTCCTAATCCGTTAGTACTTGTATTATTAAATTGTATTTTGGTGTCTTTTTGACAACCGTTATTTGCAGTAAATGCCAATACAGGATTAGGATAAATAGTAATGGGTACTACTTGTTCTTTGCTACAAAAGGCTGTACTTACTTTTAACTTAATGGTATAGTTTCCAGCTAATGTGTATAAATAATCTTGTGTACCGTTTTGCATTGCCGATGGTGTAGTAACATCTACACTACCATCGTTTTGAAAATCCCACTCATACTGAGTAATTACATCTGTAGCACCAATAGTTGCATTTGAACTAAACACCACAGGATCGGTAGGAGTAAAATTAAACCCTGCGGTGAGAGCGCTCCCATACAAACATTTGTTTAGCCCTGTTAAATTAGTAGCTGGAATATCATGTATAGTAATAATTTTAGTAATTGTATTTTTGCAACCTAAATTGTTTTCTACTATTAACGATACGTTTTGCGGACCATTAGCAACGTAAGTATGTGTTGGGTTTTGAGTAATATCGTGTATTGATCCATCTCCAAAATCCCAGTCCCAGTTAATTATTGTTATTGCACCCATTACAGGTGTGCTACCTTGCGAAAGATCAGTGTAAACCATTGGATGGTCGTTACAGGTATTACCAACTGAAAAATCGGCAACCGGAGGTGCAAGGTATGTAAGCGTAACATAACCATCTCCACCTTTGGTAGAAGTACCGCCACCAATAGCCACTCCTGCTGGCAATAAAGGATCGGTAGCATTGCCTGGAGTTTGTCCGCTACCGTTATAAATAACTATGTTTGTACCACTAGCCCAACTTGTGCCGCCGCCGCCGCCGCATGCACCACAATCGCATCCTCCAGCAACACCGCCGCCCGTAGCACCTAAGTAACCACCGCCCCCAGCGCCGCCGCCGCCGCCATCTCCACCACCTTTATTTTGTCCGCCGCTACCAACTCCACTGCCCGATGCACCTGATATACCAGGGCTGCTACAAGATCCAGGCGAAACATTTCCATCTATACCAGCACCACCGCCAGTTGCTCCACTGCTAAATTGTCCGCCACCACTACCACCGCCACCAGCACCTGCTACTACAATTAACGACGCGCCCAAATATACCCCTGTACCTCCGCCACCGCCACCACCACCGCCCGAACCGCCCGAACTACCAGCGTTGCCTCCTACTCCTCCGTCAAATACTCCATTACCCCAACCACTAGGACCACCACCAACACCACTTCCTCCGCTTCCTGGTCCTGCTCCGCCACCTACTACTATAGTTATTACTTGCCCAGCTACTACTGCTATATCACTTTCGGCACAACCACCAGCACCACCAACGGCACCGCCAAAACTATCTGCACCACCGCCACTTCCGCCACCACCCCATGCCTTAATGTGTAAAGTGCTTGTACAAGGTACTGTAAACGTTTGCACTGCGCCTGTATATACAAATGAGGTTGTAGCATTTTGCGAATAGGCTATAAACGGAAAAAGTGAAACAATTATAAATAAAGATTTCATGTTTTAATATTTTAAATTTAATTGGTATAAATATATGCTATAAATTGCAAATAAACTAACGTTGATAAGTGTGGTTTAATCATAATTTAGGATGTTACTAACTTAGCAAAATAGCATTATACGATTTATTGTGTTGTTAATGTTGAACTACTACACGTTGCGTACTTACACCATTACTAGTTATTACACGTAATGTGTAAGTACCATTTTTATGGGCCGATAAATCTATTTTATTATCAATAAAAATACCGTTTATAACAAGCTGTCCTATACTGTTAAATACTTGGTAGCTTGCCACTTCATTAGTGGGTAGTGCAATAGTAAGTATACCTGTAGTAGGGTTAGGGTACGCTTTTATATTAACTGTATTTATTTGTTTTGCAATGCTTGTGGGTGCTACTATGTTTATAACGTAGTCTTCGGTTTCGCCACCAATACTTGCATTGCAAGGGTCTGTAGTGTTTCCATAACTAGTTCTTATTCTTAATCTTTTTAACCCCAGTAAAGCATTAGATGGTACATTAATAATAAAGTGGAGTTGATAATTTATTGGTGAATAAATAATATTAGAATAGTTAATTGACTCAGATATATCAAAGAAAAAATCATTGTTCCAATCTATAAACGCTATAGCTCCAAAACCACTATTAGAACCATTAATAAATACTTTTAAAGTATCAGAATTACCTAGTTGCAAGTTACCCATACTTGTAGGGAAATAAGAATATGCAGTATCAAAATTACTCGTTATACCAGGTGCAGAATTTAAATAATTTAAACCCTTTACTATCACGGTATCAATTTGACCTCCTCCAATATTATGAGGGGTTGGTGGAACACAATACGATGTGTGAGCAGCAATGTTTATTGTATAATCCTCGGCCTCGCCATATGTAAGTGCTGTACAAGCCTGTGTTGCAGTTAAACCCTCAAAAAACTTGGAAGTACGAATGCGCATAAGTGTTGCACCTACTGTTGCGGTAATGGGTATAGTAAAACCAATAGTAAATACTCCTGCGTTGAAATGTTGGCTAACAATAGGTATAAACTCGGTACTATCAAATACATTGTTTTGATTATAGTCTATCCATGCTCCTACACTTCCATCTCCACCATTAATTTTGGTGTGTATAATGTAAGTATTACCTACCATTAATGTGTCATTTGTTATGTAAGAACTATACATAGTACTGGTATTACTAATGCCTATGTTATTAGCTGTAAATGATGA
>JACMRI010000204.1 GCA_014376525.1 Bacteroidia bacterium | reverse complement strand
TCAAATTTACCACTCTGCTCTAACATCTATTATCTCACGTCTATTATCTTAAAATCTCCACTCTCTGTAACGTGTACGTAATAAACTCCATAATGACTTGGTTGATGAAAAAACGTTTTCATCAAATAGAACTATTTATTAAGTATCCTTATGAAGTGCAACGAGAGTGTTTACAAACACTTTTAAATGATGCCAAGCACACCGAATATGGCACTAAATACAATTACGCTGGCATTACCAATTACGAACAATACAAAAACACAGTGCCCATTGTAAATTACGAAACCCTACAGCCCTATATAAACCGCTGTATGCAAGGCGAGCAAAATATACTGTGGCACGAGGACATTGTGTTCTTCGCAAAATCGTCGGGCACTACAGAACACAGAAGCAAATACATACCCGTAAGCAAAAGCACATTAGAAAACTGCCACTACAAAGGCGGCAAAGACATGATTACCTTATACTGTATGAACAACGAAAACACACAACTATTTACAGGTAAAAACTTAGCATTAGGCGGCAGCCTAAAAATAAACGATTTGCGTAATGATACCAATAGCTACGCAGGCGATTTATCGGCCATTGTAATGCAAAATTTACCTTTTTGGGCAGAGTTTTATAGAGCTCCCAAAATAGATGTAGCATTGTTGGATAATTGGGACGAAAAACTGGAACAACTTTATGCAACTTGCGTAAACGAAAACATAGTAAGCCTTAGCGGTGTACCTAGTTGGATGTTGGTATTGTGTAAGCACGTACTCACACAATCGGGCAAGACCAACGTACACGAACTATGGCCCAATGTAGAAGTGTTTTTTAACGGAGGAATTAATTTTGCTCCCTACCAACAACAATTTAAGGAATTATTTCCTGCGGATAAAATGCGCTTTTACCAACTATACTCCGCGTCCGAAGGTTTTTTTGGAATACAAGATTCCAACACTTACAACGATATGCTGTTAATGCTAGACTATGGCGTATTTTACGAATTTGCCACCATTGATGCCAACGGAAACGTAAACACCGACGCCGTAATGTTAGACAGTGTGTTACTTAATGTGTGCTACGCACTCATCATTACTACTAACGGTGGTTTGTGGCGCTATGCTATAGGCGATACTATTATGTTTACCAGCCTTGCACCACATAGGTTTAAAATAGTAGGGCGTACCAAGCATTTTATTAATGCCTTTGGCGAAGAGCTAATGGTACATAATGCCGACGAAGCATTGCAAAACACTTGCACACAATTAGGCGCAGTACTTACCGAATATACTGCTGCGCCACTATTTATGGGCAACAATGCCAAAGGTAGGCACGAATGGTTGATAGAATTTGAAGTAGTACCCAACAATATAGAGGAATTTACGCACCTACTCGATGCTAAACTAATGCTCCTAAATAGCGACTACGAAGCTAAGCGTAGCAAAAGCTTATTATTACAAATGCCCTTAGTAACCGTAGTTGCTAAAGGCACTTTTTATAATTGGTTGAGTAAAAATAATAAATTGGGTGGGCAATATAAAATTCCACGATTAAGTAATTCACGTGTTTATTATGAGGAAATATTACTGTGCAATTTTATCAAAAATTAGCGTTACTTCACTTTAGTATTAAAACTTAGCTTTGGTACGATGGGGCATAATTTTGCGTGTTAATGTAACCATCAAAAACATATAGTTGTCTTTGTATTTAGGATTACCACGCTGCTGGCCTGCAGCAGTCCAATTGTTTGCTTTGTTATTAGATAAATCGCTCATTTCGGCTGATAGGGCACTTACGTTTTGCGTCAAAAAGTTTTTATCAGCATAATTTCCACTTACATCATCTATATAATCGGTAAAAACTTTTCTAAAGCCTGCTTCAAGCCCTATTTGATAATAACGATTAATACTGTATTTTGTTCCAATCCCAAATGGAATAGCTATAGCTAAACGAGAATAATTTTTGTTATATAAAGTATCTAAAGCAGTTCCTCTACCTTCGGTGTGTAGCTCGTGTAAATTATTCCATTTATTATCATAAAAGCCTTGCGGATTAAAGAAAAAACCTGATACTCCCGCAAATACATAGTTCTGCAAGCTCATTGCTTTAAAACCTTTTGCTTTTTTAATGTTGTAACGATGTCCTGCTTTTTCTTTAGAAATCATATACTCCACTACTCCTCCTAACTCTACAATTGATGAGCGAAAGTTTAAATTACGATTACTTCGATAAGGGTCTTTAGTAAATTTATCGCTTCCTTTAAGAATTCCTGCTTGTATAAAGCCACGCAAATATATTTGTTTTTGCCAACGGTAACGATATCCAAAACCTAAAGCAGCACGTGTAGATATAAAATCTAAATCTTGTGCAAGATGTCGTCCTTCACGATTATCTCCACCTAAATCTCCCAAAAAGTTAGTTGCACCCAACATATATATGTGTTCTTTGCGATAGCGTTTCCAAGACTGACCGTAAGAAGTACTTAACAATACCAACACAAACAAAAGGGTTAAATTTATTTTTGTATTTTTAAAAATCATTTTACTATCGTATTTAAATATGGATTAAAGTTTATCCTTAATTCTTCAAATTTACATTATAAAACTGTATGAACAAACGAAAAACTGAATTTATATTAAACCGACTCATTTTTTCGATTAGTTGCAATTTGTACCAAATTTGCATACAATCTTACTTATCTATAATGTACGCATTTGCTTGTGCAGTAGGCAAAAGTAATACATCGGCTATGTTAACGTGCGCAGGTCGTGTAACCATAAAGTGTATTACATCGGCTACATCTTTTGCTTGTAATGGATTCCAGCCTTCATATACTTTTGCGGCTTTATCTTCGTCGCCCTTAAAACGTATTAACGAAAAATCAGTATGTACCGCACCAGGATTAAGCTGCGACACTTTTATTTTTTCTTTTATTAAATCTATACGCATGGCTTTGGTCAGAGCATCAACTGCAAATTTAGATGCGTTATACACATTGCCCTGTTCGTATACCTCTTGCCCCGCAATGCTCCCTATATTTATAATATGCCCGCATTTGTATGGTAACATAAACGGCAATACAGCTTTACTAACATATATTAATCCCTTTACGTTTACATCTATCATAAGATTATAATCGTTTATATCTCCTTCTTGAAAGGTACTACGTCCGTGTGCATTACCTGCATTGTTGAGTAATATATCTATGCGAGAATGCGTAGTTTTTAACGAATTTATCTGTGCAAATACTGCCGTTTCATCGCTAACATCAAAACACAAGGTATGTACGTTTACCAATGTGCATAGTTCTTGTTTTAGGTCGGAGAGCTTTGCAGCATTGCGCCCGCAGAGTATCAGATTAATATTATGTTGTGCAAATAATTGAGCAGTAGCCTTGCCAATACCTGATGTTGCTCCTGTTATGAGCGCAGTTTTATTTCCCATGAGTTTATAATAGTGATGAATGGAGCGTATTTACTAATACACGAAAACAATATAACTACTACAAACGGTAGTAGTGGAATTTTATATCGTACAATAGCTCCAATTACTGGTGTAGATATACCTATAATAGTAGCTAATGTAAGCACAAACATTAAACTCGCAAACAAGCGATAGCGCAGCCTTTTAGACGGTCTGTTAAAATAATAAACCATATAAATAGCTACTGCTATTAATACCCAATTTTCAATCAAATTAATTATCATAATAGCACTATTACAATGAAAGAGTGTAGGCATAAACAAAGTATTGTATATGGCATGTGGCGCCATAGTAAGCAAGCCTATTACACTACCATTAAATGTGGGCAGTGCTATGTAACTACCTGCTTTGTAACTTAACGCCATATTATTAAAATCAAATTGTTTTTGGCGTAATATTTCCAATAAATTATAACTTGGTAAAGCATTATGCAAAATTGTAATTATAAGCAACATACTTATAACTAATACTGGAAATATAAGTTTAAGCGAGTACTTTACTAAATATTTTTCTATACTAATTAGTAACATAAGCACTACCAAGCAAGGGAGTATATACACCTTAATATATATTAATGCATATATGCAAAGCAGTACTATTATTAAATTAAATAACGACCCTACACCATATTGTGTTGCACTTATTAGCGAGTAAAAATTATACAACAAAAGTCCCATACACAACAATAACAATGGTTCTTTAAGTACCCCACTACTCCAAAACAACATACTGGGCGTTAAGAATACCGCTATTATAATTAGCAATGGATTTAAATTTTTGCTTAACCAATTTTTTAAAAAATTATATAAATATACTAAACCGGTGTAGCTTATAAAGTTAAATATAATAATGTGTACATAATAATTGCCATTACTAAGTAACATACATAGGGCATTTGCACGTATTATTACTCTATTATCGTTGTATAATCCATAGTTCCATGGTTTTACCCAATTGTACATTTGGGTGTAATACGTACTCAATTCGGGTGCATTATCATTCCAACCTGTGAGCATTTGTACATAGTGTGTAAAATTAATACCTAAGGTTTGATGTAACACCAAGGCATCGTCAAAATACTTGAGCGCATCACTAGTGTTGCGCAACGTATAGTGATAACTATATATATAATAAAACACAAAACCTACTACTACTTTTAATGAAAATAAACCCACACTTACCAAAGGTTTAAGTTCGATTATACGCACTGTTTTTGCATAATATATAACTCCTGCGCACAGCATAAAATACACGAAGGGCAGTAGTAGTAACATAATTAAAAGTGAGTGAATAATGTTTATGCTTAGCGTATAATTTTGGCTAATGTATTTAGTATAATTTTAACATCGGTAGCAAAACTTTGGGTAGTAATGTACTGCAAGTTTAAGGTAAGTTTTGCAGGCATTATTAGTTCTATATAATCTTTGTGGGGGTTAGTAGATTTTGCCAAGAGTTCATTTTCGTCAAAGTAAGCAATAGATGCTAAATCAGTAATACCAGGGCGTACGGTAAGTACACGCAGTTGTTCGGTGGTGTACATACTCACGTACTTGCGCACTTCAGGACGAGGGCCAACAATGCTCATATCGCCAAGTAATACATTAATTAATTGGGGTAATTCGTCTAACTTGTATTTGCGTAAATAATAACCTATGCGTGTTATGCGTGGGTCTCTGTTGCCTATGGTTATTAAACCTTTGTTATCGCTTTGCGGACGCATTGTTCTAAATTTAAACAAACCAAAATCTATATTATTTTTGCCTACACGTATTTGTTTATAAAACACACCGCCATTGCTATCTAAAGCTATAAGTACGCTTAGCAATAACAAAAATGGTAACAGAAACAATAAACCTATTGCACTTGCACAAATATCAAAAATTCGTTTTATCAAAATCTAAACAAAAGTTAAACGTTGAGTACTTTGTTTACACCGTCTATTACTGCATTTACAACGGTTTCGATATTATCATCTGTTAAAGCATAAAATACTGGCAAAGATATTTCGGTAGAAAAATTGGAATAAGTAATAGGATAGTTACCAATATTATAACCTTGTTTTTTGTAAAAGCTAAGCATTGGCACAGGTATAAAATGCACGTTAACAAATACATCGTGGTCGAATATTACTTGCATAATAGCATCGCGTTGTACTTCGGTTATGCCCTTAATACGCAAGGTATATAAGTGGTACGAGGTTAATTTATCATCGCTTATGTATTTTGGTATTACAGCCCATTCGTACTTGCTTAGTAGTGCCGTGTAACGGTCGAATATGCGCTTGCGTTGTGGCAATATTTCTGATTCATAACGCGCTAACTCTACCAAACCTATAGCAGCAGAAAGATCAGTCATATTGCATTTGTAACCGGCTTCTACTATATCGTATTTCCAGTTACCTTTTTGCATTTTGGCAAGAGCATCTTTGTTTTGTCCGTGTAGGGTTTTTATACACAGTTCTTTGTAAATTTCTTCGTTATCAAATGGTGCGCTAAAATTTAATGCAATAGCTCCACCCTCGGCAGTAGTCAGGTTTTTAACAGCGTGAAACGAAAACACCGATACATCTGTTAATGCACCTGTGCGCTTTCCCTTGTATTGTGCACCTATGGAGTGAGCAGCATCGCTCAATATCATTACACGCCCTAACTTATTTTGATTACTACCATTTGCAACAAATAATGCCTTAACACTTACCTCATTTACCAAAGCGTTTAACTCGCTATAATCGCACGGATAACCCGCAAAATCAACAGGCATTATTACTTTAGTTTTTGATGTAATGGCATTGCGTACATTAGCTACATTTATATTAAAATCAATAGCATTAACATCAACAAATACAGGCGTTGCACCCATGTGCATAACTACGTTGGCAGTAGCGCAATAGGTGTATGCGGGCAATATTACCTCATCACCTTCGGTTACACCAAACCATTGTAGCATTACTTCTAAGCCCGCAGTTGCACTGTTTAAGCATAGTGTAGCACTATTACCATTGTAGGCACTTAATTCTTTTTCAAATTTTTTGGTCTTAGGACCAGTAGTTATCCAACCCGATTTTAAGGTTTCAACAACCGAATCTATAGCTTCTTGCGTAATGTATGGGGGAGAAAATGGTATCATTTTATAAATGGTTTTTGTGGTAATAAAAATTAATACAAACTTAATTATAATTTATAACAGCTGATTGAGTTACTTCGTTTACTTCAAATTTATTTTTAAACATATACAACAACACTAACGTTATTACTATTGATGCTACGCCGATAATATAATCGTTTTGTGTTGCGCCTATTTGCTCTGCACTATCGGTTAATACTCCTTGTTGCGTGGCATAGCTCATGAGTACTGCACTGGCATTGTTGGTAAAATGTGCTATTATAGGTATCCATAAGTTGTTAGTCCACAGAAATAAAAAGCCCAATACTGCACCAATAAGCATACGCGGAAAAAAACCGAAAAACTGCATGTGTATAGCACTAAATACAATGGCAGTAACCCATACGGCTATAGTCCGTCTTGCATATTTGTTACTTAATAAACGTTGTATAATACCTCTAAAAAACAACTCCTCTCCTACTGCTGCCATTAATGCTACTATAAAAATATTGAGCAATAAACCCATTACCGAACTTGTTTTTAAAAATAGTTTGGTAAGTACTTCGGCTTCGGTTTCTTTGGTGTGCATCCATGTTTCTATACCACTCATAAAATTGGGCAAGTGTAATATGCTATTCAAATAACCCAATAAATTAATCCCTGGTAAAGCCAACAAAATCAAGGCTATGGTAGCTAATACTATTTTACTACTGGGTAGTTTATTTAACTTTAAATAGCCAAACACATTACCACCAAACAACTTAGCCGCAACCAATGCTGGTACAATAAATAAGCCTAACTGATTGCCCAATTGCAATAATTTGTAGGCATTTATAACCTTAGCATCGTTGGTGTTGCTTAATGCAAAAGGTTCGGTTAATAAATTAACGCCTGCAATAGGTATCATTAACAATATGCTTATAAACGAAAATAAACATACGCCCGCTACTGCCAATGCTATAAAAGCAATAAGTTTAAATGAGGTGCTTTTATTTTCGAATATGCCTATGGGCGTATCGTTTATGGCTTTGTTTACATCAGTAAATTCCATTTTGTTTTTTTATTTAACAAGGGAGCATGCTTACTTATTTTATAGCTTGCTCCCTTGTCTGTATATATTCTTGTTTAAAAATTAGTTTTTCTTTAAATTAGTAAAATGCTTGTAAAACAAAGGAATAGTTTCTATGCCTTTGTAGTAGTTTACTAGTCCATAGTGTTCGTTAGGGCTGTGTAGTGCATCGCTATCTAAACCAAAGCCCATAAGAATACTATCTAATTTTAGTACGCTTTTAAACAAAGCTACAATAGGTATAGAACCTCCACCACGTGTAGGGATAGGTTTTTTGCCATAGGTTTCTGTCATAGCTAATTCAGCGGCTTTATAACCAATACTATTAGTAGGTATAACTACAGGTTCGCCACCGTGATGTGGTGTTACTTTTACTTTAACTGATGCTGGTGCAAGGGCTTTAAAATGGTCAGTAAATAATTTAGTAACCTTATCCGAATTTTGATTAGGTACCAAACGCATACTTATTTTAGCATATGCTTTACTCGGCAATACTGTTTTAGCACCTTCGCCTGTGTATCCGCCCCATATACCATTTACATCAAGCGTTGGGCGTATGCCTGTGCGCTCTATGGTAGTGTAGCCTTTTTCGCCTTGTATTGTAGCTATGTCCAAGTCTTTTTCATATACCGTTATATCAAACGGAGCTTTGTTTAATTCTATGCGTTCTTGGGTTGTTAATTCTATTACATCATCATAAAACCCTTTTATGGTTACGTGTCCGTTATCATCGTGCAATGATGCTATCATTTTGCTTAATACATTAGCTGGGTTGGCAACTGCACCGCCGTATACACCACTGTGCAAATCGCGATTAGGGCCTGTAACTTCTACTTCCATATACGCTAATCCACGCAAACCACAATCAATACTTGGTGTATCGTTAGCTATTATTGATGTATCCGATATTAGAATAACATCGCCATTATAACGCTCTTTATTGTCTTGCAAAAACTTACCCAAGTTAGCGCTTCCTACTTCTTCTTCTCCCTCAATCATGAACTTAACATTGCAGGGCAAAGTATTGGTTTGCATCATTACTTCAAATGCTTTTACGTGCATATACATTTGTCCTTTATCGTCACAAGAGCCACGAGCAAATATTGCTCCTTCGGGGTGTATTTCGGTTGTTTTAATAGTTGGTTCAAATGGTGGTGTGTGCCATAAGTTAATAGGGTCGGCAGGTTGCACATCATAGTGTCCGTACACAATTACAGTGGGTAATGTTGCATCAATAATTTTATCAGCATACACTATAGGATAACCTCCAGTAGGCATTATTTCTACATTGTCGGCACCTGCTTTGCGCAAGCTATCGGCAACCATATCGGCAGTGCGCAATACATCGTCTTTATACTTTACATCGGCACTTACACTTGGCAAACGCAATAATGCAAATAATTCGTCTAAGAAACGTTGTTTGTTTGCTTCTAAATATTCTTTTTGAGTACTCATTAGTTAATGATTTTTAAAGGTAAATTTATATTGTACAAATATAGGGTTAAATACAATTAGTTAGCGTTGGTAGTTTTATATATAAACAGCCACCTTAACCGTTAAAACCTCACATAATAATCTTGTGTAAGTGCTTTATATTCTGGCGAATAGTCGTGTCTGTTTTCTAATTCTATTATCAGGTTTTCTTCCTTTATAGTTTTTTCGTATTTACCTACAGCTACCAAAATACGTTTAGGTGCTTTGTGTTCTTTGGTGTGTATGTACATTATTTGTTGTACATACATTTTATTATTATTTATTAATTGTAGTAATGTAGACTGTTGTGTAGCTGGTAATACAATGTAAAAAGTTCCATTTTGCGCTAGTAAAATTTGTACGCTTTGTATTAATTCGGCTAATGTTAATGAATCGTTATGGCGCGCTATGTTACGAGCAGCATCTTGCGCACGACTGCTGTTTTCAAAAAAAGGTGGATTACTTATTATTACATCATACTTAACTGTAGATTGCGCTACAAAGTTTTGTAAGCATGTGTGTTGTATATTAAGTTGAGTTGCAAATTTACTATTTGCAAAATTGTGCGATGCTTGTATTACAGCACTTTCATCAATATCAATAGCAGTGATAGAAGCAAGAGTGTTTTTTTGTGCAAGCATTAATGCTAATATCCCTGTGCCTGTGCCTATATCTAATATAGTACGTGCGTTATAAACACTTGCCCATGCACCAAGTAAAACAGCATCTGTGCCCACTTTCATTGCGCAGAGATGTTGTGCTATTTCAAACTGTTTAAATACAAATGGTTTCACTGTATTAATTAAAATAAATGAAGAGGTATAAGCATATTATTTTTTGTGTACTACTCCATTAATTAAAACATAAGTTTCATTACTCTCAGGGCAAGTTGCACTATTACTCTCGTCAAAATTAAGACGATGTCCATACTCGCTCATATATCCTACTTGACGTGCAGGATTACCCACCCATAGTGTGTAAGCGGGTACATTTTTTGTAACCACTGCACCAGCTCCTATAAATGCAAACGCACCAATATCATGTCCGCATACAATAGTTGCGTTAGCACCAATAGACGCTCCTTCGCCCACATGAGTTTTGAGGTATTCGTTTTTACGATTAACAGCGCTACGTGGGTTAATAACATTGGTAAATACCATAGACGGACCTAAAAAAACATCGTTAGCACAAGTTACTCCAGTGTATATACTTACGTTATTTTGTACTTTTACATTATTTCCTAATACCACGTCAGGGCTTATCACTACGTTTTGACCAATGTTACAATTTTCGCCTAAGGTACACTTAGGCATTATATGGCTAAAATGCCATATTTTAGTACCTTTTCCAATAGTACAACCCGCATCAACTAATGCAGTTTCGTGTGCGTAATATTCTGTTGTGTTTTCCATAATTTAAGTATCTAATTTGTTTGAGTTTATAAGAATAATTACTCCACTGTTACTAAGTAATAATTCTTTTTACCTTTTTGTACTACTATGTATTTGTTGTGTATAAAATACTCTTTAGTTACGAGTTGTTCCACATCGTCTACTTTAGTTTTATTGATTGAAACACCGCCTGCTTGTACCATTTTGCGTGCTTCGCCTTTACTTTGAAACAATTGAGTGTCTACTAAAAAATCAATTATATTTAATTCCGCTGATAATTTGTCAATTTCAAAC
Organism: Bacteroidia bacterium; assembly: GCA_014376525.1. GTDB lineage: Bacteria > Bacteroidota > Bacteroidia > UBA4408 > UBA4408 > JACMRI01. The sequence continues at coordinate 1,649 of JACMRI010000204.1, read as the reverse complement.
GAGTGCTGTGGGGTACCTTCAAATACACTTACAAAATCGTTAATTGCCAAGTTGCGCAATCCTAATTCGTCTCCCTTAAACAATATTTCCGATGCTTCAATTGCGTTAGCCAAAGCTACCTCTCCATGCACACGTGTAGTAATATCCTTGGCTAATGTTTTTTGCAAGTGGCGCAAATGCGGTGCAGTAGCATGTTGTGCCACTATTGCCTCAATTTCGATACGATTAAGAAGTGTAAATATTTTTATAAACTTTTCAGCATCTTCATCACTCGCATTTAACCAAAATTGATAAAATTGGTATGTTGACGTTTTGCTAGCATCTAACCAAATATTACCACTTTCAGTTTTGCCAAACTTAGTACCGTCTGCTTTTTTTATAAGTTGTGTAGTAAGTGCATAAGCATTGCCACCATCTTTGCGTCGTATAAGTTCCGAACCTGTTACAATGTTGCCCCATTGGTCGCTACCTCCCATTTGTAGCTGTACACCGCTATTTTTCCATAAGTAATAAAAATCGTAGCCTTGCACTAATTGATAGCTAAATTCAGTAAAACTCATGCCGTTTTCTAGTCTATTTTTTACGCTATCCTTGCTCAACATGTAGTTTACGGTAAGGTGCTTACCTACATCACGTATAAATTCTAAGAACGAAAAATTTTTAAACCAGTCGTAATTATTAACAATAGTTGCACTGTTTGCACCACAATCAAAATTTAAAAAACGTTCTAACTGCGCACGTTGCCCTGCTAAATTATGTTGCAGCGTAGCTTCGTCTAATAAGTTGCGCTCGGCACTTTTACCACTAGGGTCGCCTACCATACCTGTTGCTCCTCCAACCAACGCCATAGGTTTATGTCCAGCACGTTGAAAGTGCAGCAGGGTCATTACTTGTACCAAATTGCCCACGCCAAGCGAGTCGGCTGTAGGGTCAAAACCTATGTAACCTGTTACCATTTTTTTATTTAATAACTCTTCGGTTTCGGGCATTATATCGTGTAACATTCCGCGCCAGCGTAATTCTTCTACAAAGTTGGTAGTACTCATTATTGTATGTTGATGTTTTAATTAGTATTACAAAATTACTTTTTTAAACTCAGTACACAAGGTTGTGATAGTTAATTATCAAATTTGATGATTTGTTAATTCTTTAATATGAAAATCAATTAATAGTTCCTCCCTTTAAAATGGAATAAAAGTGGAATTAATAAATAAACTTTGGACAAATTAAATTTTACCACATACATGAGTAGTAATTTGTAATAAATATTTGAATTGAATTATACTTGTAATATGTAAAAAAATGTAATTTTAAACCATAAATAACAATCATAATTTATAATTATTAATTCGTAATCGACTTTAAGAAATGCCTATTTATCACACTTTAGGAACTATCCCTCCTAAGCGCCACACCCAATTTCGCAAACCCGACAATAACTTGTATTACGAGCAATTGTTTGGTACTGAGGGTTTTCATGGGTTTTCATCATTGTTATATCACACACACCGTCCTACTATTGTAAAAAACATTGTGGGTTCGGTTGATGTTACTCCCAAAATAGCAGTAGCTAAAAACATGAAATCCTTGCGCTTAAAAGGTTTTGATGTACCGCCCGAAAAAGATTTTTTGGATAGTCGCAAAACACT
>JACMRI010000203.1 GCA_014376525.1 Bacteroidia bacterium | reverse complement strand
CCTGGTATTGTAGGTAACCAAAATATAGCTGTAGTTCCTGGTTCATCAAGTCCAGTATCTATTAACAATGTAAACTCTGGAATAGTAGGTAGTGCAGGCACTGCAGGAGGTTGTCCTGCTAACACAAATTCTAATTTTTATGTAGATAATGCAGCGCGTACCTCTATAAATTCTTATGGAGGTTTTACAACTTTACTAACAGCATCATCTGCAGTGCAAGCATGCAGTATTTACCATGTGAAACTTGTAATTGCAGATATTCAAGATGGAGGACTTAATTCAGCTATATTTTTAAAACTCCAAGGGGTGACTTGTAATCCATTAATTACTATAAATACTTCTAATGATACCTCTATATGCCCTGGATTTTCGGCTAATTTATCGGCAATAGCAACTCCTACTGGGCAAACTATTACTTGGTCGCCGGCTTTGGGTTTAAACTCCACAACAGGTACTAACGTAATAGCTACACCTATTGTAACAACTACCTACTATGCTACAATAGCTGTTGCGGGCTGTAATGGTTATGTATCAAATATTAAAGATTCGGTAATTATAACCGTATTACCAAAGCCCACTGCAGCAGCTTTTATAACTCCTGTAGCGCCTATTTGTTTGCCTGCAGCAACATTTAATTTTACTACTAATGTTGCTGGTGGTGTGTGGACGGGTGTAGGAATTACCGACACTACTTTAGGTACTTTTGACCCTGCCATTGCTGGTATTGGTAGTACAATAATAAAATATGATTTTACAAATACTTGTGGTAGCACTGTTGATACCTTGCTAGTTATAATAGATGATAACACATTGCCAGTTGTAACAGCCCCCTACAGTATGTGCACGCAAGGTTTGCCAGTAACCCTAACTGCTAGTATGCCTGCAGGAGTGTGGAGTGGTACAGGCATAACTAGTGCTACTAATGGAGTTTTTAATCCTAAAATAGCGGGTGCAGGCAATCATATTATTAATTATAAAATTAACAAAGTATGCCCAGTAACAGGTACAGCAAATATTATAGTAAAAAATGCACAAGTGCCTATTTTATCTAACGATACAGCAATATGTTTAAATGAAGATGCCTTACTATCTTTGATTAATCCTGCAGCTTTTAAAAATATAGTTTGGACAAACACATCAGGCATTTTACTTAATGGTGCAGGTCCGTTGTTGGTAAGTCCTATTGTTAATCAAAAATATTATGTAACTACTATAGATACCGCTAACTGTGCGGCTTTGGATAGTATATTGGTACAAGTAAATGCTTTGCCACAAGCTATGCTAGCAGCAACAGAAGTATGTAATACATTTGCTACCTTATTTACCAACAACAGTATAGGTGCTGTGCGCGGATATTTGAGTTATGGCGATGGCGGTGCGGATTCGTTATACACTACTATTACACATACCTATGCAAATATTGGTAGTACTTTTGCAAATTTTATTTGTATAAATGCAAAGGGCTGTAAAGATACTACGCAACTTGAAGTAAAGGTAAATCCTTTACCCTTAGTAAGCTTTATTGCTGATACTACAAAGGGTTGCGCCGACTTGTGTGTAAATTTTATTAATACAAGTAACGCATCTACTTACACGTGGTTTAGTAATGGTAAAAAAATGAGCCAGTTAACAAATCCTAGTGAGTGTTTTAAGTTGGGAGATTATTCTATTCAACTTATTGCCACAAGCGATAAAGGCTGTGTAGATAGCTTATTGCGGAGTAATTATATACACGCCTATTATGTGCCCAAAGCAAGTATTACTTCGGAGCCTAAAACAACCACTATGCTTAATCCTTATGTAGAAATAATTAATAAGTCGGACAGTTTATATAACGCTAATTATAATTGGAGTTTTGATGATACTACAGCATACACCAACACATTAAAATCTTTAAATTATACATTTAAAGATACTGGATCATATACAATAAAACAAGTAGTAACAAATAAGTATGGTTGCAAAGATTCAGCCTATACTACAGTTATTATAGGACCAATGGTAAGTATATATATACCCAATGCTTTTACTCCAAATGGCGATGGTACTAACGATTATTTTGACATAAAAAGCGTAGGTGTGGTAGATTATACCATAGACGTGTTTGACCGCTGGGGTGCACGTGTATCAACCATTGTGTATGGCGACTCGCTGGGTTGGAATGGCAAATATTTAAAAACAAACAATGATTGTAAGCAAGATTACTATGTATGGAAACTGAGCTACAAAACATTACAAAAAAACACTTACACCAAAGTGGGAACAGTTACGTTATTAAAATAAGCCCCTATTAATGAGCAACGGAATATTATTACAAGCTAACAATATACACAAAGCATATAGCAACCATATTGCACTTAATGATGTAAGTGTGAGCATAAAGCAAGGTTCGGTATTTGGTTTGCTAGGTCCAAATGGTGCAGGTAAAACATCGCTCATACGTATTATAAATCAAATAACTGCGCCTGATAGCGGCGAAGTATTATTTAATAATGAACGCTTACAAGCCAAGCATGTAAGGCATATAGGTTACTTACCAGAGGAGCGTGGGTTGTATAAACAAATGAAGGTAGGAGAACAAGCATTGTACTTAGCGCAACTAAAAGGCTTAAGCAAACAAGAAGCATTAAAACGTTTAAAATATTGGTTTGAAAAGTTTGAAATGGAAACTTGGTGGAACAAAAAAATAGAAGAGCTATCAAAGGGAATGCAACAAAAAGTACAGTTTGTGGTAACTATATTGCATGACCCACAGTTACTTATATTAGATGAGCCCTTTAGTGGTTTTGACCCGATAAACGCATCCTTATTAAAACAAGAAATACTGGAACTAAAAGCAAAAGGAACTACTATAATGTTTAGTTCGCACAACATGGAAAGTGTAGAGCAATTATGTGATGATGTAGTACTCATAAACAAATCGCGTAAGGTGCTAGACGGTTCTGTAATAGACATAAAAAACCAATATAAAACCAATATGTTTAAAATTGATTTTGTAGGAAGCATGCTAGGCTTTACCAACGCTCTGTGGACGAGTGGCGAAATAATTACCAAAAACGAATTGCCAACCCACAACAGTGTTACCATTAAAACCCTTGGTAACAGTACCTTAAATGATGCCTTAGCCAATGTATTAAGTGCAGTACAACTAATAGGCGTGCAAGAAGTTGTACCCTCGCTCAACGAAATATTTATAAAAACAGTAGGAGCAAAGCTTAATGCCAACGAAGTACTAACTGAGTAATATGTTTTAACTACAAATTACTTTTGATACTAAAGGTTCTCAAGCAAAAAAAACTATTTTTTAATATGTGTTTTTTAAAACTAATGTTCAGTTTGGTATACATAGTAATGTTTATGTTTTTAGCAAATATTTGGTGTAATAGACATTTCTGGTGTTTTTTTAGATACGTTTAGTTCAAGTGGACATTTCTGGTGGTGTTTATTTTATATAAATACTTAGTAAATTAGATTGTAATTTATCTTTGTCTTATCGAGTAAAACGGCTTTAGGCT
>JACMRI010000202.1 GCA_014376525.1 Bacteroidia bacterium | reverse complement strand
TGTCCGATTTGTAAAAAAAACGAAAGTGATTTTTATATTTCAACTAATGCGTTAATGCACGAGCCTAATGATGAACTGTATGTTTTTAATCTTTGCAAATATTGCGATACGGTATTTTTAACAAATCCGGTTTCGGCTGAAAGATTAGAGCATTATTACACTGACAATTATTTGCCTTACAGAGGTGCTGCGGCGTGGGGAAAGTACAGTTCTTTCGTTGTTGATAGTCAAAAACAATTAGATTTAAGACGCGCTAAATTTGTAAAAAAGTATATCGACAAACACAATCCAAATATTAATATTTTAGATGTTGGTTGTGGAAATCCGAGTTTTTTAGAGATTTTGCAACAAAACTCAACAGCAAATTGCACAGGAATAGATTTTTCAGACTCTGGCTGGAAAGGTAAAAACTATCCTGACTTAGAACTCCATAAAGTATCGATTGAGGATTTTAAAACTACAATACAATTTGATGTGATTACACTATGGCATTATTTTGAGCACGATTACGACCCAAATAAAACTATCGAAAAACTGTATACTTTTTTAAAACCAGGCGGAAAATTAATTATTGAAGTTCCAGATTATAAAAACATTTTTGCAAAAATTCAAAAATCACATTGGCAAGGATGGCACAGTCCAAGGCACATTTCTTTAGTAACCAAAAAAAGTTTTAATCTTTTGTTTCAAAAAGATAAATGGAAAATCGTACAACATTTTCGAAACGGAACACTCGATGCGTTTACGCTTTGGTGGCTTGGTAAAATGGAAAAAAAATGTATCCATTGGTCAGGAAATATGGCTAATAATTTTTGGAATCTCGTACTTTTAAAAATTATTACTTACCCTATTTTTGCATTCGAAAAACTATTTCCGATGGGAATACAAATTTTGGTAATTGAAAAAAATAAATAAAATTAACTATCAAAATACAAATAAAATACAAAATTAATGAGCCAAATAACTACTTGTACTTTTTTTAAATTAGAATCTTTTTCTAATAAATTTTGGGCTTTTGCGCAAATGCAATTAGGGCACGCGCATTTAAAAAATATTGATGGCTTAGTGTTTTACAAGTTATTGGGTTCCGGTGCGGAAAATGGTTTTAGTTCAATACCAAACTTTGGTACCTATGCCTTATTATGCATTTGGGATTCTGAAGCAAAAGCAAACACATTTTTCGAAAATAATTCATTTTACAAAAAATATAAATCTAAAAGCTCTGAGTCATTTACCGTTTTTGCTAATGCAGCAGAAGCACACGGAAAATGGGACAAAAAGCAACCATTTATTTCTACTGCGACTTTGGCTTTAGACAAGCCTGTAATGGTTTTGACAAGAGCCAGCATTAGAATCTCTAAATTAATTTCATTCTGGAGAAAAGTAGGTAATGTTAGTAAAAGCCTTGAAGAATATAAGGGATTGGTACTTTCAATTGGTGTTGGAGAATGGCCTTTAATTCAGCAAGCCACGGTTAGTATTTGGAAAACGCAAGCGGAAATGATAGATTATGCGTATAAAAATGAAAAACACAAAGAAGTTGTTCGCCTTACTAGAAAACTTAATTGGTACAAAGAAGAAATGTTTGCCCGATTTTCGCCTTATAAATTTGTTGGCTTTTGGAATGGTAAAAATGTACAGAATTTAATAGAAATTTAATTTTTTCTTGTAATTGTCTTAAGTTTTTATTACAAAAAAAAAGCCTATTGAAGCTGCATAAGCACGTCTTAAAGAAGCACACGGTAACCGCAACGTAGCAGCTATTAAAACAGCATTGGAGCAAGTAAATACACTGTTTAGAGCTGCAAGCGAAGAAATGTACAAAGCAGGTACCGATAACAAAGGACAAGCAAGTGCACCAGCAGAGCCACAAGCATCTGGCGAAGCACAAGACGTTGAATTTGAAGAAGTGAAAAACTAATTTCAATTACAATTAATAAAAACGAGCGGCGTTACTGTAATGGTAACGCCTTTTTGTTTTTAGAGAATTGAATAATTATTTTTGAATATTGAAAATGCGTATATGCGCATTTTGGATTTACTAATACGTTATTTTAAATTTACGACATGGGAAATACTCATATAATAAACGCTTGTTTTATTAGTAAAACAAGCGTTTATTATGTTTTTGTTTCATTATTGGTAAATAGTAATTATATTCGTCAATTAACGAGTTGGCAGCCATACTAAGACAACAACGACAGTGCAGACAAATAAAAACATACCATTTTATCTGAAGACCATAGGAATTTTTATCCTGTTAAAATTCGGCTATACGCTTGCCGACAATGACAATTTAATTTTCCTACTCAAACCGACTGACAAAATCGTAGGACTTTTAACGGGTTCACATTCTGTTTACTTTTCAGACAAGGGTTATTATCACGACAACTTAAATATTCTGATTGAAAAATCATGTTCAGGCTTTAATTTTTTGCTTTTATGCTTCTGTATGCTCACATTCCTATTTCTAAAATATGCTGACAAGACAATTTTGAAATTTTTAACCATTCCAATTGCATTAATTGCATCATATTTTTTTACAATTTTCGTTAATGCTTCAAGAATATTTGTTTCAATAATTATGCAACAACAGGCAAATAACTTTTTACCAGACATACCACATTTAATTCTTCACGAATTAGTTGGTGTTATTACCAATCTGACTTTCTTGATTTTAATTTACATAGTATCCGAAAAGTTTTTAACCAATAAATATCAGAATGCGAAACTTACTTAATCCTAAATGGCTTTTCTTTATAAACACACTACCAATTTTAGTCTTGTTTTTTCTATTTATTGGAGAGTATAATATTATAAAAAGCCTCTTGAATGCAGAGAACATTGCACTGTGGAAAACTTTTGGATTGACATTAGGAGTTTTAGGACTTCTCAACTTTGGTTATACACTTTGGTTAACTATCAAAAAGCAAAAGGTTTCAGTATTTTATGGCGTTATAGCCTTACTATGTTATATCCCTTTTATTTATTTGTTCGGTTTTCATTCAGACAAAATTATTCCCTTTTCCATTCCCCAATGGATGTTTTCGGGCAATAATATTTTATATGTTGGTACTTTTTTAATGCCTACACTTGCCTATTCCTTATTTGTATTAGTTGCTCATTTCACACCTGAAACAAGCGAACATAAAGCTTGGAAAAACTTTTTAATCGCCATCATTATTCCCGTTTCTTGGTACATATTTTCTCAAATTCTTTTGCCATTATGGAAGCCAGTAGGGAACAATTTTGGTATTCATTTACTAATTATCTTCATAATTATCGGCACTTTAACTTTTCTCTTTTTCTTAATTAGAGGTGTATTAATTATTGCAACAAAAAAGGCAGATGTTTGGCAGAAATATCAACTTGCTTGGAAAATTCCAATTTCAATTGTTCTTCCTTTAATTGGCTTAGCAGTAAATAATGGTCATTTATTTAATAACTTCAGCGTAAATAGTTCTGGAATATTTGGAGACTTTAATAGCTATTGGTTTTACATATTAGCTTTAATAAATGGTATATTAATTTGTCTTCCAAATCTTGACAACAAAATTTACAGAACTCTTCTATTTACTGCTAGAAGTATAACTTTTGCTTATACAGTTTACTTTTTTCTTGTGTTCTTACCTTTTCTTCCCTTATCAATTATAGCAGTTGTAGCAATCGGTACAGGTTTTTTAATGCTTGCTCCTTTACTCCTTTTCGTCCTTCATATCAATGAACTTTCAAAAGATTATGCATATTTAAAATACAATTTCTCAAAAAATGCAATTTGGGTTGTTTCGTTAATTGGGTTTTTAATCCTTCCGATTTTCATTACAAGCTCCTATTTAAATGACAAAGCTGTATTAAATGAAACGCTTGATTATATCTACAATCCTGACTATTCAAAAGATTATGAAATCAACAAAGTTTCTTTACAAAAAACGCTTAATGTAGTAAAGCATCATAAAGACAGAAATCAGGAAGTAATTTTTGGAAGTCAAATTCCATATTTATCATCTTACTTTAATTGGCTTGTATTGGACAACCTAACAATTTCAGATGCAAAAATAAACACCATTGAAAAAATATTTTTCGGCAGTACTTCATTTGAATTAAGACCTGAAAATATTCAAAATAGCAATGTTAAAATCACAAACATTTCTACTAAAAGCACTTTCGATAAATCGCAAAATGCTTGGTTAAGTTGGGTTGATTTAGAAGTAACAAATAAGAGCGATAATACTTTTTTTTCAGAATACGCTACTACTATTGAACTTCCAGAAGGTTCTTGGATTAGTGACTACTACTTATTTGTTGGCAACAAAAAAGAGTTTGGAATTTTAGCAGAAAAGAAATCTGCTATGTGGGTATTTTCAAACATTAGAAATGAAAATAGAGACCCAGGAATTTTGTATTACTTAACAGGCAATAAAGTTGCATTTCGTGTTTTTCCATTTGCAAAAGGTGAAGTAAGAAAAACTGGTATTCAGATTTTACACAAAAAGCCAATAAGTTTTTCTTTGGACAGCAACATAGTAAAACTGGGCAATGAAGAAGAAACAATTAGCAACGTTAGCAATGCGAATGGTAATGTATTTTATGTTTCTACAAAACAAAAGCAAACATTAAAGCAAATTCAAAGAAAACCATATTTCCATTTCTTACTTGATATTTCCAAAAACAAAGAGAAAAATATTGCTGACTTCATTAAACGAATTGATCAAGTTTTAGAAACTAATAAACCGCTTAAAGAAAACTCTAAAATTAGTTTTGTAAATAGCTATCAAAAAACTATTACATTAAATAATGACTGGAAACAAATTTATAAATCACAAAATTTTGAAGGTGGCTTTTACCTAGACAGAGGCATTAAGACATCATTATTTAAAGCTTACAAAAATAATAGTTCGACTTACCCTGTGTTTGTAGTGGTTACCGACAGCATACAAAAAGCAGTTTTAGACAAAGATTTTTCGGACTTAAAAATGACTTTCCCCGAAAATGATTTTTTATTCTCAGTTAATCAAAACGGAAACCTTCAACCTCATTCATTGACATCAAACCCAACTGAACCGCTTGCGGACAGTTTAAAATATACGTTTGACCAAACTGTTTTAGAATATGAAGTTGAAAACAAAAAATTCTATTTGCCAAACAACAATCAGCCAAGTATCATTCTAAAAAATGACTTATTTGTAGTTAATGACCAAAGTATTAAAGAAAAGAATTGGCAAACTGCATTGACAATGCAAGGAAAATGGAACTCTCAAATTCTGCATCCAGAGACATCTAACAAAGAATGGCTTAACTTGGTAAAGTATAGTTTTCTTTCAAAAGTAATGACACCTGTGACATCGTATTTAGTAGTAGAAAATGAAGCACAAAAAGCAATTCTGAAAAAGAAACAAGAACAAGTTTTATCAAGTAACAAATCGTTAGACCTTGGAGAAGACACCCAACGAATGAGTGAACCAAGTTTTATCATATTGACAATTTTACTTGTGCTTGCATTGTGGTACAAACAAAAAAGACAACGAAAATGGACGAACTAACAAGAAATACGGCTGGTAACAAAAGTTTGGCAAAAGTGGCGGATCAGTTCTCCGCAGACACATTTATGGTTAATCAACCATTCGTTCTCTTCATCAACATTTGTGTTAAAAAACGCTACCTTCGCCAAGTAAGAAATCGTTGGCGGAAAACTTTGGATACATTCTACTTGACCAGAAAAATTGCTAACTTACGTTATTACTTTATAGACTAAATTGGTGAAAATGAAAATATTTCTTTGTTTGGCTTTTACAATATTTACTCTAACTGCTTTTGCTTGCCCTTTTTGCAACTCTAAAATAGCAGCAGAAATACGTACTTCACTGTTTGGACCCGACTTTTGGTTTAATTTAAGTGCGAGTTTATTACCGTTTCTTTTTTTCTTTATTATAACTTTTTTAATTTACAATGGTGGGTGGAAACGCAAACCTTACAACCAAAACTGAAATTATGAACATGAAACCTTTGATTGCCGCAGGAACTTTAATGGGTATTGGAATGGGAGGATTTGTTGATGGTATTTTATTTCATCAAATACTGCAATTGCACAGCATGCTTTCGGCAAAATTTCCGCAAGACACTATTGTGAACATCAAAACCAGCATGGTTTGGGATGGCATGTTTCATTTACTTACCTGGGTAACCACAGCTATCTCTGTAAAGATGCTCTGGGACGCTTCAAAAAATCATTCTGTTCCCTTGTCGGGTATTACTTTTTGGGGAGCATTGTTTATAGGCTGGGGAATCTTCAATTTAATAGAAGGAATTATTGACCATCATATTTTAGGCATTCATCATGTTGTTGAACGATTTGGCTTATCTATTTATGATTATATATTTCTTGCTACGGGTGTTGTATTCATAATGTTTGGACTTTTACTAATTCGTGCAGGTAGGAAAATACTGTTAAAACAGTTTGACATAGAAGGCAACCGCTAACAGCACCTAAAAAAATGCAGTTCAGTGCTCCGCATACACATTTGTGGTTAATCAAATTTTGGTGTGTGTATACAGTTTAGTGTTCCAAAACCGCTGAAGTCGGAGACTTCTATTGCAAAAAAATAAAAAGATTAAGGCTGATGAAGCACTATTTTTTTTACAATTATAGTATTGTTTTCAGTAGTTATTTTAACCGCATATACCCCGTTAGTATAGTTGCTCAGGTTTATAGTGTGTGTAGGCTGAGTAGTGCTCCAATGGGCTATTTCACTGCCCATTTCATTATACAAAGTAAGTGTGTTTGTACCTTTTAATTCATTCAAATTAATAGTTACACTACCATTAGTAGGGTTGGGAAATAATTGTACGTTGTTTATATTTTTCTGTTTTAAATTAGTTGTACAATTAGTTACAATAACACTATCAGTTACAGGCGTACTACTGCCCGAAGCATTGCTAGTAGTAAGACTTATGCTATATGTACCTGCGTTGGCATAGGAAAAAGTTGGGTTTTGTAAATTTGAAAAATTAGGCGTAGCACCAGTTGCAGTCCAACTCCAAGCAGTAGGAGTATTGATTGAGTTATCAGTAAAATTAATAGGTTGTGCAACGCATTTAGTTGTGGTATTGGTAGTAAAATTGGTTATTGGTGGTATTGTGGTCGTAGCATCATTGCGGGTGTACCATATTGGCGATGTCCATATAATGTTACCATCGTTTTGTGTTATTTTTAGGTAGTAATAAAATGTGCTGTTGTTAGCAAGCGTGTGTGTGTAGGTAAACGACGCTATGTTTTTAGTAGTTAGTGTTGTGGCAAATGCCCCGCTACCAGGAGCCCCGCCAAATACTTGTATATTGGTAATGTTATCTCCAACATCAGCATCGGTAACGTTTACGGTTAGTGTAGGGTTGCCTGCTTGTGTAATTATGCTACCCATAATTTGATTATTTATTGCAAAATCTACTTTAGTATTCCAATCATCAGAGCAATAAAACCGACGTTGTTTAAATGCTTCTAATATATTAGGCTGTGTGAGTTGTGGAGCTAGCACTACTAAACGACCAGCCGACGAACGCCCAAACACTGAGTTGTGGGTATCGTGGTCGAGCCCTATACCAAAGTGGTAGCCATTTTTTAAAAAATTGCTATAGCGTGTAATATAATTGCCCGTACTGGGATTGGTGTAGGTGGTGTTGGTACTAAATGCTGGTCCGCTTCGCCCAGCAGTGCCTATTATAGCACTGTCGGCTTCTGGGTTAAATATGGCGGTTTCCATATTGCCGTAATCGGTACTTGTAGGGTGTGCCAAATAGGCAAATGCGCCTGTTTTTTTGTTTATTTTTTTCCATAAATTAGTATAATCATTTTGCGCTACAAATACATCGTAAAGTCCTGTTTCCCAACCTATTAGCGAATCGTAGCCATATATAAGTACGTGTCCACCACCCGATATTAATCCCCATTCTATACCATACATAGCCACAAACGTATCATTAACGGTAGCCAGTGCAGCATCAGCTATTCCTTTATAATAATTGTTTTTATTTATCATACCTGCATAGTAATGATTGTGCTCCGATATGCCATAAAAATCAATATGTTGCGAGGCCTTGGCATACGTATATGCCTGTAAAGGAGTAGTAATTAAAGATGTAGCACTATCTTTATTACCGTCGGAATAAGAAGTGTGGGCATGTATATTACCAAAATAATGCTTATACGTTTGTGCTTGTGCAACTACAGTTGTAACAAGTATATATGTAGTTATCAAATAAATAATTTTCATAGCCTTCATCCTATTTTTTGTTGCGTGTGTTATTAATTAATTCTGTTATAAACGTTTCGTTTTCAAAATCGTCTAGCTCACTTATTTTGCTCCAATGCAAGCATGCAGCAATTACATTGCCAACATAATAATTGCAATACCCCAGTTTATACAGTGCATAATCTTGTTTTTTATTTATTAAAAGTACATTATTATACTCAATAATAGCTTGTGGATATTGCTTGTGGTTATAATATATATCGGCTTTGGTTATTAAATATGCAACCTTATGGGGCTGTAAATTAATGGCTTTGCTAATGTAGTGTAATGCACTATCTATATTGTTGTTAGCTATATAACTTTTAAAATAATATGCCTGAGCACAGTTACTATCAATGCTTAATTCATTAGTAAAATAAGTATTGGCAACCGTATAATTTTTCAAATTATAGTGGCATAAAGCCGTCATGTAATTTGCTTTGGGCGAAGTAGTAATGCATTGTGTTGCTTTTGTAAAATAAGGTAACGCCAACGTATAGTTACCAATTAAAAAATGCGCGTTACCAATATTCATTAGTTCTGCGCTAGATTGACATTGAGCCACGGTTGAACTTAGTACTGTTATCAGCAAGAGTGCAATTAATTTCATACTACAAATGTAGGATTTATATTATTGAGTAAAACTAAAAACACAACACGTAATTGCTAGTTACTTAACACTTATCAATTCCACATCGTAAACTACTGCGCTACGTGGTGGTATTTTGTCTAAATCGCCAAGTAAGCCGTGGGCAAGGTGTGCAGGTAAAATAAATTTAGCTTTTTCGCCCTTGTGCATTAGTTTAATACCTTGGTGCAAACCACTTTCTACATCGTCGTGATCTACCCTAAATGTTTCAGCCCCCGTTTGGCGGGTGGTGTAGCACAATGTACCGTTTAGTAATGACGATGTATAATGTACCGTAACTTTGCTATTGCTTACAGGCATCGCCCCTTTTGTAGCATTGGTTATACTGTATAATAACCCTGTGCCTGTGGCTTGCATAGTTAAGTTATGATGTGTTACATAGCTTGTTATACGTTGCTTTTCAGTGTTAATAAACGTTTTGTTAGCGTCTTCTAAGGTGTCTTTTAACTTGCTGTCATTTAATAGTGCTACATTGGTTTGCGCTTCATTTTTGCAACCAATAAGTACTGTTAATAGTGTTATTAAATAAATAATAGTGTTATTCAAAAAATTCATGTGCGTAAGTAGGTATTATGGTTTCAAATTGTTTAATGGTTTCGTGTAAGGATACCTCACTTCCACCTCCTGCCGCATTGGCGTGCCCTCCACCGCTAAAATGCTTACGCGAAAACTCATTTACATTAAATCCTCCTTTGCTTCTAAACGATATTTTAACTGCTCCATCTCGCTCTACAAAAAACGCCGAAAGTTTAACACCACTAATGCCTAAGCCCACGTTTACTATACCGTCGGAGTTACCTGTTTCGTAATTGTATTCATCTAACTCGGCAGATGTAAGGCTGGTTATTATTACAGGTAAATTTTCCATTTTATACATTTTATGCGCTACAGCATAACCGTGTAAGCGTTTACGATTAATGTTATCAGCGTCAAATATACGCTCGTGTATTTCTTGGTTTTTAACTCCTGCGGCCACCAAATGCGATACTACTGCGTGTGTACGGTCGGTGCAGGAGTAATATTTAAAACAACCAGTATCGGTAAGTATGCCTGTGTATAAGCATTCGGCTATTTGTTTGTTGAGCAAATTTATATGTTTCATCATTTGCATAAATACATATACGAGTTCGCAGGTAGAACTTGCCGTTGTATCGCTTAGCATAAATGCGGCGTAGTTGCTGGGTTCTAAGTGATGATCTATCATTACTTTGGGCGCAGATGCTTGCTCTACTAGCTTCGCTAATTGGTCTATACGAGATAAATTGTTGAAATCTAAAGTGAAAATTAATGTAGCGTCGGCTATTAACTGTGCTGCTTTTTCAGACTGTTGCGCAGCTATCACCACTTTGTCGTTATTAGGCAACCAGTGTAGATTTACAGGATATTCGTTGGGAGTAACTACGGTTACAGAATGGTTTAATTGTATTAAAAAATGATACAATCCCAGCGAACTTCCCATTGCATCGCCATCAGGCGACTTGTGTGTAGTTATAACTATGTGTTGTGGTTGTGCTAATGTTGCCTGTAATTGTTCTAAAGTCATAAATGAGAAATTATATTGTTTTATATTTTTTATTTTAAACGATTGCTATTTTAAAGCATAATCACAAATTAATATTTGTGCGTGTGGGTAAAATGGTTACGTTTTTTATACCACTTACAAATGTAATTATAAATACTACCTTTGCACAAAATTTAAAATATACATTTATAAATAAAACACCCAAAACAATGACAACTAACAGAACCTTTACAATGATTAAGCCTGATGCAGTAGCTAATAACTATGTAGGCGGAATTTTAAAAATGATTAACGATGCAGGTTTCCGTATTGTAGCTATGAAATATATGCACCTTACTGCTGAAAATGCGGGTAAATTTTACGAAGTACACAAAGAGCGTCCTTTTTATGGCGAATTGGTAAGTTATATGAGCAATGGGCCAATTGTAGCTGCAATACTTGAAAAAGAAAATGCAATGGCCGATTTCCGTACACTTATTGGTGCTACCGACCCTACTAAGGCTGATGAAGGGACTATACGTAAAGTATATGCTAAATCTATTGCTGCAAATGCAGTACATGGTAGCGACAGCGACGAAAATGCAGCTATTGAAGGTAATTTCTTTTTTAATGCATTAGAGCGTTTTTAAGTAGCACAATACATATTTTATTATTACATCAGGAGCATCAATTATATTGATGCTCCTTATTTTTTTAAGATATTTATGGTAATTTCATTAAATAATTTAAAAATAGTTGGTAGTTTAAAAAACTTTCTTACATTTAATTTAACAAATTAGATAATACATAAATATAAAAAATAAAAAAAACTACTATGAAAAATATTACTTTTTTAATAATTATTACCCTAATATCAAGCCTCACAACAGCTAAAGCACAAACCGCCGAAGGTAACAAAATGGTAGTATATTATCCGTTCGAAGGTGTAAAATCGGAAAACGAAATAGCTATATTAGACCAAGAAATAAAGAAAATGATGAACGTAAGCGATTCTAAAACTGAATACAAAGCAGGCAAAACCAACGCGCAATTACAAGTGTGGGTAACTTACCCAGCCGTAATGCTCGAAAACGAAAAGTTTTTTTCAACCGTATTATTGAAACAATTATTACTACAAAAAGGCTACAAACCACTTCAGCCAAAAGAAGTAAGACTACCGCTCGATAAATAATTTAGGCACAAAAAACAATTTTTAATTATAAACATCTACGTTATGAAATTATATCTTACTCTTGCTCTATCACTTGCTATCAATACATTTATTTACGCAAATCGCATTAATACCGCTACTGCAACTACTTTAATTATTGATGATGGTACACAATATAGTAGTATTTATCAAAGTAATTCTCCTAACGTATTTAAATTTACGGCAACTAATATTACGGCCGTACTTGAGGTAAATAGCTTTAATAATTTTGATGCCGTAATTGAAGTAGCTACTAATGCAAGTAGTAAACACATAAGGACTATTCAAACTCAAGACAATACATATTCTGGAGGTATTGAAACAATTAATTTTACCAACTTAGTGGTTGGTAAAGATTACTTTGTTAGTGTAAAAAATTATAACGAGAGTATAACAGGAATGTTTGCTATAACTGTAAGTAGTAATACAATTATACCACCACCAATCAACGACGAGCCTGCTAATGCTATAGAGATAACTACAAACAAAGGCTTAGGAATTGGTACAAATAAACAATTGTATGAGCTATTCACTACTGTAGGCGCAACATTCAACAGCAGTTTACCAACACCAGCCAACTGCGCTGATGTAAACAATAGTGCGTATGATGTTTGGTTTAAGGTAAAAGTGCCTACAAGTGGAGAAATTACTGTAAAACCATTATACAAAGCAATGCCTAACGGAGATGCAATTGCATTAGACGCTTCCTTAGCGTTGTATACGGGTATTCCAAGAGCATTAAATTTAATTTCATCTATTGATGATATAGACGATGCATTGTTACCCTCCATATCCAAAACAGGCTTAATGCCTAATAGCTTTGTGTATATACGTTATTGGAATAATGCAAGAGCAAGTGGCAATGGAGGTATTACTGTATTTGCTGGCGCTAATGATGGTAGCGCTTGTGGAGATGCATTAGAAGTATGCGATTTTAACGGCGTAAATGGCAGTTTTGTACCACCTGCTATTTTAGTAACTCCTACACGACCTTGTAATATGGCAGGTAACTCCGAAACAAGTGGCGGTCCTTTTGGATCTTGTCCAACTGGTAGCGCTTTTGGCACTAGTTGCGGAGGCAGTCCTAATTTAGATGTAACAATAGACCATAATTTGTGGGTTAAGTTTACAGCATCGCAAGCATCTATTTCACTTACATTAACATCTAGTAATTGCTCAAATACTGCAAAACCAGGTGTGCAAATGCAAATTTTTAGTGCATCGGGCGCTTGTTGTGGTTTTGCTGCCGTTTCTGATTTTATAGAGCCTGCAGCCAATTCAGGAGGTACTATTACCGCAAGTGGTTTAACGCCAGGACAATCCTATTATTTAATGATAGATCCTTGGGGTACTAATAGATGCGATTTTGTGGTTACAGGAAATTCGGGAATTAGTTTTGGTGATGTATTTGCGGATAACGATAATATATGTGCTGGACAATCGGCAACAATAACTGCTCCAACTGCCGCAACAGGGTATACTTGGACTGCCACACCAGGTCCAAATCCTTCAGGCACAGGAAATGTAATTACAGTAAGTCCTACAGTAACTACAACCTACTCTGTAGATATGGTAGGTTTTTGTGCAAGTGCTAATACAACTAAATCTATTACTATAACAGTTGGCGCATTAAGCCCTACTATAAGTCCAGCCAATACTACAGCGTGTAAAGGTGGTACTGCCACTTACTCTGTAACCAACAATAGCGGAAGCACTTATGCTTGGACGGTAACGGGTGGTACATTTACAGGTCAAGGTACTAACTCTATTAATGTAACTTGGGGTAGTGGAACAACAGGTAATGTAAATGTAACCGAAACTGCAGGAACATGTAGTGGTGCAGATAGTGTAAACAACATAAACCTAACTAACGTACCTACTGCAGGTTTTAGTTACCCTAGTAGCCCTGTGTGTAAGGATGCTATTTTGTTACTTTATGCGTTAGACCCTGGTGCCACAGCAGGAGATTTTACTTGCAGCGACCCTATATTTGGAGGTAATTTATTAAACGGAGATGTAGTTCCTTTTAGCCCACTTACTTTACCTGGTACATACACTATGACTAACACCGTAACCATAGCAGGTTGCCCCACAGCCACATCAACAGCTACCTACACTATTAATCCCGTTCCTTTGCCAATAATTACTACAATCGACAACGACGTGTGTGTTGGCGATACAGGTATATATAGTATTGCAGCTACCACAAGTACCATAGTATGGAGTGCTACAGGTGGAGGTGTTATTAATAGTGGACAAGGTACAATATCAACAAAGATAAAATGGCCAACAGCAGGTTCGGGAATTGTATCCGTAAAAGAAACTAATAGTTTTGGTTGTGTAGGCACTGATGATGTACCTGTAACCATAAACGCACTACCAACTGCTTTTATACCTATTGTAACCGCTAATGATACAATATGTTCTGGCAGTGCTATAACTATTTCGGCTACTCCACAACCTAATGTAGTTTCAAGCGTGTACTCAACTCCCACAGGTGGCGTTGCTTTGGGTACTGTTAATTTTACGAGCCCTATACTAACCACAGGCATTACTGCTACTATTGTAAAGTATTATATAGAAACTAAAAGTACAGCAGGTTGTGTAGCTAAAACTACCCGCGATAGCGTTAAAATATTAGTTAATCCCCTGCCATTAGCTCCTATATTGTCTTACAAACCCAATGACAGTATCTGCTTTAATTTAACAGATACCCTAAAAGTGGTAGCTGTGCTAGGCGTAATTACTAATGTATATGGCACTCCTTCAGGTGGCACATCTTTAGGTGTATTAAATTGGGTAACCCCACCCATAATAAATAATATTACATACTATTTCGAAACAAAAATAGTAGCAACTGGCTGTTTATCTAATAAAAGAAGAGATAGTGTAATAATAACTATGGTACCTCGTCCAGCACGTCCTACACTAACCTTAGCACCAAATGATTCTATATGTTTGAAAGACAGTATCAAATTTAATGCAACAGTAACAGGGCCGTACCAAAGTATTAACTGGTATGCTACTTCTAATAGCACAACAAGTTTAGGTAAAAATACTATTAAAGTAAGTCCGCTGGTAACTCAATTTTATTATGCTGAAGTTAAAAATAGTTTTGGTTGTAAGGCAAGCGAAAAGCGTGATTCTATAAAAGTAACCGTGCTGCCATTACCTGATTTACCAAAATTAACAGCAACTTTAATAGAAATATGTGAGGGAGATTCCATAGTATTAAAAGCAACTGTAAACCCTACCACAGCCACAATATTTTGGCTAAGCGGTAATATGTGGAAAGACACTATAAAGCGAGGCCCAATATTTACATCTCCAAACCTAACATCAAGTACTACTTACTACATGGGTAGTATAAGTAAAAATGGTTGTAAAAATGATGGAGCATTTGCAGCATTACCTGTAATTGTAAAACCATTGCCACATGTAACTATAGCATCTAATATGGATAATAATACCTCATACGTAGGTCAAACAATTTTGTTTACCGCTACACCAAACATTTACGATACTTACAAATGGTATATTGATGCTAATGAAATATATGTGGGTAATAATTTGTTTGAAACACAAGATATGATAGATAATCAAGTGGTGAAAGTATTGGTAATAGAAAAAGGTTGTCCTAATTGGGGAGATAATAAAATTACTAATAAAGTATTACCAATAAGCAATGCGTTTACACCTAATGGCGACGGTAAAAATGATTTATTTTTGAAAGGTTTGGAAATTAAAATATTTAATCGCTGGGGTCAATTGCTATTTACAGGTAATGAAGGTTGGGATGGTAAATATAAAGGCAACACAGTATCGCCAGGGACATACTATTATATGATGCAAATTAAAAAATTAAATTCTGAAGAAATTACAGAAAAAAGTGGTTCAGTAACTGTAGTGTTAGATTAATAGATAATATTTTTAGAAGATTAAAAAGAGTGTGCGTTATAAAATAGTTTATAACGCACACTTTTTTTTGGTTAATAATAGAGCTATTTCTAAAACGAAAACGTTAATAAATCAACTATCAATAACTGCAAATACTTAATATATTTGCAAAATACAAAAACAGTAAAAAAAACTATGGGAAAATTAGCGAGCAGAATGAGTAGCTTTAATGAAAGTCAAACATTAGCAATGGCACGCAAAAGCCGAGAATTACAAGCACAAGGAATAGATATTATAAGTTTAAGTATAGGCGAACCCGATTTTGACACGCCCAATTTTATTAAAGAGTCGGCCAAAAAAGCAATAGACGAAGGTTACACCAAATATACGCCTGTAGCAGGTGTGGCAGCGTTGCGTAAAGCGGTAAGCGAAAAATTTAAACGTGATAATAACATCAACTATACGCCTGAACAAATAGTAATATCTACTGGTGCAAAACAATCTATTGCTAATGCAGTATTGGCATTAGTAGATGTAGGAGATGAGGTAATAATACCAACGCCTACATGGGTTAGCTATGTAGAGATTGTAAAGCTTGCGGGTGGTATTCCAGTGTATCTTAACACTAATATTGAACAAGATTTTAAATTTACGGCTGATCAACTACAAAAAAAACTTACACCCAAAACCAAACTATTAATATTTAGTTCTCCCTGCAACCCTTCTGGTAGCGTGTTTACAGCCGACGAGTTACAAGCTATTGCCAACGTAATAGCAAGCCAAGAGGAGTTATACGTAATGAGCGACGAAATATACGAACACATTAATTTTACAGGACAACATACCAGTATGGCAAGTTTTGCTAACGTGTACGACCGCACCATAACCATAAACGGTGTAAGCAAAGGGTTTGCGATGACGGGCTGGCGCATAGGTTTTATGGGTGCACCGTTATGGATAGCACAAGCCTGCGAAAAAATGCAAGGCCAATTTACATCGGGCGCATGCTCAATAGCTCAAATGGCTGCCATTACAGCAGTATTGGCTAACCCTGATGTTACCAAAGAAATGTGCAAAGCCTTTGAACGCCGTAGAGATTTAATGATAAAATTACTAAGCGAAATACCAGGCTTTATAATAAATAAACCGCAAGGCGCATTTTATATTTTCCCTAATGTAACGGCTTATTATGGCAAAAAAATTGATGGATTTGAAATAAATAATTCGTCGGATTTATGTATGTTTTTGCTTCACAGAGCCCATGTAGCATTAGTTTCGGGCGATGCCTTTGGCGATGATAGATGTGTACGTTTTAGTTATGCTACCAGCGATGATAAATTGATAGAATCGGTAAAGCGCATAAAAGAAGCATTAACTATTCTAAATTAAATTAAAAGCACAAAGAATGAACTACTGGCTCGTAAAATCGGAACCGTTTAAATATAGTTGGGATACTTTTACTATCGAAAAAAAAACAATGTGGGATGGTGTGCGTAATTATCAAGCACGCAATAGTATTAAAGAGATGAAAAAAGGTGACCTAGTACTTTGGTATCATAGTAACGAAGGCATGGAAGTAGTAGGCATAGCCAAAGTAACTACCGAACATTATAACGACCCTACTACAGACGACCCTCGTTGGTTTGTGGTGGACTTATCTATACACAAAAAATTTAAAAAAACAGTTACACTTGTACAAATGAAACAAGAGGAACTTTTACAAAGTATGGGTTTATTGCGCCAGCCACGCCTATCGGTGATGCCTGTAACCAAAGACCATTTTGACTATATATGCAAACTAGGACAAACTATTGTTTAGTTTATGGGGTTAAGAAATGATTTTTAAAAATACACTATCACACATTAAAGTAATACACGTACTTATAGCTATAGGTTTAAGTGTTTTTTTTATACCTAGAATGTTCAGTCCAGGAATGTTTTTTGATGGATTAATACTATCAGACGTAGCTATTAATTTTGCTGACCATTTTAATGGTTTCCATAAACTAAGTGCCACACCTGATTATTCACCTAACTTTTGCGACCAACCTCCCATTTATTTTTGGTTGTATGGTTCGTATTATAAGCTGTTCGGTCATAGTTTGTTAAGCATGTATTTTGCAAAATTTATTACACTTATAAGTACTCTATACTTATTAGTAATGCTCAATACCGATTATAAAAAAATATTTGCCACCTACAATTATAACGTGTCTAACGCTTTAGTTTTATTGATGTTTGTAGCATCTGCATTACATGGCTTTGTGTTTGAAAACTTAATGGTAGAGTCGTTACTATTACCTATTTCACTGCTAAGTATTTTGCAATTAAATAAGTTCATAGTTACACAAAACTATAT
The DNA here is from genome assembly GCA_014376525.1 of Bacteroidia bacterium. Taxonomy (GTDB): domain Bacteria; phylum Bacteroidota; class Bacteroidia; order UBA4408; family UBA4408; genus JACMRI01. Next base: position 4,046 of record JACMRI010000202.1, on the reverse strand, counting down.
TCATTGGTTAACTTTTACTCTATTGAGCTTTGTATTGTTTTACACAAAAGGTATTCAAACTCAGTTTGTTATTACTTATTTAGGTTGTTATGCATTATTTTTTGATACTAAAAATATACTGCGTTATGTACTTTTAGGTTTGGCTTCGTTAGTAATAGTAGGAGCTATATTTGGTTTTTTACTTTATGTAAATGAAGCTACACTATTGTTTTTTAAAACCTATTGGCAAGAGCGAATATATCCTTCGTTTACCGAGGCAGGCGAGGCTACTACACAATATCATTTTGGTATTTTGTATGATGTATTGCAGGAGTATATTTTCACTTTTGCATTGTTATTAATAGCGTTCTTAACTACTAAAGTAAAAAACATAAATTACAAGTTTAGTTACTTTGCATTTTTATTTTCTTGTAGTGGAATATTACCATTAATGGCTACACTAGAGCAACGGCGTTGGTATTTTGCACAAGCAGCACCATTTTTATTACTATCAATAGCGTATATTATAGTACAACTCAATCCTCCGTTTGTAGCATGGTTAAATACTACCTTAAAACCCAAAATAGTAGTGGTAAGTTGTATTCTTTTGCTATTAATTAATAGCACTATTATTACCTATTTACATTTTAATTATAAGCGAGATAATGATACTATAAACGTATTAATGTACGCCAAATACAAGCTAAAACAACCAATATTAAGACTTAAAGAAAATGTTATTGAATATCCTAATTTGACCACTTATGCAGGTGTTTACGGTATGATTTGTTACCGCAGAGATACCTTATTACAATACACTATTGTAAACCCGTACGATAGCATACAATATAAAACAGTGTATAGAAATATGCAATTTGCAATAATTAAAAATTACTAATATTTAATAGTTAACTCTTATATCTAGGCTAAAAAAAAATGGCAACCAATACCCATTCCAAAAACAAATTTATAACACGCAATACACGTGTGGGCTTGCCGCCAGGTACATTAATAAAAAATAGTGATGCCCCCAACACACCCACTATCATTACCTTGTACGAGTTTAACGAAACTATTTTTACTGAGCGTGAAATACTAAGTATTGAAGATGCTAAAACTGCTTTAGAAAATACTTCCACCATAAAATGGTTAGATATAGATGGCATACATCAACCGAATGATATAGCAGCCGTGGGCAAGTATTTTAATATACATCCGCTTACACAAGAAGATATTATGAGTACCGACCAACGTCCTAAGTTTGAGGAATATCCTAACTACACGGCAGCTACGTTTCGTATGTTGAGTTATGATACCAGCATACAATCAGAGCAATTAACGGTATTATTATTACCCAATGTAGTACTTACATTCCAAGAAAGTAATGCTAAAGATGCATTTAATGTAATACGCGAACGCTTACGCAATAATAAAGGACGAGTACGTAAAATGGGGGCCGATTATTTATCGTACGTGCTTATTGATGCCGTGGTAGATACCTATTTTGGAATATTGGAAAAAATAGGCGAGCGCATTGAATTTTTAGAAAATGAAGTACTACTAAGTCAGGAAACTCATACTATGGTTAGTTTACATGCTTTAAAACGTGAACTTATTTATTTACGTAAAAGTGTATGGCCAATGCGAGAGTTGCTAAGCAGTATGCAACGCAGCGACTCCGAACTTTACCATGAATCAGTACAATTATACATACGCGATGTATTCGACCACACGGTGCGTTTAATAGAAACAATAGAATCATACCACGATTTGCTAAATGGATTAATGGATTTGTACCTAAGTAACTTGAGTCAAAGAACCAATGAAGTTGTGAAAATACTTACCATAATTTCGGCCATATTTATACCCATTACATTTATTGCGGGTGTTTACGGAATGAATTTTGACCACATGCCCGAGCTACATTCTGTATATGGTTATGGTGCGGCATTGCTACTAATGTTTAGTGTTGCTGGCGGTATGATTTATTATTTTAAACGAAAAAAATGGTTGTAACATCGCACTTATTTTATTATTTATTAATGCGCTTGTATTTTTATATTTGTACATTATTTACAAAAAAACATTAAACGATATATACTTATTTCTATGCAAGATAAAATAAATATTCTAGAACAAAAAATAGCCGAAGCACAACTAGGTGGCGGTACTAAACGTGTAGACGCACAGCACAAAAAAGGAAAAATGACAGCACGCGAACGTGTACATTTTTTGATGGATGAAGGTACTTTTCAAGAAATAGGAATGCTTGTAACCCATAGAAGTAGTGACTTTGGTTTGCAAAATGAAAAATATTTGGGAGATGGTGTTGTAACAGGATATGGAAATGTAAACGGTAGATTGATATATATATTCTCGCAAGATTTTACAGTTTTTGGAGGTTCGTTAAGTGAAACTCATGCAGAGAAAATATGCAAAATAATGGATTTAGCGATGAAAAATGGCGCACCATTAATAGGACTTAACGATAGTGGTGGTGCACGCATACAAGAAGGTGTAGTATCGTTAGGTGGCTACGCAGATATTTTTTATAGAAATACCAAAGCGAGTGGAGTAATTCCGCAATTGTCAGCCATTATGGGTCCATGCGCAGGAGGTGCAGTATATTCGCCTGCTATTACAGATTTTATTATGATGGTAGAAAACACTTCATATATGTTTGTAACAGGACCTAACGTAGTAAAAACAGTTACACACGAAGAGGTTACTAGCGAAGAACTTGGTGGAGCGCACACACACAGTAGTAAAAGTGGTGTTACGCATTTTGCTTGCGCTAACGAGTTGGAGTGTATTCAAAACATAAAAAACATGTTGAGTTACATGCCACAAAATTGCGAAGAACTTGCACCACAAGTACCTTACGAAAGTGGCAACGAACAACGCCCTGTGCTTAATACAATAATCCCTCAAAACCCTAATCAACCGTACGATATACGAGAAGTTATAAATGCAACTATTGATGCAGATAGTTTTTTGGAAGTGCATAAAAACTTTGCCGAAAACATAGTAGTTGGTTTTGCTCGCATTGCTGGGCGTAGTATAGGTATTGTGGCTAATCAGCCTGCGTATTTAGCGGGGGTGTTAGACATAAATGCAAGTACCAAAGCCGCACGTTTTGTACGTTTTTGTGATGCTTTTAATATTCCATTATTAACGTTTGAAGACGTGCCAGGTTTCTTACCAGGCACCGACCAAGAGTGGAAAGGAATAATTACGCATGGAGCAAAATTATTATTTGCGTTTAGCGAAGCCACTGTGCCACGAGTTACCGTTATTACTCGCAAAGCCTATGGCGGAGCTTACGATGTAATGAATAGCAAGCACATAGGTTGCGACCTTAATTTTGCGTGGCCTACCGCCGAAATAGCTGTAATGGGAGCTAAAGGTGCTGCCGAAATTATATTTAAAAATGAAATAAACGCAGCAACTAACAGAGATGACGCATGGAAAGAAAAAGAAAACGAGTATAACACTATGTTTGCCAATCCTTACCGTGCTGCCGAACGTGGATTTATTGACGAAGTTATTAAACCCGAAGATACACGTGCTAAATTAATTTCAGCTTTTAAAATGTTGGAAAATAAAGTAGATAGTATGCCTCGCAAAAAGCACAGTAACATACCGTTGTAAATAGTTATAAAGAATTAATTCCTATAATTCTCCCTCTAGTTCGCAATCAAATTGTTTAGCAAAATAGTGCTGAAATTTTTGTTGTATTTCTAGCATTGGTACTTCGTACCCTAACTCTTTTTGCATAGAAGTTACTTGCTTATCTTTAATGCCGCAGGGTATTATGTAATTAAAATAATTTAGGTCGGTATTTACGTTCAGGGCTATGCCGTGCATAGTTACCCAACGGCTGCAACGCACGCCCATAGCACATATTTTGCGTGCTTTAATAGGTTCGTGAGCATCTATCCACACGCCAGTAAAGCCAATGTAACGTCCCGCTATTATGTTATAATCTGCAAGTACTGCTATTACTACATCTTCCAAAAAGCGTAAGTATTTATGTATATCTGTAAAAAAATTATCAAGGTCAAGTA
>JACMRI010000201.1 GCA_014376525.1 Bacteroidia bacterium | reverse complement strand
GCACTGTTACATTTTCTTCATTACAAATATAATATTGCAGCAAATGGGTAAATGAATCGTAATTATCTATAAGTGCTATGTGTTGCATTTAAAAAATCGGTTGTTAATATATATTTTTATCTAAGATAATTGTTGCGCATTATTCCTTGTAGATTAGTTAGTGTAAGCCACTTTGTATATATACTATTAATACTTAAACTTTAATTCAAAACACGTTCCGTTGTTATTGGTAAAGCTAAATGTGCCTTCCAGCTGTTCGCTTAGGGCTTCTATAACGGTAATGCCCAGCGATTGTTTTTTACTATAATTAGTTGGCAAACCTCCACCATTATCTTTTACGCTTAGTGTGCACTCGCCATTAGTTTCGGTAAAGGATATGTCTATTATTCCGTTGGCTTGATTGGTAAATGCGTGCTTGTAACAATTGGTAAGCAACTCGTTTAATATTAGTCCGCAAGGTATTGCTACAGCTACATTTAATTCTGATTGTTTAAAATGAGCATTAACCTTAACCGTATTGGCTATTGCGGGATAAGACGTGTTTATTTCGCTTACTAATTCGGTGGCATACTCTTCAAAATTTACACTCGTAAGTTCGTTGCCATTATATAATCTATTATGTATTAATGCCATAGAACGCACTCTATTTCGGCTTTCTATGAGTACATTTTTGGCGTCAATATGCAAATCGTCATTCAGTTTTAAGTTAAACAAGCTAGATATAATAGCCAAATTGTTTTTTACACGGTGGTGCAATTCGGCTATCAATGTATTTTTTTCGGCAAGGGCTTGAGTAATTATTTTTTCGGATTGTTCGCGCTCAGCTATATTTTCCAAAAACAAACGACGTTCGTTTAAGTTGTTTTGAATAGTAAGATATACAAAAAAACTAAGCCCTAAAAAACTTGCCATAATGTTAAACAAAAACATAGTATGGCGATTATCATCAGTAATAAAATCGTTTTTAAACAACGAATAATCAGTTAATGTATTTGTAAATAACAAGCCTACAATAAGCACAAAGTGAAACACCATTAGTTTTTTATCCAATTTAAAATCGTAAATAAACGTAATAGCTAATACCAGTGGAAAGTGAAATAAATACGTGCCAGACAAAAAACCAGAATACGATTCAAAATAAAAAATAGCCAAATTAATAGCCACAAACGTAAAGGTGATTCCAACAGTGTGCCATTTTATTTTTTGTAAATAAAATCCAATTAAACTTATAAACACAAAACTTATCAGCAAAATAGCTGAGAATACATCGCCCAATAAATAATTATTAATTCCACTTAAAAAATAAATAACAATGGCTACTGTATTAAACTGGTTGCTAAGGATAATACGTTTTGTAAGCGCACTATCGTAGCCATTTTGCACTCCAATATTAGTAATGTAATTCCACGTTTTTGATAGCATTGTGTGTATTTATTTTAGGCAATGTGTGTTTTTATTTGAGCTAAAATTTCGGCACTCATGTTTTTTAGCATTAAAGTTATTTTATCTTGTGTTGTGTGTTTATTAAAATCAACAATTGGATTATAACTTTGAAAAATTTCACATTCATTTACTTTTAATTTCAATGAGTACATTTCTTCTTTAGAATCTTTATCTCTCCCAAAACGCAAGAACATTACAATTTCAAAACTGCAAGTTTCCTTTGACGATTTTAAACTATTTAAAGTTGATGTCCACCTATTTCCCATTACTTCACTACCGTCATAAGGACTATAATTATCTATACCATTATAAAATTGAGTAGGTACTACATAATTTGAATTATCGTTAGCCAAAAAAACACTGTTAAATCTACTCAATTCAGTATTAATCTTATCCCAAATATTTAATTCGCAATAGTTAATTATAGTGTAAATAATTGCTCTATTATTTATTTTTTCGGTTTCGTTTGCTACTATTCCCTTACTTAATAAAGCTATCTCCTTATCTAAATCATCTGCTTCATAAATATCTTCGCTTTTAGTAGCTTTTACAACTAATGTTAAACTAGCTACTAATTGTTGCGCTATGTAATTTATAAACGCATCTATGTTGCCTACATCAGCTTGGTTAAGCGCATTTAAGTATTCTTTTTTATTAGTAGATTTTATTACAATGGGTGGTAAATTATGCTTGAGTAATACATAGTTCATCAACAAGCGAGATACACGTCCGTTGCCATCATCAAACGGATGTATGCACACAAACTTATAGTGTAACAGGGCTGCTAATTCTATTGGTGTTAATTGTTTTTTAGTAACCTCCGCGTTATACCATTGTACTAATTCGCCCATTTTAATAGGAGTATCAGTAGGCGAAGCATATTCAAACATTTCTCCATTTTGTAAACGTACCGAGTTAGGGTGCTTTTTATAATTTCCTACTTCTATTAATCGACGTGTATTTTGTCCGTCAGCCGTTACAGCTTCTTTCCAAAACGGACGTACTAATATAATTTCGTTTAAGCTACAAATATCGGTTTCGGTAAGTGGGTATTCATTTTCTGCTGCCCATTGTTGTATAAGTTTATAGGCAACATCGTGCGCTTTCATTTCCTCAAACTCACGTATATCATGCGCCCTATCCGATTTATCAAACATCAACAACAAAGCGGTTTCGCTATACGTAAGCGTATTGCCCTCTATGTGATTACTGTTATAATTAAATTCTAAACGAAATTTTTTATCCAATTTGCGCTTGTTGTCCTCGCTAATAGTTGGCAACAACTTTAACTCGTTTTGTAATGCAATAATTTGTTGGATAGAGTTTTTCATTTTTTAATTATAGATACACAATATAACGATAATTTTTTTGTGCCACATCTTTGATTATCTTCTCCAAATTTGCACGGTCATTAATAGGAGCACTTGCGCTGGCATAAACTGCTTGCCCACCGCCATTTCCTTTTATTTCTTTAGCAATATCACGCACTATACTAATAGCATTCATACTGTTTCCATCTTTTGTAAGCTTTTCGCTTAATACTACATATATTGCAGTCTTTCCGTTTATAATACAGGCTATTACAGCAAATAAATCTTTGATATCTCCTCTTATTTGAGATAATAAATCACTTACAGCTTCTTCATTATCCAACTCTATAAATTCATGTAGCATATTGACGCCTTTTTCATTTCTAATTTTAGACAACAAATCTTTTTTTATAACAGCTACTTTCTCTTTGAAGAGTAATTTTAGCTGTTTTTTTAATAGTGCGTTGGTATCCAATAAAGTTTGTACACTTTTAAGTACATCTTTAGGGTTTTTAAGTGCTGTTTTTACTTCGTTTATTAAGTTGGTTTGCGTGGCATAATAATATTCGGTAGCAGTAGATGTTATAGCTTCAATACGGCGTACGCCAGCAGCTACGGCACTTTCGCTTACTATTTTAAACAAGCCAATACTACCAGTAGCTTTTACGTGTGTGCCACCACATAGCTCTATACTGTAGTTTTTATCCATAGTAACAACACGTACAGTATCGCCATATTTTTCGCCAAACAACGCCATTGCGCCTGTTTCTTTGGCTTGGTCTATACTCATTTCGGCAATGGTACATGGTACGTTTTCACGTATTTTATTGTTTACAATAGTTTCTATTTGTGTAATTTCTTGGTCAGTAACTTTACTAAAATGGCTAAAGTCAAAACGTAAATTATCGTCATTTACCAACGACCCTTTTTGCTCTACGTGTGTGCCCAGCACTTGGCGCAAAGCCGCGTGTAACAAGTGCGTAGCACTATGGTTGTTTTCGGTAAGGGCACGTTTTTCAGCATCAATAGTAGCTACAAATGTTTGTGTGAGATTATCGCACAGCGCATCAGTAAAATGTACAATTAAGTTATTTTCTTTGCGGGTATCGGTTATGTACAACGTATCGTTTACGCCTTTAAGCGTGCCTGTATCCCCTACTTGTCCGCCACTTTCGGCATAAAATGGTGTAGGGTTTAATACTACTTGGTACTGCTCTTTGTTCTTTGCTTTTACCTTACGGTATTTTATTATTTTAGTTTCAATTTCGTGTTGTGTATATCCTACAAACTGTATCGTTTCATCTGGGCATATATTTATCCAATCGCCTGTATCTACTGTAGTTGCTGCACGTGAGCGTTCTTTTTGTTGTTGTAATGCGAGTTTAAATCCTTCTTCATCAATACTCAAATTATTCTCTCGTGCTATCAATGAGGTTAAATCTACAGGAAAACCAAAGGTATCATACAACTCAAACACTACGTTGCCATTAATAACGGTGGAGTTATTTGCACGTGTGTCATTGCATATTGCATCAAGGCGCAACAAGCCACTAGCAAGGGTTTTAAAAAACGATTGTTCTTCTTCCTTAATTACTTTTTCTATTAATTGTTGTTGTGTTTTAAGCTCAGGAAATGCACTACCCATTTGCGCAGCTAAAGCGTTTACTAACTTATACATAAATGGCTCACGTATGTGCAACGACTGGTATCCGTAGCGTATAGCCCTACGCAATATACGACGTATAACATAGCCTGCGCCTGTGTTGCTAGGTAATTGTCCATCGGCAATACTAAAACTTACGGTGCGTATGTGGTCGGCTATTACACGCATTGCCACGTTTAAACGCTCTTGCGCATCGGTAACTGTGGGGTTAAATGTTTCGTAAGTTAGGCCTTTGGTTAGTTTTTCAATGGCGTGTATTAAGGGTAAAAACACATCGCTATCGTAGTTGCTTTGTTTGCCCTGTAGCACTCGTACCAAGCGTTCAAAGCCCATACCTGTATCTACGTGTTGTGCTGGCAATTTCTCCAAGCTGCCATCGGCCTTGCGGTTAAATTCCATAAATACATTGTTCCATATTTCTATTACTTGCGGGTCGTCGTTGTTTACACGGTCGGCACCACTTATGGTAGCACGCTGCTCATTAGTACGTCCGTCGTAATGTATTTCGGTACATGGCCCACAAGGCCCCATATCGCCCATTTCCCAAAAATTATCTTTTTTGTTACCCATTAATATTCGATTTTCGGGCACAAATTGTTTCCAAGTATCAAAGGCTTGTTGGTCAAACGAAACGCCATCGGCTTCGCTCCCTTCAAACACTGTTACGTACAAACGGTCTTTATCTATTTTGTATACATCAGTTAATAATTCCCATGCCCACGTTATGGCTTCGGTTTTAAAATAATCGCCAAAACTCCAGTTACCAAGCATTTCAAACATAGTGTGGTGATAAGTATCTACCCCAACTTCTTCCAAATCATTATGCTTGCCACTTACACGTAAGCATTTTTGAGTATCGGTAATACGTGGGAATTTAACAGGACTATTACCCAAGAAAATATCTTTGAACGGTGCCATACCACTATTGTTAAACATAAGTGTAGGGTCACCCTTTACCACCATAGGTGCTGAGGGTACTATTTGATGTTTTTTGGATTCGAAAAAATTAAGGAACGTAGCGCGTATTTCGTTAGCAGTGGGCTGTTGCATGGTAGTAAGTAGTTTTTTTAAGTTTTTTGAGTTTGATTGCAAATGTAATGGAATAGTGCTATTTTTACCTAATCAATTTTCAACAAAAACCTAATATGACCAAAGTAAACTACCATTTTAACATTAACACTCTCAAGTACGAGCGTGTGCGTGTAAAGCTGTGGGATAAGCTCAAAGGTGCATTGTGGATATTGCTTGTAAGTAGCGCATTTGCTACAGTTACTATATTTTTTGCATACCAATTTTTAGATTCTCCCAAAGAAAAACAACTTAAGCGAGAAATAGAAGCTCTTAGTTACAACTACGAAATACTAAATAATAGATTAGAAAAAGTAAACAAAGTGCTGGGCAACTTGCAAGAGCGCGACGATAATATATACCGTGTAGTGTTTGAAGCCGAACCCATACCTAATACTGTACGCAAGGCAGGTTTTGGAGGGGTTGAGCGTTATAAGGAATTAATGGGCTTGGGCAACAGCGACCTTATTGTAGAAAGCGCAATGAAGATGGATAAACTATCCAAACAACTATATATACAGTCTAAATCGTATGATGATATTAGTACTATGATTAGTAATAAATCGCAATTATTAGCAGCAATACCTGCGGTACAACCTGTATCTAACAAAAACTTAAAAGCAATGGCATCGGGCTTTGGCTGGCGTACACATCCTATTTATAAAATACAAAAGTTTCACTCGGGCATGGATTTTACCGCAGCTATTGGCACGCCTATTTATAGTACAGGTAATGGTATTGTAAGTGCTGCCAATGATGGAGAAAGAGGCTATGGCAATAGGGTAGAAATTAATCACGGTTACGGTTATTCTACTTTGTATGCGCACATGAGCCGCTTTGCAGTAAAACAAGGGCAAAAAGTAAAACGTGGCGACCTTATAGGTTACGTGGGCAACACAGGCGCAAGTACGGGTCCGCACCTGCACTATGAAGTTATAAAAAATAACGAAAAAGTAAACCCTGTAAATTATTTTTATAATGATTTAAGTCCTGCTGAGTATGCTACTATGATGGATTTATCTAGCAAGGCTAGTCAGTCGTTTGATTAATTTTTAATGTATTGTTTGTCTAATTTTATACATTTAAATATTTAACAATTTTAATGTATAAAAGTTTTTCATCAATCGGTTTTGATATATAATCATTCATTCCGAATGCTTTACATTTTTCAACATCAACAGAAGTAACATCTGCTGTAAGAGCAATAATTGGGATTTGAGATTTCATAACATTACGAATATATTCTGTGGCTTCAAATCCGTTCATTTCGGGCATTTGTAAATCCATTAAAATAATATCGTAAGTGTCATTTTTGAGTTTTTCAATTGCAATTTTTCCATTGTTGGCAAAATCAAATTCAAAACCAAAATCTATTAATATTGTTTTCATTAAAAGTTGATTAAGCGCAATATCTTCAACTATAAGTACTTTAACATTTTTTATTGATAGTGGTGATGTTGTTAATGATGATGTTACTGCTAATGGTGTTGTTGTTGTTGTTTTCTTAAAACTCAAAATAAAACTAAAAGTTGATCCTATATCTATTTTACTTTGCACGTTTACACTACCTCCCTGAGATTCTACCAATTGTTTAACAATTGCAAGTCCCAAACCAGTGCCTCCGTATAATCTTGTGTTATCATCAGCTACTTGTCTAAAATTATCAAAAACATGATCAATTTTATCCTCACAAATTCCAATTCCTGTATCCTTTACCGCAAATTCTAAAGTTACATTTTCAATATCTTCTTTTAATAAACTAACACTTAAAGTTATTTTTCCCTTAGCTGAAAATTTTACAGCATTGCTTATTAAGTTTAAAATTATTTGACGCAAACGCATCGGGTCTCCTTCTAAAACTTCAGGAATAGAAAGGTCATACTCTGAAACTAAATTTAAATTTTTTTCCTGTAATTTGTTTTCAAACACTTGAATCATACTGGAAATGGAAGTTATTAAATTAAACGGTATTTGCTCAAAAGTCATTTTTCCAGCATCTACTTTAGCAAGGTCAAGTATATCATTTATCAAAACGAGTAAAGCATCGCCCGATACTTTAATTGCGTTTATGTATTCTTTTTGTTTTGTATTTAAATCTGTTTTTAACACCACATTTGTAAATCCTATGATGGAATTCATTGGTGTGCGAATTTCATGACTCATGTTTGACAAAAATTGCTGCTTTGCTTTTACAGCATCCTCTGCTATTTGTGCCGCTGCTTCTGCTTTACTTTTGGCTTCTTCCAGTTGGTGAAATGCGCTTTTTAATGCATTTTCTGTTTGGCGTTGCTCAGTAATATCAGTATGAACGCCAATCCATTCTTGTATCGCCCCTTCAGAATCTAAAGAAGGAATGGCTCGAACAGAAAAAATTCCCCAGTTTCCGTTTTTCAATCGCACACGGTGTTCAAAAATAAAGTTCTTGCCCTCACTAACGGCTTCGTTCCATGCATCAATAGTAGGTTGAGCGTCATCAGGATGAATAGCACTTGCCCACCCAAAGCCTTGATACTCTTCATAACTTTGTCCAGTAAGTGAAGCCCAAGCTAACTGTTCTCCTATCATTTCTCCACTTGCACTGTTGGTCCATAAAATTCCTTGAACAGCAGCGATAGCTCCTTGGAACCGTTGCTCATTTTTTTCAATTTTTTTACGCTCATTAACCTGCTCCGTAATTTCATGACCTAAACACATCACACCCGAAACCGCACCTTCGGCGTTTATAAATGGTTCATAAACAAACTTTACAAATACATTTTCTAACTTTCCGTTTCTATTAAAATTAACCAAACTTTCTTCTGATACATAACGCTCGCCAGTTTTATAAACACTTTCTAAAAGTTCTTTATAACCTTGAGTGCTAACCTCAGGCAATAGTTCAAAAACAGGTTTATTTATTGCTTCTACAATGGTTCTACCCCAAACATCCGCCATTTTTTGATTGATTGTTTTAATCAAAAAATTTTCTCCCAACATTACGCAAATAGCTACGGGCGCCTGAAGTACTAATTGCCGAAACCGCTCTTCACTTACCTTTATTTTTCTTACTGCTATTTTTTCTGCTTCATATTGTGCCTCTAATGCTTTTTTTACAATTACCTGACCCGTTACTTCGTATGCAATAATCGTAATACCCGAAATAGTTTCGTCTGCTTCCAAATAAGGCTGGTAAACAAAATTAAAATACACATCTTCCAGTTTTCCATTGC
>JACMRI010000200.1 GCA_014376525.1 Bacteroidia bacterium | reverse complement strand
TTGCTTACCAATTGTTACAAGCACGCATTTACCAATCAAGCCAACGGAATAATAGACATATCCTTTACCGAAACTAATAGCGAGTGCACACTAAGCGTAAAAGATAATGGTGGAGGTTTGCCAATTAATTATAGTAAAAAACAATCGCTGGGCATTACCGTTATAGAAGCCCTAAGTGAACAGTTGGAGGGCACATTTAGCTTTACCAATAACAACGGAACGTGCTTTGAATTAAAGTTTAAGTATTAATAGTATATATACAAAGTGGCTTACACTAACTAATCTACAAGGAATAATGCGAAAACAATTATCTTAAATAAAAATATATATTAACAATCGATTTTTTAAATGCAACACATAGCACTTATAGATAATTACGATTCATTTACCCATTTGCTGCAATATTATATTTGTAATGAAGAAAATGTAACAGTGCATATAATGCGCAACAATGAAATAAATTATGAATTGTTAGATACGTGCCACAAAATAATACTTTCTCCAGGAGCTGGTTTACCAAGTACTGCAGGCGATATATTAAAAATAATAGACATATACCATAAGCAAAAACCAATACTTGGTATATGTTTGGGGCATCAAGCATTGGCAGAATATTTTGGTGGTACGCTTTATAATTTGCCACAAGTAATACACGGAGAAGCAAACGAAATAAAAGTTACGGTACCAAATTGTAAATTGTTTACAAATATCCCTATTCATTATACTGTAGGTAGGTATCACTCGTGGGCTGTAAATATTGATGAGGTAAATTGTTTAACATCTATAGCTAAAAGCGGTACAGACAATGCTATAATGGCATTGGAACACACTACATTACCTATAGTAGGAGTGCAGTTTCACCCAGAGTCTGTATTAAGCGAGTATGGGCAAACGCTCTTAGGTAATTTTATACACATGTATTAAATGCAATACGTGTTTGGGTCAAATAAAAGCTCAAAATGTGCGATTTTAAATTTATTTTTAGGCCTTGATTCAATTAATTTTAACCTGATTTATTATGAAACTTATAATTATAATGTTATTTATACTTAGTACATGCGCCAATGTAGACGCACAACAACGAAATAAAAAAAAGAAAAAACGCAGTGCTAAAACGCATGTTGTAAAAAAAGCAATAGTGCAACAACCATTAACCGCAAGCGATAAAGCGCACTTGAGTAATGGTTTTTTTAAAGTTACAGTTATTGATAAACGTGGGCTTGACGGTTGCAGGTTTCTATTAAAACTGGAAGATCATAGTACGCTTGAGCCCATTGGACTTGATGAAAAGTTTTTGGTAGCAGGCAAAAAAATATGGGTAAAATTTGCTGTTGCTAAAAATGCAATGAGCGTATGCATGAGCGGTACACCTGTAAACATAAGTGCCGCAGAAAGCGTTGAGTAATCTTAATTATTTAAAAACTACTTAACGCTGCAACACTATTTTATTCATACTCACATTGTTATTAGCTACGGTACGCACTGTGTATGTGCCTGTAGCATAGTTTGCTAAGCTTACTTTTAGGTTTTGGTTGCCATATAGTTGAGGACTTGTGTAAGTATAAATCATTTGCCCTAAACTATTAAATACTTGGCAGGTTACCTCTTGGTTGGTTACCCCTGTTAAGTGTATAGTTACCACATCGTTAGTTGGATTTGGGTAGGTGGCTACGCTTACTATTGCTGGGTTGTGGCTAATAGCTGTAACCGTTAATGAATCTACTATTGTAATAGTGTAGTCTTCCGTTTCGCCCGATGGTTCGTTAAAGCAAGGGTTAAATGTTGTGCCAAAATTATAACCGCGCGACCTTACACGCAAGCCAGTTTTTCCCAGTATAGCTGTTGGCGGTATTATAAATGCAACTGCTGTTGGTGCATTAGCAGGGGTACCCCATTGCATAAGTTCATTACCGTCAAACGTGCCACTGTGGTCATAATCTATCCAAAAACCTGCATCTATTACATTGGCTTCAAAACTGCCCTGCATAAAGTATTGTGTGCCATGTGCTACAGTAGCAGTGGTACTGCCCGCATCTAAATATTTGGTATATGCAGTAGTAGTACAGCCGCTGTTCGTATTGCTTAGTGTGGTGTTAATTAGTTCAATATTTTGTATATGACCATTGCCACAACCACCACCCAAATTACTACAGTAGCACAAGTAAGCAGGTGCAGCACTCAGTTTTATTACATTGGTATATAAAGGTGCACCACCACTACAATTTACCGCTACACGATAAAATATACTATCGGCTGGAGCATAATCGCTAATGGTAAATGAGGAGTCGCCAGTATTATTCCAACCATTAATACCATCAATGGAGGTTTGCCACACGGTGCTAATATTTACAGCAAGTGTTTGCCCTGTTAGTGTAAGTGTTGAATGTTCGTTGCTACAAAGTGTTGTTGCCGTAGCCGTTAGTGTGCCTGCAGTTGGTGTGCCAGCACAAGGTGTACCTGCGGTAATATTTAGTACATAATCTTCGGTTTCACTACCATGTAAATTTGCGCAAGCACTGCTACCATTTATTCCCGATGGTTTAAACGCCACTGCACGTATGCGCATACCAGTATAACCCAACGTAGCATTAGCAGGTACATATATACTTACTGTGCCATTGGCAGCACTTACTGTTAGGTTGTTATATTCCCAACCGTCAAATGTGCCCGATTGGTCAAAATCTATCCACGCAGCTATTTCCAAACCTTTAGTAGTAGCTACATTAAGTGTATATACTACAGCCTGTTGCAGGTTGGTAGTAGTTGTACTTGTAGTTGGATAAAAGTCTTCGTAGCCTGAGTTACAGCCAGTGGTATTATTTAAAGATGTGCCACTAATAGTTACATTATTGATAGGTGCACCACACAACTGACCCAAATTACTTGAGCAATAGCAAGCATAAGCAGGGCTACCTTTTATTGTAGTGTTGGCAGTATATACAGGTGTAGCATTATTACACGTTACTTTTACACGATAATACATGGAGTCTAATGGGCTTGTAACAATTATGCTTAATGTGGTGTCGCCAGTTGGTGTAAAACCTGTAGTACCATTGGTAGAGCTTTCCCATAGTGTAGCAATGTTTAATCCTTGTGTGTTACCCTGCAACGTTAATTTTACTGTATTGCCCACACACAACATAGTATCAGTTATGTTTATAGTACCTGCAATAGGTGCGCCTGTGCAGGGTGTGCCTGGGGCTATGTTTATAATGTAATCTTCGGTTTCGCCTGAAGTATAGGTACCACAAGCCATTGATGTAGAAGTGTTTTCGTCTAACACAATGCGTAAGCCAGTAAGCCCTGTTTTAGCGTAAGCAGGTATAAATACAGATCCATTAAGCATATTATTAATTGTTCCATTGTTTACAGATGTAGTGCCAGTAAATACCACTTCGTTGGCATCATATACTCCACTATGGTCATAGTCAATATACACGGTAGCTAAGCAAGTATAAAAATCAAACGTATTAATTTGTGTTATGCTCAACGGGAACGATACTGCTTGCTGCGCTTGTATAGGCCCTAATGAAGTATGGTTGCTATACTGGTTTACGGCCAAAGTATTATAATCGGGCGGAGTAGTGCTTTCTATGTTATTAAATGTACCAAATGTAAATGCACCTACATCATCAGTATCATACCTAAAATCCGAATTAGACATACAGTAGCAATGTGCAAAATCGGGGTTAGTAGTTAGTTTTAGCGTATTACTATATACTGGTGCAGCAGCATTACAAGCCACTCCAACTCTGTAATAAATACTATCTCCAAGTGTTAAGCCTGTTTGTATTGCTTGCAATGTACTATCGGTAGTGGTTGCCCAAGTACTATTATTGTGGGATGTTTGCCAAGTGTAGCTAATACCAAGAGCTTGCGTAGCTCCTGTTAAATTTAATGTGTCGTTATAATTTGCACAAGGCATAAGGTTACTTGCTGTTAATGTACCAGCATTTGGCGTGCCCGAGCAAGGTATGCCAGCGGCTATGGTTATAATGTAATCTTCTATTTCCATTACCGCACCTATAAATGCAAAGCTTGAACAGCCATCGCTTGGTATAAATGTAACATTAGCAGCATCGGCCACACGCACACGTAAACCTGTAAGTCCTAAAGCTGCAGTACTTGGTATAAGTATTGTTGCAGTACCAGTATTACCTACAAACTGTAAGGGTATATATTCATCGCTATCAAATCCGCCCGATTTATCCGTGTCTAACCATATAGCACCAGTGTTGGCATTTTGTGTAATAATGTTAATGTTGTATGTTACCGCTTGCAGCACACTGGCGGTAGTGCTCGGCGTAGTAGGATAATTAAAATCGTAGCCTGTGGTGCAAGTAGTTGTATTGTTTAATGTAGTCCCCGCTATTGTTACGTTGGTTATTGTAGGTCCAAAACAATCAGTACCTAAGTTATCTTTACAATAGCACTCAAATGTTGTATTAGGACTTTTTATTTTTATATTATTAGAATATACAAACATGCCCGTACTCAAGCAATTTATTTTAACACGGTAATAAATACTATCGCCTAAGTTTACGCCATAGTTGTAAGATTTGGCTAAGGTATCGCCTGTATTAGTCCATGTAGTACTATCGGTTGATGATTGCCATTCGTACTTAATACCAAAACCTTGCGAAGCACCTGTTAGCGTAAGTGTATCAATAGTGTGGGCACAAGTAACTAGCCTAGCTGCGCTAAGTATGCCTGTGGTAGGCATTCCTACACAAGGTATACCTGCGGCAATGGTTATTGTATAATCTTCGGTTTCGCCATTGCCAAATGTACTGCAGGCATCAGTATTACTAAAGTTGCCACCACGAGACGCTGTGCGAGAGCGAACACGCATACCTATTTGCCCCACATAAGCATTGTTAGGTACGAGTATAGTTATGTTACTTGTATATTGCGTTGGGGCAGTCCACTCTGTATATTCGTTATAATCAAACGTGCCACTATTGTCAAAATCTATCCATACTGCAGCTTGTGCAGTAAGAGAGTCGAACCGGCCTGCAATGGTGTACATACTACCCTGGCTTAATGTAGCAGTTGTGTTTCCGCTTGTGGCAAAATGGGTATAAGCTGGTATAGCTATAGTACCTGCACAACCTGAGTTCATATTGCTTAGCGTAGTTCCATTTATTCTCATATCCAAGATATACGCCATGCTACAATCTCCCCCTAAGTTATTGGTGCAATATTGTGCTTGTGTAGTAGTGTTTACAGCCAATAGGGCTATCGCAATAAGTTGGAAAGTAGTTTTAAATTTCATAGAATAATATTATTTTAAATTTTATACAAAGATAGTTTTAAAACATAACAATAGACGACAACATACGTTATGAGTTATTGTTATGCTAAAACTAAGTAAGGCGTGTAGTAAATTTATCTTAGGTAATTACTGTTGCACTACTACTTTAGTGTTACTCACGCTAATGTTTACAGTTGTTATTTGTAGCATATACATTCCATTGGGCTTACAGGTATAGTTTGTGTGTTAGTAGCAGTAGCGTGTACAGTTAGTGTAGTAGTTGTTGGGTTAGGAATGGTGGTAATATACACTGTAGTTGCATTTAACGTAGGTGTATTAGTAACAAAATTACAAGCATTATTTATGTTATTAAGTCCAACTTTAGCGTATATGCCACACCCAGTAAAATATAGAACAGAGAAAGCCACACAAGCGCATACTAACCATCAAATAAAAAAAGCCATAAAGGCTTAATACAATTACCAGTATTTTGCGTACTTTGTAGTTGTAAATAAAATTATTAATTGAGGTTATTATGTATTTAAAACACATATTGTTTTGTGGTCTGACGGCAGTTATGCTGTGTTCATTTGCACAATTACAAACTACTATTATAACTCCCGAAGCCTTAGGTAAAATTTTATTTTTTGATCCTATACTTTCGGGAAACAAAACCATAAGTTGTGCAAGTTGCCACAACCCCAACTTAGCATTTGCTGATAGTGTGGCATTTAGCATAGGTGTAAACGGATTTAGCAAACGCAATACTCCAAGTGTAATGAATATGAGCCAACGTACGGCATTGTTTTGGGACGGAAGAGCAGCTACACTCGAAAATCAATCGTGGTTTCCAATTCAAGATAGTACTGAAATGAATCTTTCTAAAAAAGAAGCTGTGTTTCGTTTGCGTGCAAGCACAAACTATACTCAATTATTTAAACAAGTATATAACACATTACCTACAGCTAAAAACATTGCGCAGGCTTTAGCAGCTTATGAGCGCACGTTAGAAAGTACAGGCTCCCCATTTGATGCCTATATGCGAGGCAACGCTACTGCTGTAAGCGATGCTGCTATACGTGGACATAAGTTGTTTGTAGGCAAGGCCAAATGTTTTGATTGCCATTTCGGTCCCGATTTTACAATTGACGATTTTAAAAATATTGGGCTATATAATGGCACAACCCTTACCGATAAAGGGAGGTATAACATTACTAAAAACAAGAAAGATATAGGGAAGTTTAAAGTGCCAGGCCTGCGCAACGTATCGCTAACAGGACCTTACATGCACAATGGTATGTTTGCTAATTTGCGAGCAGTAGTTAATTACTACAATAATCCTACACAAATTGTGCATAGCGCAATAGGTACAGATGATATACTTGCACAACCGCTAAACTTAAGCAACCAAGAGTGCGAAGATTTAGTTGCATTTATGAATACGCTAACAGACATCAAAAAGTAAAATAATAAGTAGAGTTCTGCTATAATGTTGTTACCGTTTATTTTAAATTGGATAATAATTTTACCTACACCTCATGATACTTGTAGCCTACACCCTTTAATGTTTTTATGATATCGTTACCAAAACGTTCTCGTAGTTTGCGTATGTGTACGTCTATAGTGCGGTCGCCTACCACTACGTCATCTCCCCACACTTGGTTTAGTATTTCGTCGCGCCCAAACACGTTGTTAGGTTTAGATACCAATAATGCCAATAGCTCAAACTCTTTGCGAGGCAACTCATGCGTAACGTTCTCGTGGTGTACTACGTATTGCGCTCTATCTATTATTATTTTGGCTGCTACAGTATTTTCGGTTGTAGCTTCTGTTTCGGTTCTATGTATGCGGCGCAATAGAGCATTTATACGGCTAATAAGCACTTGTGGTTTTATGGGTTTTATTACATAATCATCGGCACCAGCTTCCAATCCTGCTATTTGGGCATGGTCTTCGGCTCGTGCGGTTATAAGCATTATGGGTATTTGTTTTAAATTATCGTTGGCACGCATAAGTGCGCAAGCCTCTACGCCGCTCATTATGGGCATCATTACGTCTAACAATATAAGTGCAGGATTATGCTTTAGGGCAAGCTCTACGGCCGTTTTGCCATTGTGTGCTACTATTACCTCAAAGCCCTCTTTGCGCAGGTTGTACGCTACCAATTCGGTAATGTCCTCTTCGTCGTCGGCTATTAGTATTTTTAGTTTTGTATTCACAGTATAGTTAGTTAAATGTAGGAGTTAATTTTGCTTTATATTCTTCGTACAACATGTGTACTATGCCATCTACCACACCAATTTTGGGTACTATTATTTTTTTAATGTGGGCATAGTGCATTACGTTTATAAATATTTCGCTTGCTGGTAATATTACATCGGCTCTATCTTCATTTAAACCCAATAGGCGCACACGTTCCTCAAAGGTGTACGAAATAAGCAAATTATAGTTGCTAAGTATATCATCTAAGTGTAGGGGCTTACTTTCTTTTTTGGCTATCATGGAAGCTATTTTATTAATATTTCCGCCAGACCCTATTGCCTGCAAACCATCTTCGCCTGGGTGTACATTTTTCTTTATCCATAGTTTCATTTCTTCATATACAGGTGTAAGTCCGTTGCTTTGTAGCAGGCGTATTGTGCCTACATTAAACGAATGCGACGCTACTACTTTTTTGTTTTCTATAAATGTAAGTTCAGTACTTCCTCCACCCACATCTATGTACAAATAATTTTTAGTTGCATCTAAGTGATCCTCAATATGATTGGCACTTATTATATCGGCTTCTTTATCACCTGTTACTATTTCTATTTGTATGTCAGTAAGTTCTTTTATTTGCGCTACTAATTCTGCACCATTCTTAGCGTCTCGCATTGCACTGGTAGCGCAGGCTCTGTAACTTATTACATCATCGTGAACATCTATCAAATTTTTAAATGCAAACATAGTTTTAAGCAAACGTTTACTATTTTTGCTTGATATTTCGCCAGTGTTAAACACGTCCGTACCTAGGCGTAAAGGTACACGTATGAGCGAAATTTTTTTAAACGTAATTATATTGTTTACTTCAAACACGTTACAAAATAATAATCGTATTGCGTTTGAACCTATATCTATTGCTGCAAATTTCATGGTACTGGGTATATAGTTACTATAAAAAAAATTAATTACTTAGTTGCTGTTGCAAGTGTGCGTATATTGCCAATTGCGAGCGTGTTTTTTTACGTTTGTTTTTTACTAATGTATTAGCTTGTGAGTAATTAATTACACGTGCTTTTACGTTATCATTCCAGTGTAAGTCTAGCTGTGTTTTTATTTCTTTTTTTATATTTTCATCTACTATTGGGCAGGCTACTTCGGTGCGTTCATCAAGATTGCGACTCATAATATCTGCCGATGATATGTACATTAATTCTTTACTACCGTTGCCAAAACAATACACACGAGAGTGTTCCAAGTATTGGTCTATAATGCTTATTATGGTTATGTTTTCGCTTTGGTTTTTAATTCCTGGCACCAAGCAACATATACCACGTACTATCAACTTTATGGTTACACCTGCATTACTTGCTTCGTATAATTTTTGTATCATACCATAATCTTCCATATTATTTAGCTTAAAAAACAAACTGGCGGGCTTGTTGGCTTTAGCGGCTTTTATTTCGTTATCAATAAGTTGTACAAACCTATTGCGCATATAAAATGGCGCTACCAATAGTTGGGTGTAAGTACCTGTTTGATAATTTATTTGGAAGAAATTAAATACTTTGTCCACCTCGGTAGTTATGGCTTTGTTGGCGGTAAGTAAACTATAATCAGTGTATACGCGAGCCGTGTTTTCGTTAAAATTACCCGTGCCTATACTTGCTATTTGTACATAGTTATCGTTTACTTTTTTGGTTATTATAAATAGTTTAGAATGCACCTTTAAACCAGGAATACCAAACCGTACAATAGCACCTACCTCTTGCAGTTTGTTTGCCCAATAAATATTATTTTCCTCATCAAAACGAGCCTGTAGTTCCAATACTACATATACTCGTTTTCCGTTTTTTATAGCGTTAAGCAAGGTGTAAGCTATTGATGAATTTTCGGCAATACGATATAAGGTTATTTTAATACTTTCTACGTGCGGATCTATGGCGGCTTCTCGCAATATATCGGTTACGTAACCATAGTTATGGTATGGAAAAGTAAGTAATACATCTTTACGTTCTATTACGTTAAGCAGGCTTGTTTGCCCAATAAAATCAGGATGTGCCAATGTTTTTAACGATGGGTAGTGTAACGTACCTGCACCAATAGTTGGAAATTTCATAAAGTTGCGAAAGTTATGATAGCGCCCACCAGGTATAACGTTATTTTCGTCTTTCATACGCAATTTTTTTACCAAATAGTTAAGTAAATCTTTGGGCATTTCCTCATCATAATTTAACCTTACAGGCTTACCACGCTTACGTTTTTTTATGCCTGATGTTAGTTTTTCGGTGTACGATTTACTCAAGTCGTTATCTAATTCCAACTCAGCATCTCTAGTTACTTTTACGGTATATGCCTCTATGTGTTTGTAATTAAATATGGCAAAAATATCTTTTAAACAATAGCGTATTACATCGTCTAATAGTATAATGTACTCGCGCTGCGCGATATTGGGCAGTTTTACAAAACGCGAAAAAAGTTCAGTAGGTAATTCTATTATAGAGTATTGTTCTTTGGGTAATAAAGGGTCAAACACACCATGCAGTTTTACTGCTAAATAGATAACTCTATCTTTTAAATATGGAAAGTTGGGTGCTGAGTTTAACATTATGGGTACAGATGACATACGCATTTTATCAAAAAAATAATTGCGTACATACTGTTGTTGTTCAGGGGTAAGATTATTTTCGTTTACTATAAATATATTGGCCTGCTCCAGTTCTTTTTCAACGTTAATATAAGTTTTATCAAACAAATCTTGCAACTCTATCACCCTATCGGTTATTTGTTCTATAAGATCGTGGGCTTGCTTGTGGTTTTTGTTAGACAGTAAAGGGTTTTCTTCTTCACGTTTAATAGATGCAACACGCACTCTAAAAAACTCATCTAAATTATTAGAAAAAATACCCAAAAACTTTAGGCGTTCAATTAGTGGAACAGTTTTATCGTTGGCCTCTTGTAACACTCTATGGTTAAATGATAGCCAACTTATATCGCGCGGTATTAGCGTAGTATTCATATTTAAAATCAAAATAATTATAATATTTGTAAAAATGCACACAAATATAACTTTGAATGTTAATGAAGCGTTAAATAATGCGTAGTTAAATAAAAAAGTAAACAACATTAATTAAGCACTAATGAATTAATTACCCTAAATTAAAATTAACTTTTTTGCTTTGAGATAGTTGTGTTGCTTATAGTTGCTTGAGTTAGCATTTAGGTTAAAAAAAGTATATTTGCAGCAAAATTAAATAAAACTAAACATGTACACAGCAACTATAAATACTACTAACTATAACGTTGATACTAACAATGGCATAAACGGCACGGTAAACGAAAAGCCATTTTACTTAGATACTATTACCAATCAAAATGGTAGCCTTAGTATCATTAAAGACAATGTATCGTATAATGTAGAGGTTGTAAAAGTAAACTACGACGATAAAACCATAAGCCTAAAAGTAAACAACAGTACCTACACCGTAAGCGTAAAAGATGAGTACGATGCTTTACTAAAACAATTAGGCATGGAAAACTTGGGGGCTAAAAAAATAAACGACCTTAAGGCACCTATGCCTGGCCTAGTACTAAATATAGTAGTAAGCGAAGGACAAGAGGTAAAAAAAGGTGATGCACTTATTGTACTTGAAGCTATGAAAATGGAAAATAGTTTAAAATCGCCTACTGATGGCGTAATTAAAAAAATAGCCATACACAAAGGCGATGCAGTTGAAAAAAATCAATTGTTGATTACGTTTGAGTAACCTGTTTCAAAAAACTTATAAATATTACTAACTAACCACAAACCAATGAAACAGTACATAACACTTAGCCTAGTATTAATTACAAGTATTTGCACCGCACAAACCAAATTATTAACTATTGATGAAGCAGTGCTTAAAGGGCGCACAAGCCTTGCGCCAAGCAAGTTAGCCAACTTGCAATGGTTGCCAAGTAGTACTAATTACAGTTATACTACCACCAAAAACGAATTAATAATATGCAGTGCTACCAACAACAAACCACTGCATACCGTAACGCTAAGTGCACTTAACAAACAACTAAAAACTATAACGCAAGATACGCTACAAACTTTGCCAATGGCAGATTGGGCTGATGCAACTAGTTTTACATTTAATTATAAAAATTTTTTATTAACTTATAATTTAGTTAATAAGTTAATAACTGCCACAGGTTATTTTTATGATGTGACCGAAATGGAAAATGCCGATAAGGCGGTAATAGCGCATCGCATAGCATATACCGAGGGTGATAACTTAAGCATACAAGATGGACGCAATAAGGTACAAGTAACTACCAATGGCTCGCACAACATAGTGTATGGGCAAGCAGCAAGCCGTAGCGAATTTGGTATAACCAAAGGTACATTTTGGAGTACTAAAGGAAACTTATTGGCGTTTTATAAAGTAGATCAAACACAAGTAACCGATTACCCAATTATAGACTGGACAAAAACCCCGGCAGTAGTTAATAACATTAAGTATCCGTTTGCTGGCAATTCCTCACAAACAGTAAGCATAGGCGTGTATAACTTGGCTACTAAAGCTACAGTGTATTTGCAAACGGGCGAACCTACCGACAAATATTTAACTAACATAAGCTGGAGTCCCGATGAACAAACTATATATGTAGCCGAAGTAAACCGTGCACAAAACGCCATGAAACTGAACAGTTACAATGCTTCCAACGGTGCATACATAAAAACATTGTTTGAAGAAGCGGACGAAAAATATACCGAACCCCAACACACATTATATTTTAACCCAAACAATGCACAACAGTTTATATGGCAAACCAACAAAGATGGTAACAACCATTTGTACTTATACGATGTAAACGGAACATTACTAAAACAGCTTACTAAAGGCAATTACGAAGTACTTACATTACACGGTATTGATGGTAAGAATAATGTGTATTATGCAAGTAACGAAAGTAGTTTTTTAAACAATGAAACATATAAGTTAAATATAATTACAGGCGTTAAAACTCTTATTACACAAGGGGTGGGGCAACACGCTACGGCTATGAATTATGATTTTTCTTATGCTATAGATAATCATCAAAGCACAAGCATACCACGTGTAATAAGTGTTATAAATACAGCTAAGAACACCGCAAGCGTTATACACACTGCACCTAACCCAATAGCCGACTATGCTTTAGGAACTATGAAATTATTTACGCTCAACAACGCACAAGGCACGCCGTTGCAGTGCCGTATGTTTTTGCCTACCAACTTTGATAGTACTAAAAAATATCCAGTAGTGGTGTATTTGTATAATGGTTCGCACGTTCAGCTAATAAAAAACACATGGCTTGCAGGTGGCGAATTGTGGTACCATTATATGGCACAAAAAGGGTTTATTATTTTTACACTTGACGGTAGAGGTAGCGATAACAGAGGTAAAGCGTTTGAACAAGCTACACACCGAAAGTTAGGCACAGTAGAAACAGAAGACCAATTAGTAGGCATAAATTATTTAAAACAACAACGCTACGTTGATGCTACACGCTTAGGTATACACGGTTGGAGCTTTGGTGGTTTTATGACTACATCGTTCATGACGCGCAATGCAGGCGTGTTTAAAGTAGGTGTAGCAGGCGGCCCTGTTATAGATTGGAAACAATACGAAATAATGTACACCGAGCGTTATATGGATACGCCACAAGAAAACGAAGAGGGTTACAAAGCCAATTGCTTGCTTAACCATGCTGATAAACTACAAGGTAAATTACTGATGATACACGGTTGTGATGATGATGTGGTAACGTGGCAAAACTCTATGCAGTTTGTGCATAAGTGTAACACGCTTGGTAAGCAACTAGACTACTACGCCTATCCTGCCCAAAAACACAACGTTACAGGCAAACAACGTGCACATTTGCTTACCAAAATTACCAACTATTTTATTGATAATTTGTAACTATGATATCCGTAACTACGCTTGCCAATTATTTTGATTATGCCATGTGGGCACTAGTAATAGTACCTCTATTATTGCGTTTTAAATATTTAAAACACGACCCATTAAAAGCAGCTATTATAGAACTAGCTATAGATGCTGTTGCAAGTGCAGGTTTTTTTATATTTGCATTAATGAGTGCCACTTGGTACCGCCCATTGTTAGGTATATTGTTTTTAGGATTAACACTATTCAAAATTTTTCAAATATTTAAAGCGTTAGATAAAGAACGTTTTGGAGTTTAATATATATTGTTTATGCAACATTCACGCTTTACCTCTTTGCTAAACAACTACAAAACTAAAACTACCACACGTGTGGTATTGGTGGTTTTTTTGGCTATACTGTCGTTGGCGTGTTATTACATTGTATCATCATATATTAATTATAAAGAAACCACACTATCTCGATTAGACGCTATAGCAAAAACACTTTCGCTGCAAATAAATGGTGATAAACACGCAGAGCTAACCACCAGTTGTAAGGACAAAGGTTGCATTAAGACTAACGACGAAAATAGCTTGTACAGCACCATACAGCAACAATTACAAACTACTAAACAAGGAAATGATTTAAAATCAGACATCTCTACATTATATTATAACGATACACTTAAAAAGTTTTTGTACGTAGTAAATTCAAGCCATGAACCGTATTATTTAGATGAATACAAGCAGAACAAAGAAAAGTTTTTAAATATCTATCAGCAAGGAGGTACTCTCCCCGAATATACTGATGAGTACGGTACATGGCTTACTGCATTGCGCCCTATAAAAAACAAACAAGGCAAAGTAATAGCCCTGCTTGAGGTAGATGAACGCTATGATGATTTTTTGCACATAGCCGACAAAGAATTGTACAAAAACATAGCAGTAATGCTTGTAATATTTGGCATTGTGGCATTTGTACTATTACACTATGTTCGCAGTATATTACTGAACGACGAAAAAACAAAAAAAGATTTGCAACGTTCGCACAAGTTAATAAACGAACATAATACGGAAATATTAAACAGTATATATTACGCCAAAAAAATACAAACTGCAATGCTTCCGCCCTTGGCATTAATACACAAAAATTTGCCTAAGTCCTTTGTTTTATATACTCCTAAAGATATTGTAAGTGGCGATTTTTATTTTTTTAAAGAAATAATTCCGCAACAATTATTTTATATAGCTGCCTGCGATTGTACTGGACATGGCGTTCCTGGCGCATTTATGAGTATGATAGGCAATAATATTTTAGAACACGTTATACACAACACGCCTAATATTACGCCTGCGCAAGTACTTACACAAACTAATATAGAGATTACTAATACGTTAAAGCAAGAGGGGGCAACTGAGCAAAGCCGCGATGGTATGGACGTAGCGCTGTGTTTAATAAATATGGCTACCAACACACTTACATACGCAGGCGCTAACCGCCCACTATATGCAGTAGATGCACAAGGTATATTAACTGAACATAAAGGCGATAAACGCCCCATTGGCGGGTTAGACAACGAAGGATATAAATTTACACAACACACAATTACGCTTATACAAGGCACTAGCTATTATATGTTTACTGATGGTTATGCTGACCAATTTGGTGGAGATAAAGACAAGAAATTTAGCACCAAAAAACTAAAAGAAACATTATGTGCCGTAAACTTAAAACCAGCCAATGAACAGCATTATAACATAGCACAAGCTCACAATAACTGGAAAGCCCACTACGAACAAACCGATGATATATTGTTAATTGGCTTTGGACTATAATAAAATTAATATAATTTTATAGTTGCAATTTTAACTCAAAGCATATCATTATCTAAATCCAAAATAAAATTTGAATCCTATTATAAATATTAACGAATATAATTACGAATTGCCTAACGAGCTCATAGCTTACGAACCCGCTAATCCGCGCGATAGTGCAAAGCAACTTATTTACAATAAAGGGAAACTAATTGATGATGTATTTAGCAACATTACCAATTGGTTAGATGTGGATACGCTATTGGTATTTAACAACACACGTACTATACATGCACGTTTACATTTTATTACACCTACTGGTGCTGTGGTAGAGGTATTTGTATTAGAACCCGCCACACCTACTGATATGGCCACCTTTATGCAAACTACTAATACCGTAACCTGTGTGGCATTGATTGGTAATCTTAAAAAATTTAAAATACCAACACTATCGCATACTATTGGCAATACAGTACTTACGGTACAATTGTCTACTGTAACCGTTGCGCATATTACCGTTACATTATCGTGGAATACTAACGATACATTTGCACAAATTATAGAAACATTTGGTAAAGTTCCATTGCCACCTTACATAAAACGCAGCGCTATAGAGAGCGATAAAACAACTTATCAAACTATATATGCACAGACCAGTGGCTCTATAGCCACGCCCACTGCAGGTTTACATTTTACTCCTGCTGTTATGCAAGCATTGTTACACAAAGGTATTGAGTGTACGCATACTACATTGCACGTTGGAGCAGGTACGTTTATGCCAGTAAAAACAGACGATGCAGCCCAACATACTATGCACGCAGAAGAGCTTATTATTTCTAAAGCACTAATCGAAAATATATACTCTACCTCCAAAACCATTGTGGCTGTAGGTACCACAAGTTGCAGACTACTAGAAAGTATGTATTGGTTAGGCGTAAAATGTGCCAATGGTGAAACTCCTAATTATTTATCCCAATGGGAATATAAAACGCTACAACCCATAAGTACACAGCAGGCTTTACAAGCATTAATTAATTATTGTACTACACATAACTTGCAAGAATTAGTTGCCAAAACACAAATAATGATAACACCTGGCTATCAGTTTAAAATAGTAAAAGCATTAATTACTAATTTCCATCAACCCAAAAGTACTTTATTACTACTTATTTCAGCTTTTATTGGCGACGATTGGAAGCGTATGTACAGCCACGCCATAGCTAATAACTATCGTTTTTTTAGTTATGGGGATAGTTCTTTATTGAGAGTGTAAAAAAATATTTATTGCGTACGTAACATTAATTGTGCAGCCAACTGTTGTAAGGAGTGTTTTCGTTCTTGGCTAACAGGTATGGTAGCAAGGCACTGTAGGGCTTTGGTATAATACATTTCCATTTCGGCTTCAGCTAATTTACGTACGTTTAGGTAATCGTATATTTCGGTTATTGCTTTTATTTTTTCGGTGGGATTATAGTCTATCGTTTGTGTCCATTGTTGCAATACTTCTAGTTGGTATTTATGTGCCACTTGCAACGATTTCAATAATAGGTATGTTTTTTTATTTGCTAATATATCGCCTCCTACTTGTTTACCAAAGGTTTCGGGGTTGCCATATACATCAAGTATATCGTCTTGTAGTTGAAATGCAATTCCCAAATATTCGCCAAATTTATACAACGCCTCAGCGTCTTCTTCTACTGCACCACCTATATATGCACCTATCTTTAGGCTTGCACCCAATAATACTGCGGTTTTTAGGCGTATCATGTTTATGTATTGTGGTATGCTTACGGTGGCTTGCGTTTCAAAATTCATATCCAATTGTTGCCCTTCGCATACATGCAATGCTGTTGCATTAAACACGGTAAGACACTGTATAAGAGTAGTATTAGGCACTTGCATAAGCAGTTGTATAGCTTTTACAAACAAGGCATCGCCACTTAGTATAGCTATGTTAGTATTCCACTTTTCGTGTACAGTAGGATTCCCTCTGCGTAATGGAGCTATGTCCATTATGTCATCGTGCAATAATGTAAAGTTATGAAAACACTCCACTGCCATAGCTGCTGGTAGTGCAGGTTGCACGTTATCAGTAAATAATTCGCAACCTAGTACTACTAACTGTGGGCGTGTACGTTTGCCTCCCAAACTTACTATATAACGCATAGGTTGGTATAGGTTGTCGGGCTTGCCTTTTAGGTCAAGTTGTGTAATTTCTTGTTCTATAAGTTGGCTAAGCTGTGTAGGAGTAAGCATACGTGTATAATACAGTGGGTTAAATAATATAACTGGTATTGGTTAAGAGTTGTTGTAAACCTTGGTGTAAGGGTAACAAGTCTTTGGCAAGTAAAGTTTTCATTTTACTTATATCGGGGCATCTGCGGGTCATATCACCTTCTTTGAGAGCAGGTGCGTGTACTATTTTTGATTTAGATTGCGTAACATCAATAATAGTTTGTGCCAATTCCAAAATAGTAATTTCGTTTTCGCCACCTACATTTATCGTATCGTTTATAAATTTATTTTGCAGAAATGCAGTAGTGCATGCCGCAATATTATCATCAATAAAACAAAATGTACGTGTTTGTAATCCGTCGCCATACACTATTAAGTCTTCATTGTTGAGCGCTGCACTCAAATATTTAGACACCACAAAATCTTTGCTTTGCTTGTAGCCGTATGTATTAAAAAAACGAAATATAGTGTAAGATAAATTATACTCTTGGTAATACGAGCGAACAAATGCCTCACCTACATTTTTTACAATAGCATAAGGTAAGCGAGAGTTAAGAGGCGTAGTTTCTTCGTTTTGAGGAAATGCTACAGGCTCGCCATATACTTCGCTTGACGATGAATAAAACACACGTTTTACATTATTATCTTTACTTAATATAAGTATGTTTTTAATTCCTGTTATATCTTCCAGCACCATAGTTGGATTATCTAGTGTGCGCTTAACGCCCACCAATGCAGCATAATGAAACACATAATCAAAGCCAGAACCGAAGTTATGCTTATTAAAAATAGATAATAAAGCATCATAATTATTTACATCAGCTTCTACAAATTGTATATTGTTGTGTGCGCTTTGTGGTACTTTTGCTAAGTTGCCAGTCATAAAATTATCTATAATTACAATTTTAAAATCGTCATTTTGTGCTAAGTGTTCCGCAAGTGAGCTACCTATAAACCCTGCTCCTCCTGTTATTAGTATAGTTGTGGACATTAAAAATTGTAAAAAATATATAAATGTTTAATTGGAGTTTAGAAAATTATTTCTCTAACAAATATTTAGAATTAATAAATGTACCGTTGGTAACAACAATAGTATCTCCATTGTTAGCTACCGAAAAATTATATTTACCAGTTACACGTTTAGTGGTTTCATCGGCGCTAGTAATTTCTAACTTACCGCTAAATGATGTTCGTGTTACTAAAGCACCATTTACAGGCATTTTTAAATAAAACACACAATATTTGTCTGTTACTGCCAATGGATTAACGTTAGTATACACTCCCTCGGGTTTTAATTTATTACCTTTTTTAACTACATAATTGGCAGTTATAGTAGTATTTAAATTTCCTGCTTTACCATTACTTATTGCTAATTCAAATTTGGTAATGGTATCGTTTGGTGCAGTTAAGTAACACAAATTAAGGCTATCTACTCCCCTAAACGCACGACCGTTTATTAACGCAGCTTCGTATTGTGGTAAGTCGTAAACTGGTGCTTTAGTTTTGTTACAGGCTATAATTGCGCATAGTAGTAAGGCTATTAACAGTGGGTTTTTCATGGTTTAATCTTTTATAAGGGTGCAGGTTATGGTTACTCCAGCTTCGGTTTTGCTTAATGCTTCGCAGTTGGTTTTGGCTATTTTAGATTCTTTGCTCGATAAATGCCTGTACTCATAGTTTTGAGTTTCGGTAAATACCTTATCTTTTTTTATACATTGGCAAGAGTAGTCTTTGGAGCAACTGCTCAGTGTAACCGAAAGCGCAACCAAGGTTATTAATAATTTCATTTTTTTATTTTTTTATTTTGAATTAAGCAAATATAACAAACCACTTTATAATTGAGGTAGAAAGTAGTTAAATTATTAAAAAAAGATTAAGGGGCCATTTACTTATTTTATCATTCCCCTATTAATAACTACTTTAGTACAATTAAATCAAACTAACATGTCTCCCACTTATAAATTAACACTATTATTTTTAGTTGTATGTATTACTACCGCAATTGCTCAACGTGGCGAGTTTTTTATACAACAAACTCTTGCCAAAAGCAACAACCCTGCAGTGCACAAAGTGCTAAACAATCCTGATAAATACAAAGTAAAAATACTTTTAACTCCAATAATAAAAGACGAAGCTACAGTTACTTACACCTACGGTAATCTCAATACATATTACTATCCAGCAAGTTTTATAAAACTACCTACCGCTATAGCAGCGTGTAATTTTATGGATGCTGTTGATGACAAACGTATTAATGATTCTACATTTATATGTATTCGTAAGCGAGATATAGCCTGTGGTTTTAATAAAGAAAACGCTGTATATGATAGCTTATTATACGATGATTATTTTGCCAATATTATAACTCGTATGCTTACCGTAAGCGATAATACTGCTTATAATATGTTATACGAACTTATGGGGCAAGATTTCCTAAACGCACAATTACCAAAAATGCAACTATATAAATCATTCATTAATAAAAAACTAGGAGCGTGCGACACAACGCAATTGCGTTTTACAGGACCTGTGGCATTGTACAATAATGTACGCTATTTTAATGCAAGCGTAGATTCTATACTCTCTACATTTCCGCTAAAAGCCACACGCAACTATCGTAAAAATGAAAATGCTGTTGTAGGCAAAGCACATATTGCATCTGGTAAATTAATAAAAAAAGGTATTGATTTTAGTTACGCCAACAATATAGATATAGAAGAGTTACACCAACTTATGCAAAGTTTATTTGCACAACAAACCAACTTAGTAAATAAGAAGTATATTAATTTGTTAAAAAACAGTCTACTCCACACGCCAGTGCAATCGGGGCTTGCGGCTTATACCGATAGTGTTAAGTATTCATCTACGTATAACAAATACTTTTTTCGTGACACTGAAAAAGCGCAACTTCCTACAGGTTACAATGTATATAACAAAGTGGCTATGGCATATGGTTTTTTGGGCGACTGTGCCTACATAGAAAACAAGGCCAAAGGCTTACGCTATTATTTGACAGCAAGTATTTATTGCAACAACAACGAAATACTAAATGATGGTAAGTATGAATATGCTACTATTGGATTTCCGTTCTTAACCGAATTACGTAAG
>JACMRI010000199.1 GCA_014376525.1 Bacteroidia bacterium | reverse complement strand
TTACGCACCATTCATTTTTATTATTACTTTAGCATTAATAATAAATAGCGTTTGCTATATCATCCTGTAGTAGAAAAGTCGAAAATTCAAAGCCTCAGGGAGTATATGCCAACGCTCATGCTATATATGCGTGAGCGTTGCTGTACTTAGGCTAATGGGTTTCGACTCCCTCTACTACAAGTAACAGCAACTGTCTAACACTATTTTTTAATCTCTGCTGCGAGACGAGCGGATTAAAAAACAATTACACAACGTCAGAAAAAATATTTAAACAACATTAGCAGGTGTTCCATGTGTATGCATTGCTGTACACACCAAACAACTACGATAACTTACCCAAACCCTACGCTTACCCAAAAAACCACTACGCTAAATAAGTCGTGAAAAATAAGTGAATTGGTTAGTGTTTATTTGTATCAAGAAATCAATTAATAACAATTTAAAACCAAAACAAAATGAAAAAAATAATTTTATTTGCAAGTTTAGCATTTAGTATAAATGCGTTTGCACAAGTGCCGTCTTACGTGCCAAATAATGGGCTTGTTGGATATTGGCCATTTACAGGCAATGCGAATGATGAAAGTGGTAATAGTCACAATGGTACTGTAAACGGAGCAACACTTACAACAGATAGGTTTGGAAATACTAGTAGTGCATATAATTTTACAGGGACAACTAATGACATAACACTTGCAAATAGCCAAACTTTAGTAAATGGAAGTTTTACTGTAAGTGCTTGGTGTACAATTGATGTTTTATCTCCATCTAATTATGATGCTGTTTTAATAGGACAATTTAACGGTCAAATCTCAAATGATAGAAAATGGCTTTTTGGTTATCGGTCTATAAGTTCTCAAAGAGGAATATCATATTATTTCTGCGATAATTCTGGAAGCTTCCTAAGTAATGCTTACACATTAAATTGGTTACCCCAAGTATCTACATGGTATCATATTACTTGGATTTTTACTAGTGCTAATTCAATAGAAACTTATGTAAATGGGATTTTACATAGCACTGTATCTTTGACATTAAGAAATTTTAACAATGCGGCAAGTACTATTTTAACAAAAATTGGTAATGGAATAGATATAGGTTCTTTCGCTCAATTACCTTGGAATGGAAAAATTGATGACGTAGGCATATGGAATCGTGTATTAACACAGCAAGAAATTCAAAATTTATACAATGCAAACATTTGTTACCAAAACGTTACTGTTACTGATACTTTAGTAATAAATACAGGTATTACAGGATTTAATCCAATAACGTATAAAAATACTATAAAAGTATATCCCAATCCAACCAACGACCATATAACTATTGATAACGGTAATATAAGCAACCTTACAGGCTATCAAATAAAAATAACCAACTCGTTGAGCCAACAAGTTTTTCAATCGGGAATAACACAACAACAGTTTTATGTAGATTTATCTACTTGGACTGGCAACGGTATTTATTTTGTGCACATCATTGATGCACAGGGCAACACAATAGATATTAAGAAAATAGTATTGCAGTAAATTAATCTAATTACAAACAATTTAAAACTAAAATAAACGAAGTACAACTAAGCTTGTGTATCATTTTATAAAATTATATTTCGGTACATGTTAACAAAACTTGTGAGCGAGTAGGTGTGTAAGCAACACTCTATGCTGAGGTACAAGCAATAGGCAATTAAAAAACTGCCTACTTTTGAACAGAAAGTAGGCAGTTTTTTTGTACATTTGTTTTATAAAACCAATACGTTATGACAACTATAACACTTAAAATAAACGAACGCACCAAAGCAGGTAAAACATTACTAGCTATGCTAAATTTTTTCACTACCGAAAAACGAGGCGTTGATGTGTGTAGTATGCCAAATTTTGAAACGGTAAAAGCAATGTATGATGCAAAAAACAATATTGGCAACACCAAAACAACTAATCATGCTCATTTAATGAAAGAGTTGTTTTCGTAGTATGAGTGGCTACACAATAGCGTTTACCAATCAGTTTAAAAAAGATGCAAAGCGTTGCGTAAAAAGAAATTACGATATTCTACTCTTAGAAGAGTAGATGGTTTTGTTACGAACCAATGGTTCAGTGCCATTAAAATACAAGGCACATTTACTAAGTGGTAATTACAATGGATACTGGGAATGCCATATAAAAACAGATTGGCTATTAATTTGGTTACAAGACGATGTGTCTTGCGACATTACTTTAGTTAGAACAGGAACTCACAGCGACTAATTTAAATTTATTAAACTTTCAAAGTAATACTGATTCAGTAAGCTAAGCGTAATTTATTATTTCGTTAATAGTTTTGCTTCGCTTACCTCAGGTTTTACAATAATGCAATAAAGAGAATCGTGGGCTTACACACATACTCGCAGTGGAATAGTTTTAAAAACGGACAGCAAACAAAAATTAAAACCATTAAAAAAATATAATTATAGAAGGTGTAATAGGCATTAAGCCTGAGATAAAAAAAGTAAAATGGGAAATAAACAAAATTCATATTTACTTAGTCGATGGACGAGAATTACTAATTCCTACTAAGCTATTGCCAAGTGTTAAAAAAACCAAAACTACCAAACGTAATAAGGCATACATTATAGACCATAATATGTTTACGTGGGACACTTGCCCCGAAGTGTATCATATAGAGCAAGTATTAGGTAAAGAAAAAGACTATCAGTATAGGGCTTAAAATCTTGAATGTTTTAATAATTAAACCTAAAGTTATGAAAGCAAAAAAAATAGGATTTGATAATACCTCAATATGGGTAGAAACCACAGACGAAAAAATAGGTAGCTTGTCCTTAAAGGCTTTCAAAAAATTAGCCAATGTCACCAAAGAGCAGCTATTAAAATTTGAACTTTGGAATGATAACCAATGGATACATTGGGAAGAAATAGGAGAAGATTTATCAGTAGAAGGCTTTTTTAGTTTTCATAATTAAAAACTACTATACTTTCTCAACGTAGTTTTACGTAACCAAAGGTTTAAGGTTATCATTGTTTGTTTAATACGTTGGGGTTAGTATAACTGTGCAACACTGCTATAATTACAATCTGCTTTTGTTCTTCCTTTACAATATAATGTATATGATACGGAAATTGTTTAAGCAATAAGGTACGTACATTTTTATACTTTAACTCAAAGCCAAATGGAGTAAGTGCTATGTGTTGTTTAGCTTCACGTATTCTAAATATAAAATGTTTAGCAAGTTCACTATTTATGTTTTGTAATATTGAAATATCTTAGTAATATCGATTGTTACCGAAGGTCTGCTTACAAATGTGTAACTCATATTTTTTTCTCAATAGCACTAAGCATAGTATCAAAATTTGCTACATCGTTAGTATTCTCATAGTAATCATTAAGCCTTTGGTCTATAACCTCTTTTTGCCAAGTAGCAAGCTCTGTTGTATTTTCAACTTCTTCGGTTTGCAATGCACTATATTTTGTTTTAAGTGCCTGCCAATCGTCAATAGGAATATACACACCAGTTGTGTTTCCTTTAACATCGTGTATGAATTGGAGTGTCATAATAATTTGAAATTTTAAAACAGTTAAACGTTTTTTTATTTTGTTGCTATTCAAAAATAGCGAAAGTATTTTGTTATAAGAAATCTATTTTTTACGCTATTTCATAAGCCCTTATACTTTCCTCCTCCCTTTATTTACAAGCCACACACCACCTATGGTTATTGCCATTGCAAGCGCTAAGGTAAAGTTAAGTTCTTCGTTTAAAAACAACCAACCCAGCAGTACAGCCACCAATGTATTAATGTACGCATAGGTAGAAACTATGGTAGTAGGCAATGCTTTTATTACATACATATACGCCCCATAGCCCACTATAGAGCCAAACACAACCAAGTACAGCAGGGCGTATACAGCCTCGTTAGTAGGGTGTAGTTGCGTCCATTCGCCTTTGGCTGTGCCTATAGTGGTAAGTATACAACCTGCTACCAACATTTGTAGGCCTGCGCCAAACAAAGGTTGCACCGTAGTTGTATTGTTTTTGGAATACAGCGTTCCTGCTGCCCACGATAAGTTAGCTACTATTATGGCAATAATTCCTAAGGTATAGTTAGGGTTAGCAAAATCTTTTAAATTGGTATTAAAAATAAGTACTTGCCCCGCCATACATATTGCTAATCCTACAAAAACTGTCCATGTGATTTTTTCTTTGCTTCCAGTAAATGAGTTGAGTACCACAATCCATATAGGCGTAAGTGCACATATAAGCGCTGCTAATCCGCTCGATACATATATCTCTGCCCAAGTAACTAATCCGTTGCCTATTACAAGCATTAATATTCCGTTTATGGCAAGTGTTTTAAACTCCGCACGATTTGGGAGTTTATAGCCTTTCCATATAAAGTAACTAACTATAAGTACACCACCCATACTGTGCCTAAATCCTGCCATTAGCATAGGAGGAAAACTTTGTACGCCTATACGTATAGCAAAAAACGTGGTACCCCAAAACACAGCTACTGCCGCAAAAGCAAGCCAAGCATATAATTTTTCGTTATTCATTTAGTGTTTGTTTTTGTGCAAAAGTAGAATTAAAAAGTGAGCAACTTTGTGCTTTTGTGCGGTTGTTACCATTTAAAATATTATTTTCGCACTAAATCATAAAAACGTATTTACTTAAATTTTACAATTATACAACACATGGCATCAGCACAAACTATCCAATTGCTAGGCGCACAAGCCGAATTACTTCTTAACCACGAGTGTAAAACTATAGCTAAATCTCAACTGCACTTACCAGGAAATGATTTTGTGGATCGTGTATTTAAAGATACCAATCGTAACAATCAAACCATACGTAACCTACAATTATTGTACGGTTCGGGCCGATTAAAAAATACGGGTTATATGAGTATATTACCTGTCGATCAAGGTGTGGAACACAGTGCAGGCGCATCGTTTGCACCTAACCCTATGTATTTTGACCCCGAAAATATTGTAAAACTTGCCTACGAAGCCGATTGTAATGCAGTAGCATCAACCTTTGGCGTATTAGCTTCGGTGTCGCGTAAGTACGCACATAAAATACCGTTCATAGTAAAAGTAAACCACAATGAGTTTTTAACTTACCCTAATAAGTTTGACCAAATAATGTTTGGTAAAATTAAAGATGCTTGGAATATGGGTGCAACGGCTGTAGGAGCAACTATTTATTTTGGTAGCGAAGAATCGTCTCGCCAAATAGTTGAAATTGCTGAGGCTTTTGAATACGCACATCAGTTAGGTATGCCTACTGTATTGTGGTGCTATATACGTAACAATGGTTTTAAGAAAGATGGGGTAGATTACCACACATCAACCGATCTTACTGCACAAGCTAATCACTTGGGCGTTACTATTCAGGCCGATATCATCAAACAAAAATTACCCACACTTAACGGTGGATACAATGCTATAAATTATGGCAAAACTCACCCTAAAGTATACAGCGAATTAACTACTAATAACCCAATAGACTTATGCCGCTACCAAGTAGCTAACTGCTATATGGGGCGTATAGGCTTAATAAATTCAGGCGGCGAAAGTAAAGGTGCTACCGACCTTGCAGAGGCAGTAACAACAGCAGTTATAAACAAACGTGCTGGCGGACAAGGCTTAATAAGTGGACGCAAAGCATTTCAAAAACCAGTAAAGGAAGGTGTGGAATTACTTACTGCTATACAAGATGTTTACTTAGATAACAGCATTACTATAGCCTAATTTACACTATAGATTTTACACCTATTTTAACAAAATAAATTACGAAATATGAGCTGGTTTAAACGCAAAAAAGAAGGTATTACTACATCAACCAAAGATAAAAAAGAAACGCCAGATGGCTTGTGGTACAAGTGTCCTGAGTGTAAAACTATTATTACTACTGATGAGCACGAAGACAATAGTTGGGTGTGTACATCGTGTGCTTACCACGAAAAAATTGGTAGCGAAGAATATTTTGCATTATTATTTGATAACAACGCATTTACCGAAATAAACGCAGGAGTTAAATCGGCCGACCCGCTTAATTTTACTGATACTAAAAAATATAGCGCTCGCCTTGCCGACACTATAGCTAAAACCGAACTGAACGATGCCATACGCACTGCTTACGGCAAAGTAGATGGTAACGATTTGATGATAGCCTGCATGGATTTTAAATTCATAGGTGGCTCTATGGGCTCTGTAGTAGGCGAAAAAATTGCTCGTTCTATAGATTATTGTTTGGCTAATCGATTACCGTTAATGATTATTTCAAAATCAGGGGGAGCACGTATGATGGAGGCCGCATACAGTTTAATGCAAATGGCAAAAACATCAGCCAAACTATCGTTAATGGCAAAAGCAGGAATACCTTATATTTCGTTTTTAACCGATCCTACCACAGGAGGTGTTACGGCATCTTTCGCAATGCTTGGCGACTTAAACATAAGCGAGCCTGGAGCTTTAATAGCCTTTGCTGGTCCGCGTGTAGTGCGCGAAACTATTGGTAAAGATTTACCCGAAGGTTTCCAAACTGCCGAGTTTGTATTAGAAAAAGGTTTCTTAGATAAAATAATTTTACGCAAAGAACTTAAAACAAACATTGGCAAGTTGCTTAATATGTTTGCTAATTAACTAATAGCCCACTGCTTAAACGGTGGGCTATATTTTTTAATCCTTCACTAATAATAACATAAGAATGAACACATTAAAATACAAACGAATTTTACTAAAACTAAGCGGAGAGTCGCTTATGGGTAACAAAAGTTATGGTATAGACAGCGATCGCTTAACCGAGTATGCTATAGATATTAAAAAAATAATAGAACTAGGTGTTGAAGTAGCTATAGTAATTGGTGGCGGAAATATATACCGTGGCATACAAGCCGAACAAATGGGTATAGACCGTGTACAAGGCGATTATATGGGCATGTTGGCAACTTGTATTAACAGTATGGCGCTACAAGCAGCACTAGAAAAAGCAGGTGTATATACTCGCTTACAAACAGCCATAAAAATGGAACAAATAGGCGAGCCTTATATTAAACGCAGAGCTGTGCGTCACTTAGAAAAAGGACGAGTAGTAATATTTGCTGCTGGTACTGGTAATCCTTATTTTACAACAGATACAGCAGCGTCATTGCGTGCTATAGAAATTGAAGCCGATGTAGTACTTAAGGGTACGCGTGTAGATGGTATTTATACTGCTGATCCTGAAAAAGATGCAACAGCTACAAAGTATGATACACTTACATTTACAGAGGCTTACGAAAAAAACTTAAACGTAATGGATATGACTGCATTTACGTTGTGTAAAGAAAATAATTTACCAATTATTGTATTTGATATGAACAAAAAAGAAAATTTGTACAATTTGGTAAATGGTGCGCAAGTAGGTACAATAGTAAAATAGATAATTATTATAGCTTAAAAAAATTGCACTAATTGAAACAGTGAAATAATGTAGATTTTGTAATAATTAATAAAAAAGCTCGCTTAGTATAAGCGAGCTTTTTTTATTGGGATGAATACTTTAACTGTTAAGCTACTTTGTTTTTAATGTGTTGTTTGCTTGCGTAAGCCTCAGCAGCTGCACGTACCCATGCACCATTGTCGTGGGCTTTGTTGCGGTCGTCTAATCGTTTTTTGTTGCAAGGTCCGTTGCCTTTTATTACTTCATAAAACTCATTCCAATTAGGTTCGCCGTAAGCATAGTGTTTTGTAGTTTCGTTGTATACTAATTTATCATCAGGTATTTTTAAACCCATAACGTCGGCTTGTGGCACAGTACGATCTATAAATCGTTGGCGAATAGCATCGTTGGTTTCTAATTTTATTTTCCATTTCATAGTTTGCTCCGTGTTGGGCGAGTTACCTTCTGTAGGCCCAAGCATCATTACAGCAGGCCACCACCAACGGTTGAGGGCATCTTGTGCCATTTCTTTTTGCTCATTAGTTCCGTGTGCAAGGGTGTGCAGTATTTCGTAGCCTTGGCGGTTATGAAAACTTTCTTCCTTGCATATACGTGTCATGGCACGGCTATAAGGCCCATAAGAGCCCTTGGCTAACATGGTTTGGTTCATAATAGCAGCACCATCAACCAACCAACCTATTGCCCCAATATCTGCCCATGTTAATGATGGGTAATTAAATATTGATGAGTATTTGGCTTTGCCTGTATGCAATTGATTTAGCAATTCTTCACGGCTTGTACCAAGTGTTTCGGCAGCACTGTATAGGTATAAACCATGCCCAGCTTCGTCTTGCACTTTGGCTAGCAATATAGCCTTTCTTCGTAGGTTTGGCGCACGTGTTATCCAGTTGCCTTCGGGGAGCATGCCTATAATTTCGCTATGTGCATGTTGAGACATCATGCGAGTAAGTTGCTTACGATACATTTCGGGCATCCAATCTTTTGGTTCTATTTTTTGTCCCTTATCTATTTTATCCTGAAACTGTTGTTCGAGTGTGTTAATGTTGGTTTCCATAATTTGGTGGTATTAATTACGTTATTATTTCTAATTCAAAATTAACAATTTTTGTAATACTGTTTAATGCTTTTAAAAAATAAATGAACAAGCGTACATTGCCTAAAATAAATTATCTTGGCAATTGAATTTTTATCATTTTTTACAAATGCTGGCATACCCTTTTTCATTAGCCTTATTTAACACATTTAAACTAGATGTAAATTGTAATTCGTTCATTAGTTTAGATAATATCAACCAATTAAGTGAAGTAAGTAGTGCTATAAAAAAAGCTCCACAACACTTGATATTGGGCGGAGGTAGCAATATTTTATTTACTAAAAACTACGATGGATTAGTTATTAAAAATAATTTAAAAGGTATAACATTAATTAATGAAGATACCCAACACATATACCTACAAGCTATGGCGGGCGAGTGGTGGCAAGACTTTGTGTTGCACTGTGTAAACAATAACTATGGTGGTGTAGAAAACCTATCCTTAATACCTGGAACCGTTGGTGCTACGCCAATACAAAACATTGGTGCTTATGGCGTAGAAGTCAAAAATACCATACATAGTGTTACGTTTTTTGATATTGAAACCGAACAACTACACACTTACACTAATGCGCAATGTGAGTTTGGCTATCGCGAAAGTATATTTAAACACACCTTAAAAAACAAAATAATAATAACAGCAGTAGTATTTAAACTTACTAAACACCCACAACTAAACACCAAGTACGGCGTTATTGCCGAGCAATTAATTGCTATGCACATAACTACACCAACTATAAAAGATGTAAGCGATGCTGTAATAGCTATACGCCAAAGCAAACTACCAAACCCAGCAATAACAGGCAATGCAGGTAGTTTTTTTAAAAACCCTGTAGTAACACATGCCGTGTTTGATACACTTATAACTACTCACCCTACCTTATCGCATTATGCTGATGTTAAGGGTGTGAAGCTAGCAGCAGGTTGGCTTATAGAGCAATGCGGACTAAAGGGCTACACGCACAACGGAGCTGCAGTACATAGTAAACAGGCCCTAGTACTCATAAATGCCAACAACGCAACGGGCACTGATGTATTGGCTTTAGCAACGCACGTGCAACAAACGGTATATGCTAAATTTGGCGTACAATTGGAAATGGAGGTAAATGTGTTGTAATAAACACAGCCTTTTTAATTACAAAAAAAACGTGCTAGTATTAAAAATAATTAATCCTACAAAAACTTAAAACGTAAATTTGCACTTAATTAATACAACACAATTTTATTACATACACAACATAGCCCCATTAAGCCTTACAACATACATAATACAAGGTATATAAAACAACAATTAATGACTACAAAAAAAAAATACATAATAGGCGCATTAGCAACAATAGCAGTACTTGCAGGAGTAGCTAAATATAAAAGTTGGTTTGGAAAAGAAAAACTAATTGAGGTTACTACCGAAACAGCAAGCAAA
The DNA here is from genome assembly GCA_014376525.1 of Bacteroidia bacterium. Classification (GTDB taxonomy): domain Bacteria; phylum Bacteroidota; class Bacteroidia; order UBA4408; family UBA4408; genus JACMRI01. Next base: position 13,880 of record JACMRI010000199.1, on the reverse strand, counting down.
CGCTCTATTACCGAATTAGTATCGGCAAGCGGGAAAATACAACCCGAAACAGAAGTAAAAATAAGCCCGGATGTATCGGGCGAGATTATAGAACTGTATGTAAAAGAAGGGCAGTACGTTCACAGTGGCGATTTGCTTTTTAAAATAAAACCCGACTTGTACGAAACTACCGTAAGCCGAGCCGATGCCAGTGTAAATGCATCTACTGCAAGTTTACAAAGTGCTCAGGCACGTTTGGAACAAAGTAATGCGCAGTTTGAGAATATAAAAGCTAGCTATACCCGTAACCAAAAATTGTTTGACCAAGGTGTACTTTCACCTGCCGAATTTGATAATGCTAAAGCACAATACGAGGCTTCAAAGGCTGATTTAGCAGCACTTACCGCTATGGTAAATAATTCGCGATACAATATTAATTCATCAAAAGCTACATTAAAAGAAGCCAACGATAATTTAAAACGCACACTCATATATGCGCCTGTAAGTGGAACTGTATCTAAGTTGTCGGTTAAAAAAGGAGAGCGTGTAGTAGGTACATCGCAAATGGCAGGTACCGAAATTATGCGCATTGCTAACCTTTCGCTTATGGAAGTACAAGCCGATATTAACGAAAATGATATAGTAAAAATAAACGTAAACGATAGCGCAACTATTGAAATAGATGCTTACCCTAACCAAAAATTTAGAGGTGTAGTTACACAAATAGCAAACGCTGCAAATAGCGTGGCAGTAAGTGCCGACGCTGTTACCAACTACTCGGTAAAAATACGCATACTTGCCGAGAGCTATAAAAATTTAGTAAATAACAAACCTACTGATTACTCTCCATTTAGACCAAGCATGAGCGCAAGCGTAGATATTAATACCAACAAAGTAAACGATGTAATAAGTGTGCCATTGCAAAGTATAACTACCCGTGAAGACACTGCCATTACTGCAAAAAAACAAGTTGGTGATGATACTAAAAACACATTACAAACCTATTTGTTTGTTGTTGTGGGCGATAGCGTGGTATTGCGTAAAGTTGCCGTGGGTATTCAGGACAATGATTATATACAAGTCCTAAATGGTGTTATAACTAAAGAAAAAATTGTAAGCGGTCCGTACTCCGCTATTAGCAAAGATTTAAAGCAAGGTACTAAAGTAAAATTAGTAACTAAAGAGGAGTTGTACAACACTATGAATAACCATAAATAATGCCTTTATTATTACTTATTGATACCACTACAACCCTTTGTTCGGTTGCTATTGCTCGTGATAATGAAATTATAAGCGAGCAAGAACACAAGGGCGATTTTAAACACGCCGAGCTACTTACTACATTTATACAAACGTGTTGCGCCTTGGCTAATTGCACCTTACAAGATGTTAATGGGGTAGTTATAAGCAAAGGACCAGGTTCATACACAGGTTTACGCATAGGCACATCAACCGCTAAGGGAATATGTTATGCACTACACAAACCACTTATAGCCATAAATACATTACACGCTATGGCGATAAGTGCAAGTGCAACATTACCAAATTTGCCACACTATGTATGTGCTATGATAGATGCACGCCGAATGGAAGTGTATGATTTAATACTTGATGAAGTGGGGAGAGTTGTAAAAAAAACTTCAGCACAAATAGTAGAAATCACTACATACAATTTGTTTAATAATGCACCATTTTATTACTGTGGCGATGGTGCTGCTAAGTGCGAAGAACTATTAGCAGAAAATAAAAACGCACATTTTTTACCTAACATAACAACCCGTGCAAGTAATATGTTGCCATTGGCATTAGTAAAATATGCAGCACAAGAGTTTGAAGATGTGGCGTATTTTGAACCTTATTATTTAAAAGATTTTATAGCAGGTAAACCCAAACAAGCAAAATAAAACACCGTGTTATTAACTAACTTAACAAGCATTGACGATTCTTGGAAACCTTTTGTAGCAAAGGAAGCGGAGCAAGCGTATTTTAAAAAATTAGATTCGTTTTTACAAAACGAATATGTACAACATACTGTATTTCCTCCGCAAGAGGCTATTTTTAATGCGCTTAAAACACCTTTGCACCAAGTAAAAATAGTACTACTAGGGCAAGACCCTTACCACGATATTAACCAAGCACATGGCTTTAGTTTTAGTGTAAACGAAGGTGTAAAAATACCACCATCGCTACGCAATATTTTTAAAGAATTACAAACTGACATTCCCAACTTTAAAATTCCGCCCCACGGAAACCTTACCCACTGGGCAACACAGGGGGTATTGTTGCTTAACGCTACATTAACTGTACGTGCGCACGAAGCGGGTAGTCATCAACAGCAAGGTTGGGAAACATTTACCAATTCACTTATACATACTGTGGCAACCAACAATACAAACATAGTGTTTATGTTATGGGGTGCTTACGCACAAAGCAAGCAACAATTAATTAATAAAAATGAGCATCTAGTGCTTTGTGCGCCCCACCCTTCGCCACTTTCGGCGCACAGAGGTTGGTTTGGCAGTAAACACTTTAGCAAAGCCAATACGTATTTGCAAGAGGTAGGCAAGCAGGAAATTAATTGGTGTTTATAGTAAGATTAATGCGTTATAAAATCTTGCTTGCTCCACGCTTTATAATTTAGTTTTTGCTCAGCACTAGCGTAACTTAATTTAGCCATAGAGTAGTGTTTATAATACACTTTAGCATTGTTTTTTTGCAATGCAATTGTTTTTATTAAACCATTGCTACTAATTGTAAATGTTATGGGTTGTACATCAAAATAACGTAGCCATTGATCTAAATTATTTTCCAATTTTATTCCGTTAATAGCCAGTATATTGTCGCCTACTGTTATTCCTGCTAATTCAGCATTACTGCTCAAATACACTTGTTTTACTATACACTTAGTGCTATCATCTGTATATTTAAAACCATAATAGGCATCAGCATTTAATCCCCAAGGATTGATATTAAATGTTAAACCTACATACATTAAACATTCCGTAAGCAAAGGCATATAGTCAGTTGTTCCGTTGTAATAATTTGCAAAAAACAAATCTAAATTAACTCCAGCCACTTGTTCGCACACTGCTTTATAATCAGCTTCTGTATAGCCTTTGTTTTGCTTAGCATAGTTAGCGTATAAGTGTTGCATTACGTGTTCTAATCCATGTTGATTTTGCGTACTCTGGCGTATAGTTACATCAAGCATAAATGCACACAAGCAACCCTCGGTGTATATGCTTACTTTGCGGTTAGGCACTCCTGGCACATAGCCGTCTAACCAAGTGTCCCAACTACTGTTACTTACACTCATGTTAAAACGTGCCGGATTGTTAAAGTGTTTGTCTAACTGTGTGTTAAATGTTGCAAAGTAATCGGCGTCAGTAAACACACCGCTACGAAACAGTAAAAAATCGCCGTAGTAAGTAGTAATTCCTTCGGTAACGTAACCTAGTTTGGTGTAATTTTCAGCATCATAATTATAAGGATACATATCGGCAGGGCGTATTGCTTTTACATTCCAACTATGAAATAATTCGTGGCAACTTATGCCTAATAATTCATTGTAATTATCTTTTTTCATAATACTATACCCTGGTCCCAAAGCTATAACGGTACTGGTTAAATGCTCCACACCATGATGTATAAAGTAAGGCGTTATTTGAAACATAAAATGATATTCGGTACTCGTAAACCCTCCCATTGTTACAAACGATTCATTTATAAAAATAAAAAAGTCGTTAATTAACTTGCTAAAATCGGGGGTGCACTCTCCCTGAAACCAAAGATTAATTTCCACACCATCTAGCACAAATAATTGGCGTTGTAAGTTTGCACTTGCTATAAATGGACTATCAGCAAGGGCATCAAAATTAATAGCGGAATATGTATTTATTTTATTAGTAACAGCTGGCAGACCAATGGCAATGAGGTAATGAGCGGGTACGTGTATAGCTAAAGTGCATTTCTCGTTAAGTTGTGCGGTATTGTATATGCAGCAGTTTACAGGATTTACATACAGTTGCTCGGTATTTAAAAACGTTGAACCTGCATTTAATTCGGCTGCGTAGTAATTATATTTAATAGTTATTTGTGTTGTATTATTAGTATGTACAGCCCATTTACTCTTGCTTATTTTTTGGTAAGTTAATAATTCATTACGCTCATTATAACATTCAAAACGCTGAATGTTTTTAGCAAAATTACCCAACTCATATCTACCTGGGCGCCAAGTAGGCAAAGCTATTTCGGTAATGGGAGTATGTACTGCTGAGGTATATTCTACATCAATATATTGTGTAGCTGCGTTAGCGTAAGAAAGAGTGTAATGTGCCATTAGTTTAAAGTTGTGTTTTATTAAAAACGAAAGATACAACCTTATTTCTTTTTGGATAACAAGTAGCCACAGTATTCTATCAACACCGTTTTTAACTACTGTATTTTTTGCTTTAAAAAAATAGTTAAAAATAAAACTCAAAATGTAACTAAAGGCATTATTTTTGTTTAACGCTTTAAAAATTAATTAAAACTCTAATTAAAATTATTTAATTTATAAAAATGAAAACAATTCTAGCTTGCTTATTAGTGTTTACCACACTTGCCGCTAAGGCCGACAAAGGGTACAAACTTACTTTTAAAGTAAATGGATTGAAAAACGACACCGTATTATTAGCTAATTATTACGGCGACAAAACTTATGTGCAAGACACCGCACGTTTAGACAACAAAGGTATTGCAGTATTTACTAGCAAAAAAGATTTACCTCGTGGTATATATATGTTGGTGTATAAACGCAAAAAACTATTTGAAGTAATAGTAGTGCCTGGAGAAAATTTTACCATAGAAACCGATACTGCCGATTATTTTGATAAAATGAAAATAAAGGATTCGAAAGAAAACACCTTGTTTTACGATTATATGAAATTTTTAAACAGTAAAGGAAAATTAGCAATGCCTTTGCGAGACGAATTACAAAAACTAAGCAAAGACAAACAAACTGAAAGCCCGGAGTACAAGGCTATACAAGCCAAAATGAAAGCCTTAGATACTGAAGTAAAAACCTACATAAGCACCACACTTACTGCAAATAGTACTACTTTATTTGCTCGTTTTGTAAAAGCTAATCAAGATGTAGAAATACCCGAAGCACCTAAGTTATCTAACGGGCGGATTGATTCTACATTTGCTTACAAATACTACAAAGCTCACTACTGGGATAATATTGATTTTACTGAAGATGGTCTGATTCGTACCCCTGTATTTCATGGTAAGTTAGATAACTATATGAAAAAAATGACCTATCAAATACCTGATAGTATTAACGAAAGTGCTGATATAGTATGTAACAAAGCTAAACCAAGCAAAGAACTGTTTAAGTATTGTGTATGGTACATTACCAACCAGTACGAAACATCGCAAATAATGGGCATGGATGCTGTATTTGCCCACATGGTAAAACAATTTTATAGCTACAAACAAACACCGTGGATAGATTCTACCACTATGTTTAAAATAACAGATAAAGCGAATAAATTAGAGCCAATTTTAATTGGTAAAAAAGCACCTAATGTTATATTAAAAGATTCATCGGGCGTTATACATAACTTGTATGCAGTGCCAAATAAATACACCGTACTTTACTTTTTTGATCCAGACTGCGGTCATTGCCAAAAAGTAACTCCTGTGCTTACCGCTATGTACGATTCGCTAAAGCGGGAGGGAGCAGAGGTGTTTCAAGTAGGGAGTTCGTCACGTGTAGAGTATCCTAAATGGACTGCGTTTGTAAAAAAATTGGGTATGAAAGGTATTAATGTTGCCGACCCCGATTATCAAAGTAATTTTCGTTACGAGTACGATTTACAGTCGTATCCGCAATTGTTTGTGTTAGATAAAGACAAAAAAATAGTAGGCAAAAAATTAGCTGTAGAACAATTAGTTGATTTCCTACAACGCCTTAACGAAATAGATAAACTACGTGCTGCGGCAGATAAAAATAAAAAAAAGTAGTTGAACATTAAAAGTTACAAATAAAAAATAATTAAGTAACGTTTTTGCGTTTTATATATATATCAATAACATACCTAAAGGCAATGTATACGTGGCTTGCAAATGTTTGCCCAATACCATAGTGTTTAACCATAAAATCAAAACGCTCTCGCAAGCCTTGTGCTAAATTGGTGCGAGAGGTACCTCCTTCCAAAAATTTAGCAATGGGATGTATGCTTTTTTGTGTACTAATTGCTTTTTTTAATATAGTTATAGCCCAATCATAATCGGAATTTATTTTGTGTGCAGTGTCATAGTTACCACACAACACTCGCTTAGGTATAAATGATTGATGGCTTACATTCATACCATATTTTAAACTCTTCCAAGTAAGATTTTCAGGAGCGCGTAAGCGGCGTTTTCCAAGGGCTTTACGTTCGTCGCTTATTATTTCTGTATCGCCATAATATACATCGGCATTGCTAAAGTTTGTGAACAATTCTTCAACGGTTGTTGGGCTTAGTAACTCATCTCCAGAATTCAAAAACAATACATAATTGCCCGTAGCTTTATGCAAACCTTTGTTCATAGCATCGTATAAGCCTTTGTCTTTTTCGGTAACTAATGTGTTAATCTTACTTTTATATTTATCAATAATAGCAAGGGTTTTATCGGTTGATGCACCATCTATTATTACATATTCTATGTGTGGATAGGTTTGTGCAAGTACACTTTTTATGGTATATTCTATTAGCGTCTCGCTATTATATACAACGGTTATTATGGATAGTATTGGTGCGGTGTGTGTCATTTAATACTACTACGTTATGTAGTTTAATTGGTAATTAATTTATTACGAATTTACCACAAATATTGTTCTATTATTACTTTTTTTAACAAGTGAGGATGCTCCGTTGTTTAGTAAGACTTTATACCAATTATACATATATTTCAATCGATTTTTTTTATTAATAGTTTACCATTTTTATTCGCTCCTTAGTAGCTGAACAGAACAAAAATAGTTAGTGCTATACTGGCTTCGACCCTGCTTAGCCACTAAGGTATTTATGTATTTGAGGTAATAAAATATGAATATTGAATAATTGCCATTAATATAATTTTACAAAGTATAACTATATAGCCATTGTAATTAGTATAATTGTACACGTTTATGTATATAATGAAAAATTTATCTTTATTCATCTCACAAAAAATAATTACCAAACAAGCTAGCTCAGGAGCTGTAGTAAGCAACAAATCTACACAGGCTATATCGGCTATAGCCACTGCTGGTATTGCTTTGGGCTTTGTAATGATACTTTTATCGTTCAGTATTTTGCAAGGATTTAAACACGAAATAGAATCTAAACTAATGGGCTTTAGTGGGCAAATGATAGTGAGCAACTATGCTCCTACCAATGCCTTAGAAACTCGCACTGTAAGCATAGATAGTTCCACAATAGCACAACTTAAGCAAATACCCAACGTTACGCAAGTAAATGCTGTGGCTAATATGCCCTGCATTATAAAAACTAATACCGACATAGAAGGCGCATTGCTTAAAGGTGTTGATGCAAATTACGATTTTAGTTTTTTTAATAAATATATGTTAAAGGGGCGCACGCCTTATATAAGTAAAGATAGTACCTGCAACGAAATAATAATAAGTCAACAACTTGCACAAAAATTAAAATTACAACTCAACAAAAATGTGTTTTTGTACTTTGTACAAAATCCACCACGTATGCGCAAACTTAAGTTAGTAGGTATATACCAAACAGGACTAGAAGAGTTTGACAAACTTTTTGTAATAGCCGATTTGAGGCATGTGCAACATCTTAACAACTGGAAAAACAATGAAGTAAGTAGTTACGAAATTATGACATCGAGCTATAACGAAGCCACAGTAAAAGCCACACAAGTTAATGTAAATAGGCTATTACCCTTTGACGCCTCTAGCGTAAGTGTGTATGATAAATATCCGCAAATAATAAATTGGTTGCGCTTGCAAGATGTAAACGTGCAAGTAATATTACTATTGGTAATACTTATTAGTGCCATAAACATGATAGCTGCATTACTAATAACTATACTAGAAAATACTACTACTATTGGCATTTTAAAATCGTTGGGAGCAAGTAACACACTGGTGCGCAAGGTGTTTCTGTGGTTTGCATTTAAGCTAGTAGGTAAGGGCTTACTAGTAGGCAATATAATAGGTGTAGGGCTTTGCTTAATGCAAAAGTATTTTCATTTAATTCCTTTAGACCAAGCCTCTTACTACATGAGTTATGTACCCATACAATTAAGTATTTGGGTATGGCTTGTACTTAATGTTGGCACTATAATTATCAGCCTTATTATACTGTTGATACCTGCTATGGTTATTACAAGTATATCGCCGTTGCGTGCATTAAGATTTCAATAATAGATACTTAGCTTTTGCTTGTAATTACAAATTCGGTTCGCCGATTGCTTAGGCGGCCTTGCTCTGTATCGTTAGTGGTTATTGGCTTAGTTGATCCAAAACCTTTAAACTGTAAGCGCTCTTTGTTTACGCCTTTACTTTCTATATAATCTTTCACACTAAATGCTCTATCGGTACTTAATGCTAAGTTAGCCTCGCTTCCACCTTGGTTGTCTGTATGGCCCTGTATGGCTATGTTTATACTTTGGTTTTCTTTTAAAAATTCTATCAATTCATCTATTATCATAAATGATTCGTCAGTTAATTGCGATGAATTTATTTTGTAATTAATATTATTCAATGCATATGTTTTACCTACTTTAATCTCTTCAGTTATTATGTCTTTTTTTACTGGTTTAGAGCCTAAAGCCGTGTCTTTAATACTGTACAAGGTTGATGTAGGTACGGCATCGGGTTGTTTTACGGTAAGTACAATATCTTCATTTCGCTTTAGTGTTACAATAGCGGCATACTCGCCTGTTTTTCTATCTACTTCTATTTTCTTAACCTCTTTTGTTTTGGTATTTTTAAGTTCTACACTGCTCGTACTCGAAGGATTACCTAGCTCATCTTTTACTACACCTTTCATAAATAATACCTTCTCTGGTTTAGCATCTTCGGGCATTGCAAAGTTAAATATATCTATTCCCCCTCGGCCAATATTGGCTAATTTACTGCTTGCATAATATCCTTTATGTCCATCAAGGCTTACAAAAAAACCATACTCATCGCCCTCGCTATTTATGGGATAGCCTATGTTTTGTGGCTTAGCCCAATTGCCTTTATCGTCCATACGGGTATAAAATATATCAAAGCCTCCAACCCCACGCTGTCCGTCGCTACTAAAATAAAGTGTTTGACTATCGCTGTGCAAAAACGGTGTTTTTTCTTTGCCGTCAGTATTAATAGTTTTACCCAAACTCACTGCTCTACTCCATGAGCCATCTACTTGTTTTTTACTTTGAAATAAATCTATCCCCCTGCTATCGGCGCGTGCTGTTGCAAATATTAATGTGCTACCATCACTACTAATAGTAGGTTGGCTTTCCCAACCATCGTCGGTATTTACATTAGGACCTAAGTTTTTTATATTATCCCAAGCACCATCTATCAACTCCACACTATATATGTCGCAATTGTTATAACCTGCTTTACCAGAGCGACAAATAGTTATATACATTTTTTTATTATCAGGGCTCAAGCATGCCCCTCCGTAAGCGTCAGCGCCTTCGTTAAACGGGTCGGTAAATACTGTGCCATTATCAAAGTTGGTATCGGCATTAGCACGCTTACTGTACATAAATATTTCTTTTTCTTTATCACTTGCATACACGCTGTTTTTATCTACCAAATCTATGGCACGTGTATATAAACATTGCTCATTATCGGGCGATAGTATGGCCAAGTACTCATTTTTTTTACTACTTACTCCCTCTACTAATTGAGGATTAAATGCTACTGGATGATTTTTCATTTTATCGTTAAACTTAGCATCACTAAGCATACCCTCAGCTTCGTCGTAGTCGTTGTTATTCTTAGCATTTTCGGGACTTTTGGTAAATGTTTTAAGCATATCTATTGCCTCTGTCCAGTTTTCTTTTTCGTAAGCATACGTACCCAAATAAAAATAGGCGTAAGGGTTTAAGTCTTTACACAGTTCTATTACGCGCTTAAAATTTTCTTCGCAAGGTTTCCAATTTGTACCACGTACTTTATACACCTTGTATTGATTAATAGCCAACTCATTTACGGCTTCTGCCCATTCGGGTTCTAAAGCTATTAACTCTTTCAAAACAACAATACGCTCTTCTACAGTGTTTTTTTTGTCACGTCCTTTCTCTAGCATTTTTAGTGCTTTTTTGTTAGTTGGAACATAGTCGCAGAGCGTAAGTTTTTCATCTTGCGCAAGTACGTTTAATGTAATAAGTAGTGCTAAAAATGTTGTAAATAATCGCATAGTGGTGTAATTATATATTATCGTGTGCTAAGATATTAATTTAAAAACAGAAATTTTGCACTCAATTATTTTAGAATCAAACTATAATAATGCACCCTATTATTAATGCGTGTACTTAAAGGTTTTTGGTGAAATGAAAAAGTTATAATGGCACATGTAAGCTTTAGAGCAGAAATAGGAGAATACATCAACAGCACGTTTGGGTTCGCACTTCAATTAGTAATGAGGATAGATAACGGCATAGGATTTAACTAATATAAAAACAATGGGTGATATAATGAACATTTGTTTTGTTTGATAATTATAAACGATTATGTAATAAATATTAACTACTACTATATACTGTCAGAAATATGGTTAAAAAAAATTGCTGTAAAATCATTAATCCAAAAAATTTTAAGCAGGCTCTTAACATTAATAAATAGTTAGAATTGTTTTAAGTAAAAGAACCTCAGTCAGAATATAAAACAAAATTAAATTTTAGATCATAGAATCTAACAAAACACTAACTCCAAGCAAAAGCAGGTTTGCGTTTTTCTAAAAATGCCGCTACACCTTCTTTAAAATCTGCTTCGCCAAAGCAATTGCCAAAGGTTTCTATTTCGTAAGCAAAACCATCTACACTTACGGTATAATACGCATTTACACAGGCTATAACACCCTTAACTGCTGTGGGCGACTTAGTCATTATTTTGGTTAATATTTCTTTTGATTTAGTAAGCACTTCCGTAGCCGGAACTACATGGTTTACCAAGCCCAATTCCAACGCTTCGGGCGCAGTTATCATATCGGCAGTCATTAACAACTCTAACGATTTGGCCTTGCCTATAAGTTGTGTAAGGCGTTGTGTGCCACTGTAACCAGGTGTTAAACCTAAGTTTACTTCGGGTTGTCCAAAGCGTGAGTTTTCGCTAGCTATACGTAAATGGCAAGCCATTGCTAGCTCTAAGCCACCACCTAATGCAAAACCGTTTATAGCTGCTATAAATGGCTTTGACGATTGTTCTATGGTATTAAAAATATCACAACCAAATTGTGCAGTTTCTTTGGCTTGTGTAGGATTAAGATGTGCCAACTCTGCAATATCTGCACCTGCTACAAATGCTTTTTCGCCCGCACCTGTAATTATTACAGCGCGTATTTCGGGGTGTTCGTTTAGGTCTTCTATTAAGGTTTTAAGGTCGCTTAATGTTTGATGATTTAATGCATTTAATTTATCAGGACGATTAAGGGTAATAGTAAATATACCCTCTTCCAATACGGCTTTAATGTTGGATAATGTAATAAGTTCGTTGTTAGTAATATAATGATTTATCATTGTAAATTTTTTTTGAATATAAAGTATTTAATTAAAATAGTACGTTTGCCATAACGTATTAAAAATTGCGATGTTCGCTTACGTACTGCGTAATGTAATTAACAATAGTGCTGGTATCAGTACCTGGCGGAAACAACTCTCCCACGCCCAATGCACGTAAAGCTTGCGCGTCTTTGTCGGGGATAATTCCACCGCCAGTAAGTAGCACATCGTTTAGTCCTTTTTCTTTCATCATAGTTATAATTTTTGGAAACACAGTGTTGTGTGCGCCCGATAATATACTTATACCTATCACATCTACATCTTCCTGTAAGGCAGCGTTTACTACCATTTCGGGTGTTTGGCGTAAGCCGGTGTAAATAACTTCCATACCTGCATCACGCAAAAATGCGGCTATTACTTTAGCTCCTCGGTCGTGTCCGTCTAATCCTACTTTGGCTACGAGTACACGTATGGGTCTGTTTAAGCTCATTTAATTTGGTTAAAAATTAGTTGTACAAATGTAGCATTATGCGCTACTTTTGGGTAATGGGAGTAAGTAAGTTATTAACGCTATTTGTTAAATAGTTTACGCGCAATTAGCACAACAAAACACGCCAATAAAGCCAGCGCTATATATGCAGGGTATTCGCCCAATAGTACGTATAATGTAATGCTTGAGTTTAAGTTTACAGTTGCACTAAAGGCATCATCTTCCCACCAATAGGTATGTTGTACTATATCTCCACGCTGATTAATAATAGCCGAAATGCCAGTATTGGCGCTACGTGCAACACATCTACGAGTTTCAATAGCACGTAAGCGAGCATAACTAAGGTGTTGCTTATAGCCTGGTGTATTGCCCCACCAACCATCGTTGGTTACAATTCCTATCATTTGTGCGCCAGCACGTACATACTCTGCTACATAATCACCGTATACCGATTCGTAACAAATTACAGGGGCTATTTTTATGTTAGTTTTCATATCGGTAAATACACCAGCATAATCCTGCACACCAAGGCTACCAATAGTTCCGCCAAGGTTCATAGCTAGTTTTTCTAATGGTTTTAATAGTATAGGAAAAGGCATTTTTTCTACACCTGGTACTAACTTACTTTTGTGGTACAATTGTATGCTATCTGTACCGTTCATTTGCATTGCGGTATTATATACATCAAAATAATAGCCCTCACTGTTTTTGCGAGCTGTGGCAGTATGCGTTTGCGCAGCATCATAAAATTTATATGTGCTTACACCCATTACCAAGTTTAAGTTAGGGTATTGTTTTAGATACATACGCAAGGTTTTATAACTTGCGCTACTATCCAACGATGCTTCATTGGCATTAGTAATAAGTGTAGTTTCGGGACAAAACAAATAGCGTGTACTATCGTTTAACACGGTAGATGCCAAGGCGAGTGTTTTGGCTAATTGGGCATCTTCGCCCATTGAGCCAAATTTTTCGCCGTAAGGGTCTATATTAGGTTGTATTATCGCAATTTTTACAGGATTAACAGTTTCGGTATAGGTGTAATAACGCACTAACGAATATGTAATTGGTAGCAACAATGTAAGTGTAAGCGCTGTGTATTTTTTTGGGGAAGATGTGGCGGTTGTACTTAGTAATTTATACACTAAAATATTTACTGCCCATACCCACCAGCTTCCACCTAAATGTCCTGTAAACTCATACCATTGTATAAGAGGTACATACTCACTAAATACGTTACCTAGTGTAAGCCATGGCCATGTAATATCCCAGTGTAGGTGTAGGTGTTCAAAGCTAATCCATAACGCTGGCAATAGCCATAGTGCAAATTCTGTTCTTAATTTGCGATAACTCCAACTAAAAACATTCAACACCGTAGCCATTAGCAAAGCATTGGCAATGCTGGCAAATATACCTGCGGTAACTTCGGCGTAGCATACCCAATAGTTGATTATAAAATTCCATAGTAGCATGGTAAGTTGTGCGTACCAAAAAAATGTTTTGTTGTTATCTACACAGTATTTATGTACTATTAATAATGGAACAAATGCTATAAATATAAGTGGTGCAAACCCTACTACAGGCCAAGCTGCACATAGGAGTAGTGCGCTTATTACGCTATATAATAGTGCTTTATTAGGGGTGTTTACATTCATAATGTGTAGGTTGTTTTCAAAAATTAAAAATGTTGCATTTATGA
>JACMRI010000027.1 GCA_014376525.1 Bacteroidia bacterium | reverse complement strand
GTTATTGTAATGTTATAGTAGAAGTGGGTATTAGTCCACTACGTTGCTATACGGATAGTGCAGGTTTTAACTTTCAAACTAATCCTAGCACATGGAATTATAATAATAATGTAAACAATGCTTGTGATTTTGTAACTGCTAGTACTAAGTTAAATACAATTGCCGAACATATTACCACCTTTCCTAACCCAACAGCAACTACATTAACTATAAACACTATTGCTAACATAAGTGCAGTAAGTATGTATAATGCGTTGGGGCAACAGGTAATAAACAAAGTTTATACAACTGCTAGCAGTACGCAAACTATACCAGTAAATACATTACCTAATGGTATGTATGTACTGTTAGTAAGCACAGTAAACAATACCATAAGCACTACTAAAGTAGTGGTACAAAACTAGCGTAAGTTGTAACAAGTAAATTTTGAATACACAAACAGCCCCTTAACGCCATTGCGTTAAGGGGCTGTTTTATTTGTATAATAGGTATATTAATACTCGTATATTTGTACAAAATATAAAACGTATTTATTTACCAATTTACACTATAATACATGAGTTTAATAATTAAAAGCACCATAGAAAATAGCAACGCCACAGCACAACAATTATTTGAGCATTGCCTTAATATGAATAACCTGGAAGGGTGCATGCCACCGCAAGTTAGCCAATGGTTAAGTACTGCCGATAGTTGTAGTTATAACCTCAACGGTATGGCAACTATAGCTATGAAAGTAGCTAGTAGTACTGCTCCCAATACTATAGTTACCCAATCTGAAGGCGACAAAAATCCGTTTATATTTACCCTTACATTTAATATATGCGCTGTAACCGATGCTACTTGTACGTTACAACTTGTGTTTGATGGCGAGGTAAATATGTTTATGAAACCAATGATTGAAAAACCATTGACCAATTTTTTTAATTACTTAACCGCACAATTGGCTAAAAACGCAGTTGCTGCGGCATAATAGCCTTTGATATTTTTATACATTGAAAGTATTTCCTCCTAATATTCCTGAGGTATTTGAGTTTGATAAACTACTTACCGAAATACAAAAACATTGCATTAGCAAAATGGGCAAAGCATACATCAAAAATGTACGCTTGCTCAACAACAGAGATAAGATAGATTTACTGTTGCAACAAACCCACGAGTTTAAAAGTATAGTAAGCAACGGAGAGGCTTTCCCCACGCAAGATTATATAGACTTAACACGTGAATTAAACTTACTACGCATAGATAATGGCGTATTGCAAGAACAAGATTTCTTAAACATAAAAACAGTATGCAAGGTTATAGAAAACATATTTAGTTTTTTCAAACTGCGAGATAAGCAGTATCCACAGCTATTTGAGTTGCTTACACTTGCTGTAAACGAACCCAACATAGCCAAAGAAATAGATTTTATAATAGACATTGACGGTACGGTGCGTACATCGGCCTCAAAAGATTTGGCAACTATACGTAAGGACTTGCAACGAGCACGTGCGGAGATAGATAAACTATATAATCAACTTATAAATAAGTACCGCAAGCTGGGCTATTTGCACGAAGAAGCCACCGAAAGCATTCGCAACGAGCGTAGAGTATTGGTAATAGAAAGCTCATACAAATCACAGCTAAAAGGCATACATCACGATGTATCATCAACAGGTAAAGCTACGTTTATAGAACCTAGCGAAGCCATTGAAAACAATAACAAAGTAATGAACTTGGAGCATGCCGAGCGTCAAGAAATTATACGGTTGCTACGTGTACTTAGTGCTAAACTGAGGGTGTATTATCCTATTATAAATAATCACCAACGGTTACTAGCCGTGTATGATTATACTCGTGCCAAAGCATTATTAGCAGTAGATATGAATGCCGTATATCCTACTGTTACCAACGAACGTATTGTAAACTTGGTTGGCGCTTATCATCCATTATTATATTTACAAAACAAAAATACCGACAAAAAAACAATTCCGTTTTCGTATGAGTTAAATCCGCAAAAACATTTGCTCATAATAAGCGGACCAAATGCAGGTGGTAAAACTATATGTATGAAAGCCACTGGGCTTATAATGATGATGCTACATGCAGGAATGCTTGTGCCTGTGCACGAGAGCAGTGTGTTGGGCATATTTAATCATTTAATGGTAGATATGGGTGATACCCAAAGCATAGAGTTTGAGTTAAGTACGTATAGTGCCCGTTTGCGTAACATGAATTATTTTTTGAAACGTGCATTTAAAGATACTTTATTGCTTATAGATGAATTTGGTACAGGCACCGACCCCTTGCTTGGCGGGGCTTTGGCGGAAGCCATACTTGAGGAGTTTCATGCACAAAAATGTTTTGGTGTGGTAACAACGCATTATCTTAATTTAAAATTAGTAACCGAAAAACTATCAGGTGTTGTAAACGGTGCTATGAGCTACGATCCCGAAAATTTAAAACCATTATTTGAACTCAAAGTAGGTAAGCCTGGTAGTAGCTTTACTTTTGCAGTAGCCGAAAAAATAGGCTTGCCCAAAGCCATTATTGATAGAGCAAAATCGTTGTCGGACACTTCAAGTATTCGTATGGACGAATTGCTCAATGGTTTGGAAAATGAACTGTTACGTGCCAAAGAAAAATCAGAAGAATTACAATTAAGAGAGAGTATATTAGCCGAGCAAACAGATAAATATCAACGCTTGGCAGACGAAAATAAAAATACCGATTTTAAAGCCATTATTAAAACTCAAAACCACAGATTAAAACAGCTAGAAAACCTTGAGGAACGTGTAATACGAATGAGTAAAGGTTTTTTGCGTGGAAAAGGTACAGCCAAATTAAATGTGGTTAATCAGTTTGTAAAAACAGTAAATTTTGACGAAGAAGTAATGAGTGCCAAAGAGGTTGCTCGCAAAGAAGCCGCCGAAGCCAAAGCTATACTACAAGTAATAGCTGTAGGCGATGTAGTACGTGTGCGTGGTAGCCAAATAAGTGGTGCTGTGTTAGAAATTATAGATAAAAAAATACACATACAATTCGGAGCAATACGAACCATAGCCGACCTTAAAAATGTAGAGTTGATAGCTTAGGTAGATTTGAGATAATAGACATCATATTTAAAATAAACATCCAGTTAAGTTTTACAAAATAAACAATACAATAATAAAAAAATGAAAACACTATTACTATTAATTACTATGCTCGTATCGTTTAATATGTATGCGCAGTCTTACTTAGTTGGGCATGTAAGCGTTAATTTTAAAGACAGTAGCCGTACAACAAACGGTTATACAATATCGGGCGGAGTAACTATGGCTGGTAGTGGACGTACAATAGGTACAGAAATATTTTATCCAGCTGTAGCATCAGGAAATAGTGCCGCTGTGGCTAATGGCCAATTTCCTGTTGTAGTATTTGGGCATGGTTTTGCAATGAGTTATAATAGCTATAGCAACGTATATGATAGCTTAGTAAAATTGGGTTATATAATATTATTACCCAGAACAGAAGGGGGAATATTTCCATCGCCATCGCACAGTGAGTTTGGTGACGATTTAAAATTACTTGCTATGCAAGGGCTTGCATTAAATGTAAATTCATTGCCAAACTCTACCGTTTCATTTGTAGGCAAAGTAAAGCAAGCAGCTGCAATAGGCGGACATAGTATGGGTGCTGGCGCATCGTTTTTAGCGGGTGCTAATAATACCAATATTACCTGTATTTTTAATTTTGCAGTGGCTACTACCAATCCAAGTTCTATAACAGCAGCAGCATTTGTAACAGTACCTACATTAATAATATCAGGGCAAAAAGATAATGTAGCAGATACTACTGTTCAAAACAGTCATTACTCTGCAACATCCGCCACTACTAAGTTTCATACTATTATAAAAGATGTTACACACTGCGATTTTGGTACTGGCACTAGCTCTACGTGTAATTTTGGCCAAGCATCTTGCTCTAACGCTGGTTGCAATAGTGTATTATTTAATAGATATATGACGTATTTAGTACCGTTTTTAGGAAACTTACTTAAAGAGGTATGTACTGATGGTCCCTTATTTATGGACAGTATAATTTCTAATTCACCTAACAGAGTAGGTACTAAAATAACTGGTAGGTTAGCATGTGTAATAAGCGCTATTAATCAAAATAATATTGAGCAAGTTAATTACAACGTATATCCAAACCCAACTAACAATATGCTTACTATTAGTTTCAAACCAATAAATACAAGTCCTACAATCATCAAATTATATGACATTTTAGGTAGACTGATACTTACCGACATAGAAACAACGGCTCAATTATCAACAATAGAAAAGCATATTGATTTGCAAATAATAGATAATGGTATTTATTTTATGACAATAAATGAACAGTATAAATTAAAAATAATTAAAAACTAATATTCAAACACACTATGGAAAACGACTCATTACAACGCATCAAACACATTATGAATTGGGGAGCAATATCTGGGCTTGCTCTCATAGTTACGAGTGCGTTAGGTACATTTATGCCTGGTAATAATATATTTCAGTTGCTTTCTTGGTTAGCACTTGGTGCAGGTATTTATACAGGCATACAAAAACAACGGGACCAATTGCAAAACGGTTTTATAAGTTTTAGTGACGCTGCATTTAGTGGTTTGCAAATAGCTTTTTTTGCATCTGTACTACTAGGTTTTTTTATGTATGTGTATCTAAAATACATTGACGCCTCAGCACTTGATAAAATGTTGAATGTACAGGAACAATTACTCCTACAAAAAGACATTCCTACCGCAGATATAAAAACAAATATGGACGTAATGCGCAAAGTTATTTCTCCCGAATTACTTGGCATAGGAGCAATTTTGGCCTTTACCTTTATTGGTGGTATTATGAGCTTATTAGTAGCCGCACTTATAAAAAAAGACAGTAATTCGTTTGATGATTTTGTAGGGAAGTAATAAGATGTTTTTTTTATTTATATGTCGTTAGTTTATAGTTACCAATAATTATATATTTTGATTAAAATTAAAGTTAAAAAATGGCTAATTCATATAACTTTTAATTAGAACTTACTAGTAAAAATAGCTATTGCGAGCATTTTAAATTGTGTAGCAATAAATTAGGAATAATCTTTACAAAATGTAAGAATATTGCTTATTATTGGATAAAATGTGTTTGGAGTTACAATTGACAAAAGTATAACTATTGCACCTCATTACATATTGTTACTAATATGCAATAATCTAATTGTACATATTTTTAAATTAAATGTGGTACAAATTCACAAAATTGAATTAATAGATTTAGCACTAGAATAGGCTTCTGATAAAGAAATGATACTGTTGTAAAAAAAAATTATTGCAAAGAAAATGAAATTACCTTGCAGTAATTTCAGTTAATATCAGAATGGAGAAATATTGAATTGATACAACAAATGATTTATAAACACGTAGTGTGTAAAACAATAATAGTATTTATACATAAAGCATAACTATTATAAAAACACAGGACAAGTAGTGCGTGTAGGTATTTTTATTTTTTGTATATTAATTATATAACTCACAAATATCTCTGTAGCTCCTCTGCCCCCTGTAGCTTGCTTTAAACTTGATGTATTTACGTCGTAACTTACCTCAGCGTGTACGCGTCTGTAATCTACACCAAAGGCCAATATTGGCGCATCTTTCCAACGGTACATTACACCACCCATAATATTAAATGGGGCGCCTTGCAATACACGCAAGTTTTTTAACAAACGTACCGAAGTTATTTGCTCATTATATTTTCCTTGAAACGCACTATAGTGGTTAGCCAATAACTGCACGCTATTGCTCAACGTTTGCGTTGCTTGTAACGTAAATATACTCTTGTACGAAAGCACATTATTTATAGCATAAAAACTTTGCTTAGGTTTGTTAATGTGCTGCAATGCAATGCCAGCAAGGAGTTGCGTACGTTTAATTTTTTTGTAGCCACTTGCTCCTACATTTATATCAAGGTAACTGAATGATGTACGCGCAAAATCTTCGTTGTTGCTATTGCTTGCAGAGTACTGCTCGCCTATAAACTGAGATGTAAATTTTAGTTT
>JACMRI010000198.1 GCA_014376525.1 Bacteroidia bacterium | reverse complement strand
TTGTGTGTTGTTGTTTTAAATGAGTGTACTACTTTATCAAAGAAAAAAAATTGTAAAGCATAAACCACTGCACTAAACATTTTACAAAACCTATTGTAAATCAATCTTTAAAAAGTTATGCAAATGTAGGCTTATTATTGCGTATAACCTATTGTTAGGTGGATTCAATTGATTGATGCAAAACTATGCTTCATTTTTAAGTTTTAGTTTTTGCTTAGGCAATAAAAAATTTAATTTTTTTCTAGGACTTTTATTTAGCTTATCTATTCTATCAACTTTTAAAAACATAATTATATGCTATCATTTTATATCATTAGTAATACTGTTTTAGTGCAAAAACTATTAAAATAAAACTAATTGGTTTTATGAGTATTATTTGAGTTATTTGTTTATTTTTAAAATATATAAATACTTACACAATTTTATTTACAGTATGAAAAAATTATATTTACTTCTTGCATTAAGCATTAGCGCATTATGCACCCAAGCGCAATTTACTGACGGTTTTACTGATGGTGATTTTACCTCAAACCCAACTTGGACAGGCGATGTAGCCGACTATACTGTAGTTACTAATAAATTACGGAGTAACAATAGTGTAATAAATTCTACATTTTACTTAAGCACACCTAGCACAGCTATTATTAATACGCAATGGGAGTTAGGCGTTAATTTGCAATTTAATACTTCGGGTCCTAATTTGGTAGATATATATTTAACCAGTAACCAAGCCAATTTAAAAGCTACCAATCTTAATGCGTATTTTGTGCGTATAGGTGAAACTACAGATGAAATTTCACTTTGGAAAAAAGTAGGAGGCATATCAACCAAAATTATTACAGGTACTGCAGGCGTTACCAACGTAAGTAACAATAATCTTAAAATAAAAGTTACACACGATGCTGCCAATTTGTTTAGTTTGTATTATGATGTTACAGGTATCGGTACAAGTTATACATTAGCAGGTACAGTTACTGATAATGCTGTAACCACAAGTGTTGCGTTTGGTTTTTTGGTTAAACAATCAACAGCTTCTTTTTTTCAAAAACATTTTTTTGATGATATTTATGTTGGACCAATTATACTAGATACTGCACCACCAACTATTGTAAGCAATACGGTCATAAGTAATACGCAAATAGATGTATTGTTTAGCGAACCTCTTGATGCTATTACCGCAAATACTGCCAACAACTACACGCTAAACAACGGTGCAACTATTACTACTGCTACGCTTGATGCCAGCAACAAAGCATTGGTACATATTGCCACAAGTATACTATCTACTAATAATTATACGCTTACTATTAACAATGTAAACGACCTTTCTGCCAATACAATAGCAAGCAACAGCACTACTAACTTTAACTACTCCGTATCTGCAACAGCAGTAAAAGGCGATATAGTTATAAATGAAATATATGCGGATAATTCATCAATAAAAAACGCTACAACCCTTGTAGGCAAAGGCGAATATGTAGAGCTGTATAATAGAAGCGCTAAAAACATTCAGTTAAATGGTTTTGTGTTTAGTGTAAATACTACCAACCGCACATTGCCCAATTATACGCTTAATGCAGGTAGCTATGTACTACTTTGCGCAAGCGCAGATACAGCGTATTACAACCAAAATTTTGGATTAAGTATAGTAGGTTTTGGTGCAAGCGCACTTATCAACTCAGGGGCTACACTTACACTTAAAGACAATAATTCTACTATAATAAGTACTATAAAATATGCAGACACATGGTATAAAGATGATATTAAAAAAGATGGAGGAATAAGCCTAGAGCGTATAAACCCCAACGATTCGTGTTTCCAATACAACAACTGGTTAGGCAGTAGTAACGCTACAATAGGCGGCACGCCTGCCGCACAAAATAGCGTATACAGCGTAGCAGCCGACGTTACAGGCCCAGTAATTATAAAAGCACGTGTAACGGCGTTAAACCAAATAACACTAACGTTTAACGAATCGGTAGATACTGTAAATGCTAAGCTTAACATTAACTACTCTGTTAGCAACCAAGTTATAACTAACTCCAAAGCCATTGCTCCCGACTACACTACCGTGTTAGTAACACTTGCAAACAACTTAGATACAGGAGTAGTATATACTGTAAATATAGCTAATGTGCAAGATTGTAACGGCACACAAACTATTAACCAAACCGCTACAGTTATTATATACACAACAGCCAAACCTTACGATGTAGTGATAAACGAACTATTTGCCGACCCCGATCCAAGCATTGGTTTACCTGCATTTGAATACATAGAACTATATAACCGTTCTGCCAAAACACTCAACATAGACGCGCTAATATTAAGTATAGGTACTAACAAAATAAACCTACCCGATGCCGAATTAAAACCTAACAGCTATTTATTATTAGCGCGTGATGGTGCGGTAAATTTTGGTATAACTAACTATGCTGTGTTACCCGAAAATATTAGCCTTAGTAACGATGGTAGCTTAGTACAACTGTATGATTCTAATAACGTAATGATACATGCAGTAAATTACAATTTGGACTATTACCACAGCACCTACAAAAAAGATGGGGGCTGGAGTATGGAACTTAAAAACTATAACAATCCTTGTGGCATTGATGATAGCTGGAGTGCTAGCACAGCCAACAAAGGTGGTACACCAGGAGTAGTAAATAGTGTGTTCGATGCCAACTATAAAGATGCTACAGGACCAAAATTAGTACGCGCGTACCCAACAGATAGTGTAACAGTACATTTGTTTTTTGACGAAAGCATAGACGCTAGGACACTAAAAAATACCGATATAAGTATAAATACTTTTGGAACTGGAATAGTAACAAACATTAGTAATGTAAACGAATTAAGTACTGAAGTTACACTTAGTTTGTCTGCTCCATTGTTGCGCAATGTAGTATATAGTTTATCATTAACTGGTAAAATAAAAGACTGCGTAGGTAACGAAATTTCTACCTATAAAACCACTCAATTAGCACTCCCACAAGCACTAGTAAAAGGCGATATTATTGTAAATGAAATGATGACTTATCCCAACGATTTTGCTACCGATTGGATAGAACTATACAATACATCTAACAAAGCAATAGACCTTAAAAACGTATTACTAGCCACTTACGACCGCAAAAATAAGTTAGTAGAATCGGCAAAAAACATAAGCGAAAAAGGATTTATAATTTATCCTAATGATTATGCAGTACTTACCACCAAACTTAAGGGAGTTACTAAATTTTATACTACACCAGCGTTTGAAAAAATTTGTGTAATGGTATCGTTACCAACATACAGTAGCGATACAAGCATAGTACTTTTGCTACGAGGCGATGAACGACTTGATAGTGTATTTAGCAATGCAAAGTATCACTTTCCGTTATTAAATAGTACCAAAGGAGTTTCGCTAGAACGCCTTAGCGCTGCACGACTAAGTGGCGATGCCACCAACTGGCACAGCGCTGCACAAGCCATAGGTTATGGTACACCCACATACAAAAATTCGCAAAACGCTGAGGGTGAAGCCACAAGCGAACTTACCATAGTACCTGAAGTATTTTCGCCCGATGAAGACGGCTACAACGACGTAATAACATTTTACTACAAGTACGATGCCGTGGGCTATGTGCTTAACGCTTACGTATATGCCATAGAGGGACAATTAATAAAACGTCTTAAAACCAACGAACTACTTGCCATAGAGGGATCGTTTAGTTGGAACGGTATAGCCGACAATGGCGTAAAAGCCCCAGTAGGGTCGTACGTAGTATATTTTGAGGCTTACGATATAAATGGAAACTTTAAAAAATATAAACGTACAATTACCATAGCAACTAAATTGTAAATGATAAATCAAATCATTAATCTCTATGTTAACAAAATCATTTATTCCTTTTAAATAATTATGAAAACAATAATAATAGCAGTAATCGTAACGTTAATTACACTTAGTGCGCAAGCCCAAAACACAGAGTGGAGCATAACAAAATCAAGCGTAAAATTTAAAATAAAAAACGCAGGTTTTAATGTTGATGGTAGCTTAGGATCGCTAACAGGAGTAATAAAATTTGAGGAAACAAAAACAATTGGAAATAACATTGATGTAACTATTGATAGTAAAACATTAAGTACCAACAACAACAAGCGCGATGAGCATTTGCGTAAAGCCGAATATTTTGATGTAGCTAAATACCCCAAAATAAATATGAAAGCCGTACTATTTACCAAAGAAAAAGACGGTACTTATAAAGGTTTTTTTAAACTTATTTTAAAAGATAAAACTAAAGATGTTGTAATACCATTTACTTTTAAAAGCACAGGTATTACAGGCATTTTTAAAGGTACATTCACTATAAACAGGCTAGATTATGGTGTGGGCGAAAGTAGTTTTATACTCAACGATTTTGCTACAATTATCATTGAACTTATTGTAATCAAAAAATAAAATGCTGGAACAATCTGCCTTAATAAAATTGTAATCTTTAAGCAATGTGTTGCACCAAATAGAATACAAAGATTTTAACTTGTTGCTTGCTACTTTAAAGGGTTCAAGTATAGTTGAGCTCGTAGCGCCTTACTGTAGAGTTTTAAAAGGTCTAAAGATGTTTATAACTATAACTTTGCACTATCAAAATTGGTATTACAAACTTTGCAAATTTATTAGTATACTAAAAATGCTTAGCAAATGTATAAGCCTAGTATATAAGTGCAGGTTATAACTTATAACGTTTAGTATTATTATAAGGAGTTATTTAACGGATGTACGCAAGGAATGATTATATATATGGCATAGATTTTAAAATTGATAAGCATTTTAAAATTAATTGATATTTTTATACAATAAACAATGTATAAAAACCCAATGCTACAACTCGTATTTGCTACACAAAACGCTTATAAACTTAAAGAAATACAACAACAACTTGGTTCTGCCTTTGAGTTAGTAAGTATGAGCGATATTAACTGCACTACCGATATTGAAGAAACTGGCGAAACCTTTGCGCAAAACGCTCAGCTCAAAACCAATTATTTAAATACAACTTACGGCTTAAATTGCTTTGGCGATGATAGCGGATTATGTGTAGAAACTTTAAATAATGCCCCAGGAGTGCACTCTGCTCGATATGCAGGCGAACATAAAAACGACGACGATAATATGAACAAATTGCTGTTAGCACTACAAAACTGTAGTAACCGCAATGCATATTTTAAAACTGTAATTTCGTTAAATTATTATAATAAAAATTATTTGTTTGAGGGCGAAATACATGGAAAAATCATTACCGAAAAACGTGGCACAAATGGTTTTGGATACGACCCCATATTTGTACCTAATGGTTACAATAAAACATTTGCAGAACTCGAATCTACTACAAAAAACATCATAAGCCACCGAGCAATTGCGTTCAAAAAACTAATACAATTTTTACAACAAGTATAGTGGAATTACATTAAAAAAATAGTGCAATAAATAATTACTAAGCATAACAATACATTAACCAATGACAACTAAAATTAAAGTAGGAATATTTTTTGGAGGCAATAGCAAAGAGCGTGAAGTATCGTTTGCGGGTGGACGCACGGTGTACGACAACCTTAACAAATCGTTGTTTGAGGCTATTCCAGTATTTGTAGATAGCTTTAATAATTTTGTATTATTAAATTGGGAATGTGTGTATAAAGGCTCTATACGCGACTTTTATCCTGCCGTTAACGATTATCCTGCTAAAAAAGGCGATTTTCAAATATACGCCGAAAGTATTGGTATTATTGGTAAGCACGAACAGCAAGCATTAACTAATAGCATAGGTACACACATTACTATTGACGAATTAAGTACTCGCATTGATTTTGCTTTCCTTGCGCTACACGGTCCATTTGGCGAAGATGGTAAGCTACAAGGCGTGTTAGATTTTTACAACATTCCGTTTAGTGGTTCGGGGATATTACCTAGCGCAATAGGCATAAACAAAGCGGTACAAAAGAAACTAATGCGCGATGCAGGTTTTAATGTACCCAAAGTTATTACCATAAAACGTGAAGAGTATATAGGCGGAAAGTGCGCTCATAAATTTGAACAAGCTGCACAAACCATTGGTTACCCTATGGTAGTAAAACCCGCTAACCAAGGTTCCTCTATAGGTATTACTATTTTAAATGATACCAGCGAAATGGCGTATATGCTTGCTGTGGAAAAAGCATTTTTTACCCGCTGGATAAGTGCCGATGAGTGGAGAACAATGACTAAAGCTGCGCAACACGAATACACAAAATCGTTAGCAGATATACGCGAGGGTGTGGGAATGCCTGTGCGAGTTAATAACGGAACTGCAGCTTCCATTATTTATCATCCGTTTGATTTAGAATATTATTTAATAAAAAACTTTGCTAATGGTACTCAAGGCATATTAGTAGAGAGTTTGGATGCCGAAAGTGAGGTGTTGATAGAATCGTTTATTGACGGGAAAGAATTTAGTTGTGTAGTAATACAAGATGAAAACGATGCGCCACAAGCATTGCCCCCAACAGAAATACGCAAGAATGGCGATTTATTCGACTATCGTAAAAAATATTTACCTGGTTTATCGCGCAAGATAACTCCAATAGATATTCCAACTGAACAAATAAACGCTATACGTGCCGAGTGCGAAAAATTGTTTGTAGAGCTACACTTTAATGTTTACGCACGTATAGACGGTTTTATAACCAACGATGGTAAAATATTTCTCAACGACCCTAATACCACAAGCGGCATGATGCCCTCGTCGTTCTTCTTTCATCAAGCGGCAGAAATTGGTTTAAATCCATCGCAATTTTTAACGTATATTATTCGCACATCGCTACGCCAACGCTGCTTAGAGGCTAAATTAAACTTAACTTACGAGGCAGTATTGCACCACTTAGATGCGGCTATACTGCATTTAAAAAACAATACCAATTCTAAAACTAAAATAGCAGTACTATTGGGTGGCTACAGTAGCGAACGCCACATATCGGTAGAGAGCGGACGAAACATTTATGAAAAGCTAGCATCATCAAGCCAATACGAGCCAATACCTATATTTGTAACAGGAAGTAATGAGGATGTGCAACTGTATCAAATACCTATAAACGTATTGCTTAAAGACAATGCCGATGATATAAAAGAGAAGGTAGATAATTATAAAATACACGAAGTTATACATCAAATTATACATACGTGCAATAGCATCACTCACAAATACTCCAATGCAGATAGCCTTGCAGCACCCAAACGCATTACATTTGCCGAGTTAGGAACACTGGTGCAAGGTGTGTTTATAGCATTGCACGGTCGACCTGGCGAAGACGGTAAAGTACAACAAGAGTTGCAAAAAGTAGGATTGTACTATAATGGTTCTGGCCCCGAAAGCAGCCTTATTACTATAAATAAATACGATACCAATGCCTTGCTCATGCAACATGGTATGCTTGCGGCTAAACATAATTTAATACAAAAAACAGATTGGAATAACGACACCGAAAAAACAATTGCGTTTATAGAAAGTAATTATCCGTATCCGTTTATAACCAAACCTGTAGACGATGGTTGCAGTAGTGCCGTTAAAAAAATAAAGAACCGTAACGAGTTACAAGCCTTTGCTAAATTGATATTTAGAAACTCCGAAACCCTTGATGCAAAAGCGATAGAGGTATTGCACATAAAAGAAAAAGAAGAGTTTCCGTCTAAGCCATTGTTTTTAATTGAAGAATTAATAAGTAAAAAAGATGCTGACCATTTTTTGGAAATAACAGGCGGGATGCTTACCAGTTACGATGTGCAAGGCAATATAAATTACGAATTATTTGAAGCAAGCGAAACACTTACTACTGGCGATGTGCTTAGTTTGGAAGAAAAATTCTTAGCGGGCCAAGGGCAAAATCTTACGCCTGCACGCTACCACAGCAACCCCGAAATTCGCCAAAAAATATCGGAACAGGTAAAACACGAATTAGAAAAAGCAGCTCGTGTGCTTAACATACAAGGCTATTGCCGTATAGATGCCTTTGTGCGTGTATATGGTGATGCTGATAAGGTAGAAGTAATATTTATTGAAGTAAACTCATTACCAGGAATGACACCCGCTACCTGCATTTTTCATCAAACAGCTATTAATGGTTATACGCCCTATGCCTTCATACACAATATACTAGAATTTGGTAAGCAACGTAGTAAATTAGTTACCGCCTAGCGCAATTATGTACACTACTCGAATACTTAACTATAACCAACTTAACAAGCAAGACCTATACGCCTTGCTACGCTTGCGTAGTACGGTGTTTATAGTAGAACAAGATTGCGCCTACCAAGATTTAGACAACAATGACCAACACGCACAGCACGTGTTGATATATGATAGCGCCAACGAACTTGTAGCCACCTGCCGCTTATTTAGCAAAGGCATTATGTATCCCACTTATGCGTGTATAGGCCGTGTATGTTGCGCTACACATACACGAAACACAGGTTTGGGCAAACTGTTAATGCAAACGGCATTGCAACACACAACTACTATAATGCAAGAACCCATAATTAAAATAAGCGCACAATATTATTTACTACAGTTTTATACTGCATTAGGTTTTGTGGCTCAAGGCGAAATATATTTGGAAGATAATATTGAGCATATAGTTATGGTGTATGGGGAGTAATCAACCATACAAATTTAAACTAATCTTTGTCAGGCAATGCTAAAGCCTAAAATATTTAGTAAAACTCTTAACTAGTTTAAAAATAAAATCTTCTCTAAAAAAAAAGAGATTATCAACTAAGTTGATAATCTTTTTTTTTTATAATTAGTTTAAAACCTACTTAGTTTAATATTATTTTTTCTATTACATCGCCACCACGTATT
>JACMRI010000197.1 GCA_014376525.1 Bacteroidia bacterium | reverse complement strand
CAAGGCATGTATAGATTGTAAATGTGCCGTTTGTGCCAAACAAAAAAAGTTAACATATACCGTAAGTCCATAGCAAAACCAAATAAGTAATGATAGTGCCAAATACTTGCGCAACGATTTTACTTGCGTAACCGACATAACTCCTTGTTTTACGCCTATCATAGCTTGTTTTATTTTACTTATAATTTTGTTTTGAAACAACTTTTCTTTAAAACGAATGATTAAAAAAAATACAATAAAAGTGAATAGAAATAATTTACCAACTATCTCCATTACTTTCAAAATATTTAAAGCGGGTAAGTGTACGTTTTTTTGTAGTAAACCAATTATTACATCGTACTGAAACACCAGCAAAATTAAGCCACACAAGAGCAACGTAAGTGTATCGGTTATGCGCTCGGTAATAACTGTACCTATGCTTTTATCAACCGCTATGTTTTCTTGTTGATAGAGTACGCCGCATCTACTTACTTCGCCAAGGCGTGGTACTAATAAGTTAGCCAAGTATGCAACCATAACCGCCGCAAACGTAGTGGTTAAAGGTGGTTTGTGGCTTATAGGTTCTAACAACAATTGCCAACGCATAGCACGCAATAAGTGGCTAAGCAAGGTTATTACAATAGATATAAATACAATACGGTAATCTGCCTGTTTTAACGCAAGTAGTACTTGTGATTTGTCGTTGGCAGATAAGCCATTAATTACATACCACAATAAAAAAAAGCCTATTCCTGCGAATAGGCTAACTTTTATTACATCGGCTAGTTTTATGTTCATATTAAGCTAGTTCGTTTTTGCTGTTAGGAAATATTACCCACGGCTTAAATTTTTTTGCACTTTCAAAACTCATTTGCGCATACGATATTACTATAACCATATCACCTTTGCTTATTTTTAGTGCAGCTGGGCCGTTCATACACATTACACAGCTGCCTCGCTCTCCCTTTATTACGTAAGTAATAAGACGTTCGCCGTTGCGGTGGTTCAACACGTGTACTTGCTCGCCCTCTATAAGATTGGCGGCGTCCATAAGGTTTTCATCTAACGTAATACTACCTATATAATCTACGTTGGCTTCGGTTATAATACCGTTGTGTATTTTTGATTTAAGTACTTGAATATCCATGTAAAAAGTTTAAAAAGATGGTACGAAAATAATTAAATTAATTAAACCAATGCTATGTATGTGTGCACACCAATTTTTAGTAGTATTTTAGTAGTAAGCAATACAAAATTTCAATACATTTGATAGATGAAAAAACAGTTAATTTTTACAACAATATTTACAGTTTGGTTTGCTACTATTATGGCGCAAACTACCGCCCCTGTTGTAACTCAAAATATCCTGCCGGCAAGCGTTACCAAAATATTGTTTAACAAAGAGCAATCGTGTGGCGCTATGATTACTACCAGCGGTTGGGGTTTAAACTTTAGAAGCGGTAAGGCAAAAGGCGCAAAAACCCGCCAAATGCTTAGTTTGGAGTTTACCACTTATCGCCACCCTAAAGAAATAAAAATAAAAAGCATACTCGATGCTTCGCAAAAATATCGTTACGGAAAAATAGCAACACCCTATTTTATACGCGCTAGCGCAGGTGTACAAAAAGTGTTGTTTGATAAAGAAACTCCAAATGCCATACAAGTACGTTATTTGTTAATGGCTGGTCCAACGTTAGTACTTGCAAAACCATATTATGTAGAGTACAAAACAGGCGTTAAACATTCTAGCGATAGGGTTTCTAAGCAGTTTAACCCACTTACTACCACTATAGATTCTATATACGGTGGCTCTAGTTTCTTTACGGGTATAGGTCGCACATTGCCCTACCCAGCAATACATGCCAAAGCAGCATTAAGTTTTGAATATGCAAACAACGACGAAGATATAAAAGCACTGGAAATAGGTGCAAACATTGATTACTTGCCTATACCCTTACAAGTGTTTGCGTACGAAAACCGCCGACCTGTTTTTTTTCAATTATATGTATCATTTAATTTTGGCTCACGCTGGTACTAGGAATCAATTTCGAATTATAAATTATATTAAAAATCATCCTCTATAACCCTTATTAATAATGGAAAATTCAACCCCAATACCTACCCCCGAACGTGTACGCAAGCCCGATTGGTTGCGTGTAAAACTACCCACAGGCAAAGAATATTTAAAAGTACGCGAGCTTGTAACCAAGCACAAACTACACACTATTTGCGAAAGCGGAAACTGCCCCAACATGGGCGAATGCTGGGGTGCAGGTACTGCCACGTTTATGATACTGGGAAATATATGCACACGCTCGTGCGGATTTTGTGCCGTGGCTACAGGTCGCCCGCTACCAGTAGATTGGGACGAGCCCGCTCGTGTGGCAGAATCGGTAAAACTAATGAGTGTAAAACATTGCGTAATAACGAGTGTAGATAGAGACGAGCTGAAAGACGGAGGTTCTATAATTTGGGAACAAACCGTAAACAAAATACGTGAGGTAAGTCCGCAAACCACAATGGAAACCCTTATTCCCGACTTTAGAGGACAGTGGGAAAATCTACAACGCATAATAGATGTGCGCCCCGAAATAGTATCGCACAACATTGAAACCGTAAAGCGCCTAAGCAAGCAAGTGCGCATACAAGCTAAGTACGACCGCAGTATGGAAGTGTTGGAGCGTTTGGCTAAGGCAGGTATTAAAACAAAATCGGGCATAATGCTTGGTCTTGGCGAAACCGAAGCCGAAGTAATAGAAGCTATGCAAGACCTCAAAAATGTAGGTGTGCAAATAGTTACCATAGGACAATACTTACAACCTACGCTAAAACACTTACCAGTAGTGGAATACATAAAGCCCGAACAATTTGCGAAATACAAACAAATAGGATTGGACATGGGCATAAGATACGTAGAGAGCGGCCCGCTGGTAAGGTCGTCGTATCATGCGGAGAAGCATTTGTAAATTGGGTTATGATTTTATATTATGAAAGAAGAGTTTCTACTTAATAATGTTGATGCGGAAGATTTAGAAGATTTACTTTTAAAGGTAGAAGATTCTTTTGGGATTAAATTTGTAGATAATGATTTGATAAGCATTTCTACTTTTGGTCAATTGTGCGATTTAGTTACAAATAAAATACAATTAGAAGATACTGACACTTGTACTAGCCAGCAAGTTTTTTATAAATTGCGTAAAGAAATAAACTCTTTATCACCATTAAGTGAAAATAAAATATTTCTTGGTACACCTCTTTTATATGTTTTTCCTAGAAAAAACAGACGTCTTAACGTTAAATTAATAGAGAATAAATTAGGGTTTAAACTCAATATTTTAAGACCACCACATTGGGCTATAGTTTTTTTTGTAATTACACTGTTGCTATCATTTATTTATCTTTTTATTAGCATTAAAATAGGGTTTTTAGGAGTTTCTTTTTCAATGGTAGGATTGTGGTTTTTAAATAAAATTGGTAATGAACTGGATTTAAAAACCGTTAGAGAACTTGTAGAAAAAACAACACAAGAAAATTATGTAAAATCAAGGCGTGATTCAAAATCAGTCAATAAAAAAGAAATTGAACAAATATTAACAAATTGGTTTAGTAGAGTATTATTTTTAGACAAAAGTGTTTTAACAAAGGAAAGTAAATTTTAAAAAGAAACTAAAATAATAGAAATAGACGATTAAAAACGACCTCCTAATTAAGCCTTAAATTATGTAAAATGAAACCTACAGCTATACAACTTTTCGAGCAAAAACAAGTGCGTTCGTTATGGAATGAAGATGAAGAAAAATGGTACTTCTCCATTGTAGATGTCGTAGCTGTTTTAACGGACAGTCCAAGAGCGCGAAAATACTGGAATGCCTTAAAAACAAAACTTAAAGATGAGGGAAGCGAGTTGTCCCAGAATATGGGACAACTGAAAATGCAATCGGCCGATGGTAAATTTTACTTAACTGAAGTTGCAGATACAGAACAATTATTTAGACTTATACAATCTATTCCGTCGCCTAAAGCAGAGCCATTTAAATTGTGGTTAGCACAAGTAGCAGCAGAACGCTTAGATGAATTACAAGACCCCGAATTGAGCATTGATAGAGCGTTAGAGCAATATGTGCGATTGGGTTATTCGGAAAGTTGGATTAATCAACGACTCAAAAGCATTGAAATTCGGAAAGAACTTACTGACGAATGGAAGGGTAGAGGGCTTAAAGAGGGTGTTCAATTTGCTACATTAACAGATATTATTACCAAAGCGTGGGCAGGAAAAACTACCAAAGAGTATAAAGTATTGAAGGGATTGAAAAAAGAAAATTTACGTGATAATATTACTAATATCGAATTGATTTTGAATATGCTTGCAGAAGCATCAACAAAAGATATTTCGCAAGCTGTAAATCCTTCTACATTTGAAGAAAGTAAAAAAGTAGCCCAACAAGGTGGTAATGTTGCAAAAGTAGCCATGAAAGAATTGGAAGCTAAAACAGGAAAGAGGGTAGTAACCTCTATTAGTGCTAAAACTACTTTGAATAAAAAATTAAATAATGAATAAAGCAATTCATATAAAATAGTTATTGATAAAAATCACCACACAATCCCTCACAATCAAGCCTTACTATTAAGCAAATCGTTCTCTTGGGTACATTTAAAAACGAATTAAGCACAACCTAAAAATACATTATACAACAATAACCACAACCAAAAAAATGATAACAACCACACAAGTAATAGACGCCCTGCGCAATGTAGATGACCCTGATTTACACAAAGATTTAGTAACGCTTAACATGGTAAAAGACGTAGCGGTAGATGGCCTCAACGTTGCCTTTACCGTAGTGCTTACCACACCCGCATGCCCTATGAAGGACATGATACAACGTGCCTGCGAAAACGCAATTATACACTATGTAAATAAAGATGCGATAGTAAATATTAAAATGACCGCCAACGTTACTGCACAAGCTAACAAATCGTTGTTGCCAAATGTTAAAAACATTATAGCGGTAGCATCGGGCAAGGGCGGAGTAGGCAAATCTACCGTGGCAGCCAACTTAGCGGTAGCACTGGCTGGAACAGGAGCAAGCGTAGGTTTGTTAGATGCTGATGTATATGGCCCATCGCAACACATTATGTTTGATGTAGCCCACGAAAAACCTATGATGAAAGACATAGACGGAAAAAGCTACATAGTACCTATTGAGAGCCATGGCGTAAAACTATTGTCTATTGGTTTTTTTGCTTCAATGACCGATGCCATAGTATGGCGTGGCCCTATGGCAAGCAAAACCGTACAACAACTTATAAGCGATGCTGCTTGGGGCGATTTAGATTATATGATTATAGACCTTCCTCCAGGCACAGGCGACATACATTTATCTATAGTAAATGCTATAAAACTAACAGGAGCAGTAATAGTAAGTACCCCGCAACACATCGCCCTTGCTGATGTACAGCGTGGTATAAGCATGTTTGCATTGCCAAGTATAAACGTACCCGTGCTGGGTATTATAGAAAACATGGCATATTTTACCCCTGCCGAATTACCTAACAACAAATATTATTTGTTTGGAAAAGATGGAGCGGCAAACATGGCCAAAAACTTAGGCATACCGCTGTTAGGGCAAATACCCATAGTACAAGCAATATGCGAAGGCGGCGATAAAGGCGAACCTGCCGTAATAGGCACTGATAATACAGTTACTACCGCATTCCTAAATGTAGCAAAAGCCGTAGCCCAACAAGTAGCTATTGTAAATGCTAATAAAAATGCAATTGCCGAGGCGGAAGTTTAAAT
>JACMRI010000196.1 GCA_014376525.1 Bacteroidia bacterium | reverse complement strand
TTTGGATAATGTATGTACGCACATTGCCGATATTGATTTTAGCCAAATAAATGTGTTTACGGGTAACTATTCGTTCTGGTACGAATCATCGCAATTAATATTAAAACAACGCCAAGACGCCAACAAAAAAACTGAAGACCGTCGTAAGGAATTAGAAGATTTCGTAGCACGCTTTAGTGCCAACGCTTCCAAGAGCCGACAGGCCACATCTCGTAAAAAATTGTTGGGCAAATTAGTGTTAGAAGACATAAAGCCAAGTACACGCAAGTATCCGTTTATACAATTTAAAACCGAAAAAGAAACACGTGGTAATGTGTTGGAAATAGAGGGTTTGTGCAAAAAAGTAGATGGCAAAGAACTGTTTAATAATTTTAGATTAGAAATGGACAGTGGCGATAAGATTGCATTTTTGTGTAAGGACGATGCCGTAATATCGGAACTGTTTCAAGTGCTTGCTGGCGAA
This sequence comes from Bacteroidia bacterium, assembly GCA_014376525.1. Taxonomy (GTDB): domain Bacteria; phylum Bacteroidota; class Bacteroidia; order UBA4408; family UBA4408; genus JACMRI01. The sequence goes on along the minus strand of JACMRI010000196.1, from coordinate 4,968 downwards.
TCTACCAACGATAGCGGGCATTACAAATGGAATGCTAATGCTGCTATAAGCTATTTCCCTAAAGAAAACGCACATATATTCAACATTGATACTTCCATAGTAGATTGGCTTACTGATTATAGTCCCGAAAAAGAACAAGCCTACGTGCGTGGTTTCCTGGGACGTATGTTATTTAGCGGCGAGGAAGCATTAAAAAAATGTAAGGTATTATCAGGCGGCGAAAAGGTACGTTGTATGCTCTCCCGCATAATGATGGAAGGGCGCAACACCTTGATATTAGACCAACCTACCAATCACTTAGATTTGGAAAGTATAACATCGCTCAACAACTCGCTTACCGATTTTAAGGGCAACTTATTATTTATATCGCATGACCACCAGTTTATACAAACTATTGCCAATCGTATTATAGAAATAACACCCTACGGTGTTATTGACCGTCGTATACCTTATGATGAATACATAGTTGATGAGCGTGTAAAAGCAGCACGTGCGGAACTTTATAAATCAATTAAGAATTAAAAAATACAGATTTGTGATTGCAACAATAAACATTTAACCTAACAACACTATGTTACAACTAAGCACACTACGCGAAAACACGCAACAAGTTATAGAAAAACTTGCTAAGAAAAATTTTAAAAACGAAGCGGCGATACACGAAGTTATAGCCTTAGATACCGCACGACGTACCACACAAAACGAACAAGAAATTATACTTGCACAAAACAATGCACTTGCCAAACAAGTAGGCGACCTTATGAAAGCAGGCAACAAAGACGAAGCTAACGCACTAAAAGAAACTACCCTTGCCAACAAAGAAACGAGCAAACAACTAGGCGATAAACTGGCAGATATAGAACTACAAATACAAAATATACTTTATACCATACCCAACATTCCTGCAGATGCAGTACCTGTGGGACACACACCCGAGGATAACGAAATAGTGCGTACTGCAGGCGCTATACCTACCTTACACGCTGGGGCAGTACCACACTGGGACTTATGCAAAAAATACGATTTAATAGATTTTGAATTAGGCGTAAAAATTACTGGAGCGGGCTTTCCTGTGTATAAGGGCAAAGGAGCAAAATTACAACGTGCGTTAATTAATTTCTTTTTGGACGAAGCCACAGCACAAGGTTACGCAGAGATACAACCTCCTATATTTGTAAACGAAGCATCGGCCTATGGTACAGGCAACTTGCCCGATAAAGAAGGGCAAATGTATCATATGCAAATAGACAACCTATATTGCATACCTACTGCCGAAGTGCCTGTTACCAATATATACAGAGATGTTATACTTAAAGAAAGTGAATTACCAATAAAAAATACTGCCTACACGCCTTGTTTCCGTAGAGAAGCAGGTAGCTATGGTAAAGATGTACGTGGCTTAAATCGTTTGCATCAGTTTGATAAAGTAGAAATAGTGCAAATAGCCCACCCAACCAACAGCTACGAACTACACCAACAAATGGTAACGTATGTAGAGAGTTTGTTGAACAAATTAGAACTGCCCTACCGTGTACTAAAATTATGCGGTGGCGATATGAGCTTTACCTCAGCCCTTACGTATGATATGGAAGTGTTTAGTGCAGCCCAAGAACGTTGGTTGGAAGTTAGTTCAATATCTAACTTTGAAACCTTTCAAGCTAACCGTTTAAAGTGCCGTTATAAAGATGGAGAGGGCAAAGTACAACTCGTTCATACGCTTAATGGTAGTGCATTGGCATTGCCTCGTATAGTAGCGTCGTTACTCGAAAATCATCAAACCGAAAACGGAATACGCATACCGCAAGCATTAGTTAAATACACAGGCTTTGAGTATATTAATTAAGTAAAACTTTAAATCAATTCATAACTTAAATCCCCTAATCTTTGTAAAGATTAGGGGATTTAAGTTATGATAAAAACGTTTGGTTATTATTAAATTATAATTATCGCATAGCCTGCAACCTATGTGCATCTAGCTTTACATAAATAAATAACAATATAGTAAACGCCCACAAGGACGAGCCTCCGTAGCTGAAAAAAGGGAGTGGAATACCTATAACGGGTGCTAAACCTATAGCCATACCTATATTAATAAACATGTGTGTAAATAGTATAGAGGCAACAGCATATCCATACACACGTGTAAAGGTAGATCGTTGGCGTTCCGCACTTAATATTAAGGCTACTAATAAAGCTACAAACGTTGATATTACTACTGCACAACCCACAAAGCCCCACTCCTCTCCTACAGTGCAAAATATAAAATCGGTACTTTGCTCAGGCACAAAGTTGTATTTGGTTTGCGTACCTTGCAAGTAGCCCTTGCCAGCAAAGCCACCACTACCAAAGGCTATAAGCGATTGGTTTACATTATAACCAACTCCTTTTTTATCTTCTAACTTACCCAACAATACATTTATACGGTTACGTTGATGTTGCTGCAATACTTTGTTAAACACATAGTCTACGCTAAATATCATACCCGAACACAGTACAAATATTCCTGCTATTAAGAAAAAATCTTTCCAACGTTTGCGCATAGGTATAAATGCTAATGCGCACAATACACCTATTATTCCTATTAAAATAAATTTATCAAACAACAAAGCCAACACAAATAAAAACGCTGCTAATACGCCTAGCAACAGTATGTTTCCGCTTAATCCCTCTCTATAAAGTACTAATATAAATGCTGCAAATACAAGCGTAGAACCGGTATCGTTTTGCATTAATATAAGCACGGCAGGTATGCCTATTATAATTGCCGAAAATATGCGTGTGCTAGCATCTTGCATACGTATGCCTACTTGGCTAAGATATTTAGCAAGTGCTAAAGCCGTGGCAAACTTAGCAAACTCGGAAGGTTGCACTTTAAAAGGTCCTATATTAAACCAACTATTGGCCCCTTTAGTTGCTGTAGTATAAACTAAAGTAAGAACTAATAAAAATAAAAACAAACCATAAATAGGATAGGCAAATGTGGTAAAAAAGTTACCATCAACCAGTAGTATAAATGTGGCCAAGCCCACAGCACCCACTATCCACATAAGTTGGCGACCATAGCTTTGCGATATATCCAATATGTTGGCGTGCTCCTCGTTGTACACAGCAGCATATATATTTAACCAGCCCATAAACACAAGTATGGCATACAAGCCTACTATTTGTTTATCAATGCCTACGAATAATTTTTTTTGGTTTGACATGCATTATATTTAAAAGGTTAGCTTCCATCATTCGCTTTTCTACATCGGGACGAGAGGTGACAGTATCGGGGCGTAAGTATTTCTCAAGCATTAAACTGGCTATTGGCACAGCGTAACTATTACCAAAACCTGCATTTTCTACCATTATACCTATGGCTATTTTAGGATTTTCGGCAGGTGCATAACATACAAATAGCGAGTGGTCATTACCATGTGGGTTTTGTGCTGTACCTGTTTTGCCTGCTACGGTTATGCCTCTAATCTTAGCATTGGTAGCTGTTCCGCTAGTTACTTTACTCATACCTTCTATTATAGGATCAAAATATTTGGCCTCTACTTTAGTATAATTTTTAGTTTGAAATTCTTTTTTTAAAAACTTTTTATCGCCCACCGATTTTACAATGTGTGGAGTGTAGTAATAGCCTCTATTGGCAATAGTGCTGGTAATATTAGCCATTTGCAAAGGCGTAATACCTAGCTCTCCCTGCCCTATACTCAATGATATAATGGTGTAAGCATTCCAATGTCCTTTGCCAAAATATTTATTGTAATAAGCCACAGTAGGTATACGTCCTTTAAGTTCTTGGCTTCCTAAGTCGGTATTTATTTTTTTACCAATACCAAAGCTCTCTACATAATCGCGCCATGCGGCGTATGCTTGTTCGGTATTTGGATATTTAGGATTTTGAATTATACTACGATACACATACGCATAATAACTGTTGCAGGAGTTCATAACCGAGCCCGGCAAATTAAGCGGAGTAGGGTGCTGATGGCAGGCAGGGTGTCCTCCTCCTACAGGCCAGCCTCTATTGCAGCCATACATAGTGTTAGCGTGCAGTACGCCCTCTTGCTCGGCAACTAATGCGTTTACCAATTTAAATGTAGAACCTGGCGGATAATAGGCCATGAGTGCACGATTAAACAAGGGTATATTTTCGGCTTTTAATAACTCGCTATAATTTTTGGAACGGTTGCGCCCTACCAATAAATTGGGGTCGTAGCTGGGACTACTAATAACGGCAAGTATTTCGCCTGTTTTAGGTTCAATGGCAACAATACCACCTACTTTATTTTTCATCAATTGCTCGCCGTACAATTGCATATCGGCATCTAACGAAGTAATAATGCTACTACCGGCTACTGCCATAGTATCGTACATTCCGTCTTTAAAATGTCCTTTAGGGCGGTTATGCACATCCACCATCATTACCTTAACTCCTTTTTGCCCTCGCAATTCTTTTTCATAACTCTGCTCTACACCAGTAATACCAATATAATCGCCTGGCGAATAGTAATTGTTTTTGGCTGCTAATGCTTCGGTAACTTCGCCTATGTAGCCCAACACGTGCGCCGCAGTAGGTATTGGGTACTTACGTAAGGTTCGGCTTTGTACAAAAAAACCTTCCATTTTGTACAATTTTTCTTGTAATATGCCATACGTTGCAGCACTTATTTGACGCTCAAACACGGAGGGTTTATACTTTGAATATTTTTTTATTTTGGTAATGCGTTTTAAAAATTCGTCTTTAGGAATGTTTAAAATTTTGCATAAATCGTTGGTATCTAAGTTTTTTATTTCTTTGGGTACTACCATTAAATCGTAGGCGGCTTCGTTATATACAAGCAACTTTCCTTTGCGGTCTAGTATTAAGCCACGTGCCGGGAACTCAGTCATATAGCGCAATACGTTGTTATTGGCCGATAGTGTATATTTATCATTAAGCACTTGTACATAAAACAAGCGTAACAAAAATATAGC
>JACMRI010000195.1 GCA_014376525.1 Bacteroidia bacterium | reverse complement strand
TTAACCCTAAGTTTATTATTTGTGACGAAAGCGTAAGTGCCTTAGACGTATCGGTTCAAGCGCAAGTACTTAATTTGTTGAACGAACTTAAAGATGAATTTAAACTGTCGTACATATTTATATCACACAATTTAAGTGTTGTAAAATTTATGAGCGACCGTATGATAGTCATGAATGCTGGCGAAATAGAGGAGTTAGGCACTCCCGATGTTATTTATAATAATCCAAAATCGGCCTACACACAACGCCTAATAAACGCATTACCCAAAGGCGAATTAAGTGATATACAACGTGCAGTACAACGTAGAAAAAAAGTAGTAAATGAAATATAAGTTTTAATTACGAATTAAAAATTACGTAAAAAACTAACTATTTACGAACACAATACATTATAATAATTGCAAATTCTTATAACCAAAATATAGTGGCAAAGTTTACCCTAGATATAGAAGAAGAGATAGATTTTAATTTCATAGCCATAGCAAGCCATGCCAAAATGTATAAGCTATGCTGGGCGTTAAATGCGTATTTGGGCTTTGAGTTTGTAAAGCACGACGATTTTATTATTAAAGAATCGTTTTCTAATTTCAGGCATTTTTCTAGCTATAAATTTCATCAAACCAACACCGAAATTTTTTATCAATTAATAGAAAATAACGGGCAACTGGTATCGCACAAAAACCGTGAATTACCCCCTATAGACGAAGGGGCAAGCATATTGATTAAAGAATACAAAAATTTTAATTACTTTTTGTACATTAACGGAAAATTTATAGACAGTGATTACGAATTATTGTTGAAAGAATTACGCAACGTACCACGCATACTTACTACATTTGAGATAAATTTACAGCAAATTAAAAACCGAAGTATATTTCTAGACTATGACCCCTTTAAACAAAACAAAAATAGTAGCCACGCTAGGCCCAGCATCAGATAGCGCTGAAGTTATAGAACAAATGATACATAAAGGTGTAGATGTATTTCGTGTTAATTTTAGCCATGTAGATTACGACCGAGTGCGTAAAACAATAGAAACTATACAACAAATAAATGCCAAACTAAATACACACGTAGCCATACTTGCCGATTTGCAAGGTCCTAAACTGCGCATAGGCGAAGTGGAAAATGGTTTAATAGAACTTATACCTGGCAACGAAATAATAATAACTACCGAGAAATGTATAGGCACCGCCGAACGTTTGTTTATTACCTATCCACAGTTTCCTAAAGACGTAAAAGTAGGCGAAAAAATATTGGTTGAAGATGGTAAATTTCAGTTAGAAGTAATAGACACTAACCTTACTACCGAAGTACGTGCTCGCATATTATACGGTGGTAAATTAGCCAGTAAAAAAGGTGTAAACCTACCCAATACTAAAATATCATTACCTTGCCTTACCGAAAAAGATTTGTTTGATTTGGAATTTGCGCTAAGTTGCAACGTAAACTGGATAGGCTTGTCGTTTGTACGTAATGCAGCCGATATTATTGAGCTACGTCATATTATTACCAATCATGGACGCCGTACGCGTATTGTTGCCAAAATAGAGAAACCCGAAGCTATATTGGACTTAGATAACATAATAAAAGAAACTGATGCAGTAATGGTGGCACGTGGCGACTTAGGTGTAGAAATACCTTTTGAGCAAGTGCCTATGATACAAAAACAAATTGTAAGCAAATGCCTTGATGCCTGCAAACCAGTAATAATAGCCACGCAAATGATGGAGAGTATGATAACCAATATACAACCCACACGTGCCGAAGTAAGCGATGTAGCCAATGGCGTGCTAGATGGTGCCGATGCTGTAATGCTAAGCGGAGAAACATCAGTAGGGGCACATCCTGTAAAGGTTATTGAAGCTATGCAAAAAATCATAGCCGAGGTAGAGGCAGGCGGTTATAAGTACAACCGTACACGTCCGTCAATAGAAAAATCTGATGAGCGTTTTATAACCGAAAGCATTTGTTTTAGTGCAGCACAACTTACGCAAGCCACTGGTACTAAGGCCATAGTAACTATGACACATAGTGGTTTTACCGCATTTAAGTTAAGTAGCTATCGCCCCAATGCCACTATATATATGTTTACTAGTAACCTAGCTATACTAGATATGATGAATTTGGTATGGGGTGTACGTGGCTTTTATTATGATAAAAACATAAGTACCGACCATACCATTGCCGATATTAAACATACACTGAAAGCTGAAGGTTGGCTTACCGAGGGCGAATATATTATTAATATTGCCTCTATTCCATTATCAGAAAAAGGCAAAACCAATATGCTTAAAATAAGTACTATATAAACCTACAGCAATTAATGTTAAAAAACCAATTACCTCGCCTTATTAGCATAGCACTATCTTTAACAATGTTGTTACTGCTAGAGCATGTTCCTGCTAATTATATTGCTTATTTTCAAGTGCAAGGAATGGTAGCTAGTACTACGTTAGTAGTAGCGTTATTATGTTTGGCCTCGCTAGTTTTTTTTGTAGCATCGGCGTTATTTAAACTTCAACACAGTTATTTATCATTCATTATCAGTTTGCTTATAAGTGTTGTGTGTTTGGCTACAATTCATCTATCCAGTTATCTTACTTGGTGGTTACCCATATTCGCCTTTGTATTACTAATAGTACTTTTACAAAGTATAGAATGGTTAATGTATAAATGGAAAAATGCACTGCACATACAACGAATTAATCATTTGTTACTTAACGAGTTTTTAAGCGATTATAATTGTAGTGTAAATGAATTATACATTAATAAAAACGCCATCAATAATCAATTGTTTTACAGCAATGGTAAAACTATCTTAGTACTTAACGAAACTACCAACATCTTGGGCGAAACCCACGTAAACCTTACTGCATTGCGTCTTATGAGCATAAGCAAAACACGCAACTTTGTGTATGGGGTTAATTTTTCGTTGGGTATACAAATACTTTTATTTATGGCAGCAAGCTACGTGTATAATTTTAATTATTTTATAGTTACACAGCTTGTAAGTACAGTGTTAGTGTATAATATTTTAAGTAATTTAACATTACTGTTTTTGGCTAATTTGCAACTACGCTTTGATATAGTATATGATATTTTGTTGTACGATAATACTATTAATCCGCAACAGTTCGAAACCTTTATAACAAATACCTACCCCACATACAACGCAAATAAACGCTTACACGTTATACATAACTTAGAGGAGTCGCAACTTGCGCCTTACGCACTACCCACACACGTTAGCAATTATAACATAGGAATAATTATTTTATAGGTAAAAAAAATATTTACACTACCAGTTATTGTTTTTTTCAACCAATTATACGTTTAATTTACAATACTATTTATATAAGCTTGCTTACATTGCGAATAATGTTATTTTTACATATAAATATTTAAAATTATCATTAAATGAAACGTATATATACCTTTTTGTTATTTATTTTTCTAAGCTTGTTTTTGATCAAAGAGGCAAGTGCAACTCATTTAGCAGGTGGGCAAATAACTTGGATATGCAAAAGTAATGGTAAATATAAATTTAAGTTTACTATATACAGAGCTTGTGAAGCTTCTAACGCACCTGTTCAAAGTGGTTTTTTTCTGTGTGTTTATAATCATCCTACTTTAAACAATATAACTGTAAATCAAACGTCGTTTAAAGAAATTTCTCAGCCAGGTTGTACTAGTCCTCTTACTGCTATTAAGTGTGGTAACAATAAGTTAGGTGCTATGGAGCAATATATATACGAATCGGGCGATGTTGATTTAGGAAATAATATACCTGGTGTAAACGGTTGGTGGTTTGTGTTCCAAACCGAAGCACGCCCTAGTGGTATTATTAATATTGTTAATACTGCTCGCAACGAAGGTTTTACTATTCGTTCTGTAATGTACGCATATCAAGGCAAAAAAGCCAAGCCATGTTATGACAATTCTCCAGTGTTTACTGAAGTCCCAGTAGGTATTATATCTAAAGGACAACCATTCAATTACAATCCAAATGCAAATGATGCCGATTATGATTCGTTAGTTGTTAGTTGGGCAAAACCAATGACAAATGATTGGATTGATCAAATAGGAGTAGGATTTCCGCCACCTAATCCAAATAACGGAGCTTCAGCCGACTGTCATAATCCATCTACTCCTAATACAGGTGCTAATGAATGGAAAGAAACTTCTCCTAACAAAAGTATTCCAATCTTAACTCTTTTTGTTGCCCCTTATGTGTTTACCAATCCACTAAATGCAAATTTAGTTTTACCATTACCAATGTTAGATAGTGCCACAGGTGCATTTTCTTTTGTTGTGCCCAATTCAGGTAGTAATGGACAGTATGTATTTAGTATAAAAACATCATCGTATAGAAGTGGAATTCTTATAGCTGAGGTGTACCGTGATTATTTGTTTAATGTGTATCCAGGTCAAACAAACACTATACCGAGTATACCTAAGTTAAACATTAACAAAAATGCAATGCTTACCGCTAATGGGTATGAAGTTAATGTAAATGCGGGTGATTTTGTTGATTTTAACATCTTAACTCAAGATTCAATAACTCAAGAAAACACGCTCACCACATCAGGTTTGCAGTATGGTACAATAAACGGTTTTAGTACGTACAACGGTAGCACAGGTGTTTTAGTAACCCCTTGTATAACAGCCCCCGGTGTTCCCTGCGTAGCAACTGCAGTAGGTGGTTGCAGCACACCTCCATGTGCGCAGTTTCAGTACACGAGTAAAAATCCGTTTAAACCTCCAATACCCATTCCAGCAGCAGGAGGTT
>JACMRI010000194.1 GCA_014376525.1 Bacteroidia bacterium | reverse complement strand
AATTCGGGGTCGCACAACAATGCGTGTACGTTAGTACTACCAAGTGCTTTAAGCCTAACGCATAGCGGATGTTGAGCGATAAATAGTTTTACAAAATAACCTGTGCCTTGTAGTGCATATTTTGTTTTGTGCATTTTTTTTTAAAAGGTATATTTGTTTGTTAGAAAAAAAATTTTTCTATAAAAAAACGAATTTTAAAACCCACCTTTAACTATTTTAGCATGAAAACTTTGAAACCATTAATTATTTTGGCTGTTTTATTAACAAGCTGTGGTGTTAAATCAGGAGATTTTATTACGCGTTGGAACCTTGCTACAGCTGGCTCGGGAGCTACAGAAATTACTTTTGACGTTAACACAACTGGCTCAGTAGCTTATACGTGGGTAACAATACCAGCAGGAACTACAGGTTCGGGTACATTTACAGGAACTACTGCTACCATAACAGGTTTGCCAGCAGGGAAAATTATCCAATTAGCTATACAACCCACTAATTTTAATAGGATAAGCATCAATAATGCAGCGGCTAGATACAGGTTGCTTGAAGTAGAGCAATGGGGCACAACCCCATGGACTAGTATGGAGCAAGCATTTGCAGGTTGTGTTAACTTACAAGTTACCGCTACCGATGTGCCTAATTTAAGCGGGGTAACAAACATGAATTATATGTTTGCTGACTGTACTGCTTTAAATTCACCGACAAATATTGGCACTTGGAACACCGCTGCGGTTACAGAAATGGGTTGGATGTTCGGTAATGCAACATCATTTAATCAACCCATAAGCACTTGGAACACCGCTGCGGTTACAAGAATGAATTCTATGTTCGCTTATGCAACATCATTTAATCAACCTATAGGTACTTGGAACACCGATTCGGTTAAGTATATGTTTGAGATGTTCGAAAATGCAACATCTTTTAATCAACCCATAGATACTTGGAACACCGCTGCGGTTACACATATGGATGGTATGTTCTATGGTGCAACATCATTTAATCAACCCATAGGCACATGGAACACCGCTGCGGTTACAAATATGAGTCGGATGTTCGGTAGTGCAACATCATTTAATCAACCCATAGGCACTTGGAATACCGCTGCGGTTACAAGTATGGATGAAATGTTCAGTGGTGCAACATCATTTAATCAACCCATAGGCACTTGGAACACCGCTGCGGTTACAGATGTGGATGGGATGCAAATCCGTTAACGCCTACTGGTATATCACTCGACGCTGCGGGTATAATGTATTCATCAAGTGCTAATGCAGCACATGCAAATTTAGTTTTAGCAAATGATATCGCTGTAATTGTTACAACAGTAATTTTTATTCGTCCAAAATATATCGTTATAAAAGATAAAACAGCACAGCCAAAATACGTCGTGTTAAATTTTAAGCTATATTTACATTTGTAAATTATAACACACTACAACATGTCAAAACGAGGTTACATATCCCGCTATTTTTTAATTATTAAAAAAATAAAAAATACGCCAAACATTAGCTACAACGAGCTTACGGCGCAGTTAGAAAAAGAATTGCAACCCTACTACGAAGCCGACCAAGACTTGTTTGTAGGTTTTTCGCAACGTACGTTTCAACGCGATGTAAAAGATATAAAAAACATATTTGGTGTAGAAATAGAATATAACCGCACCAGCAAAGGTTACTACATAGCTGATGATGAAAGCGCTGCCTACAATTTTGAGCGTGTGTTGGAAGCCTTTGATATGTTTACTATTATGAATGTTACTAAAAGTATAGCTCCATATATACATCTGGAACAGCGTAAGGCACTAGGCACACAGCATATAGCACCGTGTATTAAAGCCATTAAAAACAAAACTATACTACACTTTAGTTACGCTAATTTTTGGGCAGAGAGCGCACCAACCAAACGTACTGTAGAACCTTACTTACTAAAAGAATATAAAGGGCGGTGGTACTTAATGGTAATAGACACCAAAGACGGCAATACCAAAAGTTTTAGCCTCGACCGTATGACTAATGTAGAGGGCACGAGTAAAAAATTTAAGCTAGATACTTCCCTTAATATTGCACAAAACTATGCACATTGTTTTGGTATAGTAAGCCCCAATGCTATTGCACCAAGCAATGTAGTATTAGCTTTTAATGCGCATCAAGGCAATTATATTAAAACTATGCCTTTGCACGCATCGCAGCATATACTAAGCGATACGCCTACCGAACTGCACATACAACTTAGCCTGTACATTACCCACGATTTTGTAATGGAACTACTAAGCTATGGTAGTAATGTAAAAGTACTTAGCCCAAAAACACTTGCTACACAACTTAAAAAAGAATTGAAACAGGCGTTACAGCAGTATAATTGATTAGTAATTACGAATAAAATCAATTGTTTATAAGAGCAAAATATATAAATATTTAGAAGTTCATAATAACATTGTTTCAACTAATATATTCACGCCTCGGTGGCTGAGCGGAGTCGAAGCCCATATCTTACTAGGGCTTCGACTTGGTTGCTGAGCGAAGTCTAAGTACAGCCACTGTGATAGGAATGTGCTTTCGGGAATAATTTTGGACTATTTATAATTGGTAAACACTTACCAAACATTAAGGGCGACATATTCTGTCGCCCTTAGTGTTGTTATGAAAAAATGTTACTTATTATTCTGCGTCGGTTGCGTCTTCCTCCTCATCTTCGTCAGTATCTTCTGTTGCATCATCAGTATCGGCAGCTTCGTCTTCCATGGCTAAGTTAGCTAGGTTTACGGCTATGGCATTACCGTTATCGTCAAGCGTTGGTGCTACTGCTATAGGATTACCATTTTCGTCCAAAGTAGCTACAAATACAGGGTTACCGTTTTCGTCTAGTTCTACTTCTTCCTCGTGGTCCACTTGTGTAATAGATGCTATAGAGTCCGTTTCGCCTAAGTTTATTAAGCGCACGCCTTGTGTGTTTCGCCCCATAATACGTAACGATGCCACAGCTAAGCGTATAGTAATTCCGCTACGGTTTATTATTACTAAATCGTGTGTATCGTTTACGTTTTTGATAGCTACAAGCGTACCTGTTTTATCAGTTACATTTATGGTTTTTACACCTTTACCACCACGTTTAGTTACACGGTATTCGTCTATATCGGAGCGTTTACCGTATCCTTTTTCTGATAGTACTAATACGTTTGATGTGGCTATGTCTTTAATACCAATCATACCTATTACCTCATCCTTATCGTTTTCAAGGGTTATACCACGCACACCCGAAGCATTACGCCCCATTGAGCGCACGCCACTTTCGTTAAAGCGTACTACTTTACCTGCTTTGGCTGCTAACATTATTTCGTCAGTGCCCGATGTTAATATGGCTTCTAATAGCGTATCGCCTTCATCTATTGTAATGGCGTTAATACCATTGGCACGTGGGCGAGAGTAAGCTTCTAAAGTTGTTTTTTTGATTGTACCATTTTTAGTACACATCATTATAAAGTTACTGTTTAGATACTCTACGTCTGATAGGTTGATAACGTTTATAAACGCTTTTACTTTATCGTCGGGTTCTATGTTTATTAGGTTTTGTAGTGCACGTCCTTTGGTTGTTTTTTCGCCCTCAGGTATTTCATATACTTTTAACCAAAAACATTTTCCTTTCTCGGTAAATAATAATAAATAATTGTGTGTTGATGCTACAAATAAGTGCTCAATAAAATCTTCGTTGCGGGTAGCAGCACCACGTGAGCCACGTCCACCACGGTTCTGTACCTTATACTCGGTAAGCAGTGTACGCTTTACATAACCAGCGTGCGATATTGTTATTACCACAGTTTCGTTCGCTATTAAGTCTTCCATATTCATTTCGCCCGAGGCAAACTCTATGGCAGTTCGGCGTGGGTCTGCATACAGGCGTTTCATTTCGGTAAGTTCGTCACGTATAATTTGCATACGTACATCTTCGTTGGCTAATATGTTATTTAATCTACCTATTAACGCCATTAATTCATCAAATTCGTTTTTAAGTTTATTGTACTCTAAACCTGTCAAAGCACGTAAACGCATTTCAAGTATAGCACGAGCCTGTAAATCGCTTAACGAATATTTTTGTATTAATTCCTCGCGTGCTGCATCGGGTGTTTTTGATGCACGAATTATTTTTATTATTTCGTCAATATGGTCTAAGGCTATTAATAAACCATCTACTATATGTTTACGTTCTTCGGCTTTGCGCAATTCGTAAGTGGTGCGGCGTACTACTACTTCGTGGCGATGTTCAACAAAGTTGGATATTAAATCCTTCATGTTTAACTGCTGCGGACGACCTTTTACCAGCGCAATATTATTTACACTAAAGGTAGATTGTAGCTCCGTGTATTTAAATAATTTGTTTAGCACTACGTTAGCAATAGCGTCACGTTTTAAGTCAAATACTACACGTAAGCCCTCTCTATCGCTCTCGTCGCGTATATCGCTTATGCCTTCTATTATTTTTTCGTTTACCAATTCGGCAGCACGTTTTATTAAATCGGCCTTATTTACTTGATACGGAATTTCGTGTATAATTATTTGCTCTTTACCTGTTTTTGATATTTCAATACTTGTTTTAGAGCGCAATACAATTCGTCCACGACCAGTTTCAAACGCCGAGCGTACTCCCTCGTATCCATATATAATACCACCTGTAGGAAAGTCAGGTGCTTTTATATATTGCATCAATCCTGCTACATCTATTTCGTTGTCGTTAATGTAAGCAATAGTGGCATCAATAGCTTCGCCCAAATTGTGCGGAGCCATATTGGTGGCCATACCTACGGCAATACCCGACGAACCATTTATAATTAAGTTGGGAACTTTGGCAGGTAATACGGTAGGTTCTTTTGTAGTGTCATCAAAATTGAGACGAAAATCAACCGTTTCTTTTTCAATATCCAACAACATTTCTTCGGCTATTTTGCGCAAACGAACTTCCGTGTAACGCATTGCTGCTGGTGGATCGCCGTCCATTGAACCAAAGTTACCCTGCCCATCAACCATCATATAACGTAAATTCCAACTTTGCGCCATACGCACCATAGCATCATATACTGAAGTATCGCCATGCGGGTGGTACTTACCAAGCACCTCCCCTACTATACGTGCTGACTTTTTGTATGCAGTATTAGATCTAACGCCTAAGTCTAGCATACCATACAATACACGGCGGTGCACTGGCTTTAAACCATCGCGTACATCGGGCAAAGCCCTTGATACTATTACGGACATTGAATAATCAATGTACGCTGTTTTCATTTCCTCTTCTATATTTATAGATATAATTCTGTTGCCTTCTTCTGCCATTTGTTCAGTTATTTATTAGTTAGCATACTTTTTGCTTAAAACTTGCCGTGAAAGTACTTTTTTTACAACCAACAACAGCATTTGTTACGTATATATTTTGAACAATTTAACCAAATAAGCTGTTAATAAAATCAATTAACAAACAATAGTTACCACTTATCTAACTAATATATTTGAAACTAATAAGTTGTGGATATTTAACTAATTTAACACTACTAAAAACGAGAACTAATGGAAGCAAAATTTTCACCCAAGGTTAAAGAAATTATAGGATACAGCCGTGAAGAAGCTATGCGCTTAGGGCACGACTATATAGGAACGGAACACATGGTATTGGGCATTATTAGAGATGGTGAAGGAGTAGCAATAAAAATGCTACAAAACTTTGGCATAAACCTACAAGAATTGCGCAAACAAATAGAGCAAAACACCAAAGTAAACAGCAAAATAACTGGTAATTTGGTAAACATACCCTTAATAAAACAATCTGAACGTGCATTAAAACTAACGTACTTAGAAGCTAAATCATTTAAAAGTGAAACCATAAGCCCCGAACATTTGGTGCTGGCAATACTTAAAATTGAAGACTCTTTGATGGTTACTTTGTTGGCACGTTATAACGTAACTTATGATAATTATAGAATGGCTTTAGAAGAAAACATGAACTCATTTGGAGATGATACCCGAATAGAATTTCCAACAAACAAACGTGCTGTAGATGATGATGGCGACGACGACGCATTTGCAAACAGCCAAAAAAGTCAAGCTCCGAAACCAGGCGAAAGCAAATCTAAAACTCCTGTATTAGATAATTTTGGTAGAGACTTAACCAAAGCAGCCGAAGACGGCAAACTAGACCCAGTAGTGGGACGTGAAGCAGAGATAGAACGCGTTTCGCAAATATTATCTCGCCGCAAGAAAAACAATCCTATACTTATAGGCGAGCCAGGTGTGGGCAAATCGGCGATAGCCGAAGGTTTAGCGCTGCGTATTGTACAACGTAAAGTATCGCGTGTATTGTTTGGTAAACGTGTGGTAACACTCGATTTGGCTAGCCTAGTAGCAGGTACTAAATACCGTGGACAGTTTGAAGAGCGTATGAAAGCAGTAATGAACGAGTTGGAAAAATCGCCTGATGTTATCTTGTTTATTGACGAAATACATACCATAATAGGCGCGGGTGGCGCAAGTGGAAGTATGGATGCCAGTAATATGTTTAAACCCGCATTGGCACGTGGCGAATTACAATGTATTGGTGCTACCACCTTAGATGAGTACCGCCAACATATTGAAAAAGATGGTGCATTGGAACGCAGATTTCAAAAAGTAATAATTGAGCCTGCAACCATTGAAGAATCTATAGAAATACTTACTAACATAAAAGATAAGTACGAAGCACACCACAATGTAACTTATACTGATGCAGCCATAAAAGCCTGTGTATTGCTTACACAACGCTACATGAGCGACCGCCACCTGCCCGACAAGGCAATAGATGCGTTAGACGAAGCAGGCTCTCGTGTGCATATTAAAAACATAAATGTGCCTAAAGCTATTATTGATGTGGAAAAAGAAATTGAAGACATTAAAATAGAAAAGAATAAAGTAGTACGTAGCCAAAAATATGAAGAGGCTGCACGCCTACGTGATACTGAACGCCAGTTAATAGAAAAACTAGAGGCCGCTAAAAAAGCGTGGGAAGAAGATACCAAAAATAACCGCGAAACTGTAACCGAAGAAAATGTAGCCGAAGTAGTAGCAATGATGACTGGCATACCTGTTCACCGTGTAAGTACTAACGAAAGTGCTAAGCTAATAAGTATGGCAGAAGCCTTAAAAGATAAGATTATAGGACAAAATGATGCTGTGGCAAAAATTGTAAAATCTATACAACGTAACCGTGCAGGATTAAAAGACCCAAACAAACCTATTGGTTCGTTTATATTCTTAGGGCCTACAGGTGTGGGTAAAACACAATTAGCTAAGGAATTAGCCAAATATTTGTTTGATAGTGAAGAAGCGCTTATACGCATAGACATGAGCGAGTATATGGAGAAATTTGCTGTAACACGCCTAATAGGCGCGCCTCCAGGATATGTAGGCTACGAAGAGGGCGGGCAACTTACTGAGAAAGTAAGGCGTAAACCATACTCAATAATATTGTTGGACGAAATTGAAAAAGCGCACCCCGATGTATTCAATTTGTTGTTATCTGCATTAGATGATGGGCAAATGACGGACTCGTTAGGACGTAAAATTGATTTTAAAAATACTATCATCATTATGACATCTAACATTGGTGCACGCCAGTTGAAAGATTTTGGTAGTGGAGTTGGTTTCAACACAGGAACTAAACAGGAGCAACAAGAAGAATCAAACAAAGGTGTGATAGAAGGTGCATTGAAAAAAGCATTTTCGCCAGAGTTCTTAAACCGTATTGACGATTTAATAATTTTTGGTTCATTAACCAAAGATCACATACACCGTATTATTGATATTGAACTAGCCAAACTATACAAACGTGTAGAGCAAATGGGTTATAAAATAACAATGACTGATGATGCTAAAGATTTTGTGTCAGATAAAGGCTATGATGTAGCATTTGGTGCACGTCCGTTGAAACGTGCTATACAAAAATATGTAGAAGATGCAATGGCGGAAGAAATAATAAAATCGAACGTTGCCGAAGGCGATACTATTGAAATTTCATTTGACAAAGAAAAAAGTGAAATAGTAGTAAAAACCATAAAAGCAACTACCGATGATGCTCCTGCAGCACCAAAGAAAAGAAAAACAAAAGAGGATTAATAGTTTTCAATTAGGAATTAAAGAATACAATTTACGTTTAATAAACAGCCACGTAAATAATTGTAATTACTTATAGTTTTTAAATGTAAAAAGGTTCGCTAATCAAAATTGATTAGCGAACCTTTTTTTTGGTTTTGGGAAGTATTAAAAAAAGCATGTACTCATTTTTTAATATCTAAGTATATTGTTTTTTAATTTCAAATACACAAAATTCGCATATAAAATACTTTTGTATTATGTGTAAAATAAGTTTTTTTTTGTTTTTAGTTTAACATTTGATAAATAGTGTTCATATTTAACATAGAGTACCAAGGCGCCATTACTCCGTTTACTTTAAGTAATAGCTTAACACTTGAAACAGCACCACCAACTATTTAATCCTTGGAACACTTTCGCGAAGAGGGTGTGTAGTTGTTCATTGTGTTTTTTAATAGATACTAAAGATTATAGCCTCATTATTATTAATCATATATTTCACGCCCCTCTCTGTATTTTAAAACCCTCTTAATACTTCCCTCTCTATTGTATTCAATATAATCGCCCTCTAATTCTCCATTAATGTAATTACACTCGTATTCCATTTGTCCATTATCGTAATAACGCACAACTCTTCCATGGTCTACTTTTACATATCCGTTTTTATTTAAATAATTGCTAATTTTATAAATTTGATTTTTAGCGTAAAAATCTTTTCTAAAGCTGACACCTGTTTTTTTATTTCTTCTAAAATAAAAACTGGTGTCTTTCGCGTCATCAAATTCAATAGAAAAGACTTGCAACGAATCTTCTTCGAAGAGATGCTTTATATCGCCGTTAATTCGATAAGTTGTACGTTCTTCTCCGTGTATTGAACTCTTCCAGACCTCATTAATTTCGCCAGTTTTAAAATACGTAATATTTAAACTATCATAGTTGTTATCTTTATAATAGCACTCATAAGCTATTTTTTTTGAGGGTAAATAGTAACCTTTCCATAAGCCATTACGCTTACTATCTATATAATAGCCTGTGTGAAGTATGGTATCATACTCGTACACTGCTCTATCGTGTTTTTCTATAACAACCTCTTCCCAATATCCTGTTTTGTTTTTAATTTTATCAAAACGGTTTATTGTATCGTGCTTATTTCCTTTCGAAAAACACAATGTGCTCAATGCCATAATTTTAATTATACAAAGCATAGCTATAACGAAATAGGGGTTATTGTTACTGTAGCTTTTCGTTCAGAGCTTTCAGGACTACCTGCAGGAGGATTTCCTGATGTTGTTGTTTTACCTCTTAACTCTTTAGGGAGCAAAGTTTTTATTTTTTCAGCACGCTGTTCCCGCAAGTGTTCCATAGCTTATTATTAAATTGGTTGGCTCTATTTAGTGTTAAGCTGTTTACTGAGCGGACCCGAAGTATCAGCTTAACTTGTGAGTATATACAGTAGAAGTTTATTATAGTATTAATTTTAAAATAAGGTTCTAATGAGAGAAGTGGAAACTTCGTTAGCCTGTATTATCATTATTGCTCTCATTTTAAAACAAAGCTACAACTCTTTTCATTGTTATATTAATTTAAAATTAACATTGAGTAACAATCCCTCTCATCGTTACTATAATTCTTAAAATCAACTCAATAATAAACTTAAGTATTAGTAAAAAATCTCAAGTGGTTTTTATTTATTTTTTACTCTATAATAAGTAGCTTTAATAACTACGTAGCAAAAGTTTACTAACTCACGCAACATAGTAGTAGTACTCATGTGTGTAAATACTATACCCTCGCGTAATGTTATGTGTGTAGTTTGCATTACTAATGGTGTGCTTGTAGCTACCATTGCTAAGAACTCCGTATCAAACAAATACCTATTAATACGTGTAGCCAAAAACACGCTCTTAGCCTTGCTACTAAACCCCTTAAGCCCCGACTGAGTATCGTTAAAAGGTATTTTTAAAAACGTAGTGTTAAGCAATCTACTTGCTTTTGAGGATAGTTTGCGTTGCCAGTTTAAACTATCGTAATAGTTTTGGCTACGTACACCTACAGCCACATCGGCTCCGTTTACTAATGTACGCAGTACTTGCGGTATATCGTTTAATTCAAACGGAAAGTCAATATCAGTATATATAACATAATTAGCCGATGATTGTGCCACACCACAGCGTACAGCATGTCCTTTGCCGAAATTTTCCATGTTATTTATGTAGGTAAAATTGGCAATATGTTGTGCCACATAAGCCACGCTAGCATTACTTGCCCCTTGCATTGAGCCATCGTTTACAATAATTAAACGTATATCGTATAGTGGTAACAATGCAATTAACTGTTTGGTATAATCTACAGTGGCATGTTCCCAATTGCGTATAGGGTTGTACATGGGTTGTATAATATCAACAGTTGGTTTCATAGGTATGATTTATAATTTACTTAAAAACGATAGCGTATCTACATCATCAGCATAATCTGTTAAGCTGGGTTGTTGGGTAGTGCCAAACTCCACGGTTGGCGTGGCATGTAGCAAATTTGCTTGTGCTACTATACATTGCAAATTGTGCTTATGTAGTGCTAATTGTGTTTCTAAAATAGTTATATCAGTATAGTATTCGTAGTTAAGTATTGCCACAGGCGTTGCTATTGCTGCATCTTCTTTTAAAACCATAAAACCATTTTCCAAAAACGGCACTTGTTTCATCATTAATAGCGCTCTATTATAATCGTAATTATTACCATATTTTTGATTATTTACCATGTGTTGATACGGAAATAATACGTTAAACAAATTATCTAAATCATAACCTTTGGGCAAATATACTTTGCTCACATTTCTACAGCCTAGCCCAAAGTAAGCACATATATCAGTAGCTAATGCAGTAAGTTGTTCAGTAGTTTCGGTGCCAGTAAGTACTGCTACACTGTTTCTGTTTTTACGAATAATGTGTGGATATTTGCCAAAGTAATAATCAAAATAACGTGCACTATTGTTGCTACCAGTGGCTATTACGGCATCTATAGTATTAAGACGTTCGGTTAGTGTAATGTTAAATTGGGGTTCAATAGTTTGAAGTTGTTGCACTACATAGCGCATAAGCAGTTGGTCGTCGCTGCTTAGTTTTAGTAATACATTATGCCCTGCTATTAGCACGCACAATACATCGTGAAATGCAACTATGGGTATGTTTCCAGCGGCTATTATGCCTACGTTTTTGGGTTCGGTACCAAAAGTATAGTTTATAGTAAATTCCGTTAAATTTTCTTGGGTAAGTAAGTATGCTAAGTTGGTAAACTGGTGCTCTATGTTTTCTTTCTCAAACCAAGCGTTGTGCACACGTGCCATACGGCAAAGCTCTTGCCACTCGGGAGTATTTTGCTGTATGGTACTTAGCCAAGTTTGACCAAGTGTAATAAATGCAGAAATTCGTTGTTGTAGTATCATATTTGAATTATATTTGCAAACATAATCAACCTAAATTAAAACAACTATAAATATTATTTTCCAATGGCAATAATTATAACCGACGAATGTATTAACTGTGGTGCTTGCGAGCCTGAATGCCCTAACAACGCCATATACGAAGGAGCTGCCGAATGGCGCTTTAGCGATGGTACAAAACTTAAAGGACAAGTAAACCCACTATACCACACACCAGTAGATGCCGACAATGCTAACGCACCAGTAGCAATGGATACGTATTACATAGTGGCAGATAAATGTACGGAGTGTATAGGTTTCCATGGTGAGCCACAATGTGCTGCTGTATGCCCCGTAGATTGCTGTGTAGATGATGCAGCTTACCGCGAAAGTAAGGAGGTATTACTAGGTAAAAAAGATATGATGCACACATAAATTTTTTAATAAAGTTTATTTATGTATTTCTTTAATTTAAGATTTTATTTAAAACTGAAAATAAATAAACCCCGCTTGCTCTTGTTGTAGTAAAGCTACATATACCATTACCAAGGCAAGTGCAAGCATATACAAAAACGTAGGAACGCTTAACCGTAATTTTAGGGTTAAGCGTTTTTCTATTATAATTAATACAATACCTAATATAAATGCGCACAAAGCCCATGGGTAGTGCATAAGCCCTTGTATGTTTTGGGTTGCAGATGCTGTACTACTATACATTGCTTTATATACTTGCACTGCTTGTGTGTAACTATTGGCTCTAAACAACACCCATAACAGTGTTACACTAACAAAAGTATAACACTGTCCTAACTTACGTGGTGCGCTTATGTATGGTTTTATTAAACGTTCTATTGCTAATAATAACCCATGTGCTAAGCCCCACCACATAAATTGCCACGATGCACCGTGCCATAACCCTCCCACTGCCATAGTCAATAATAAATTAAGATACGTGCGCCAAGCACCGTGCTTGTTGCCTCCTAGCGGTATGTACACATAGTTACGCAACCATGTAGATAAACTAATGTGCCAACGTTGCCAAAACTCAGTAATGCTACTTGCGCTATAAGGTGCGTTAAAATTGAGCGGAATACGTATACCTAACCAACAGGCTATGCCTCGTGCTATGTGTGTATAGCCGCTAAAATCAAAATATATTTGCAATGTGTATGCAAGTACAGCTAACACAACTTGTGCAGGTGTATAATAATTGGGTTGTAGATAAATTGTATCAACCAAATATACGCCCAAAGTATCTGCTAATATGCACTTATATAGGTAGCCTTGCGTTATAAGTATTAGTCCATATTTAAACCTCGATGTGCTTAATGCAAAGCGATGTGATAACTGTGGCATAAATTGTTTTGCCCTAATTATAGGACCTGCAATAAGCTTAGGAAAGAAACTAATAAACAAAAAATAGTTAAACACATTGCGTTGCGCACGTGTGTTGCGTTTGTATACATCTACTATATAACTAATGTTTTCAAACGTGAAAAATGATATGGCTATAGGTATAATAAACGCCGATACGCTGTGTGTGCCGTTGTATAAGGCCTGTAGCAAGCCTCCGTATTTGAATATACCCAACACATATACATTTACACCAATAGCCAACCATAGCAATGTAAGCCGTTGCCACTGCACACGAGTAGTACCTATGAGTAATCCTAAACCATAATTAACTCCTGCCGATAAGCCCAATAACACTACATAGTACCCCGATGCTTTGTAATAAAAATAGAACGAAACTAATGTTAAAAATACTACTCGTACTTTAGGCAAATTACCTATTAAAGCATTTATACCCAAAACCAATACTAAAAAAACCACAAAATAAATAGAAGTAAATTGTAATGGATTACTAATAATGTAGCTAAACTGTTGTGCTACTTGCGTAAGAGATATAGGCATAGGTTAAGCGTGCAAATTAATTATTTGCCACAAACATACATAACCTGCGCCCTTAGCATCCACGCATTGTTCCAGCGCATGTAGTTGTTTTTATTAGTAAACCAACGATGCTTACGGTAGTAAAAATAACCCTCATTGTTATACATGTGTAATAAGGTATAGCTTAATATTTGTTTGGCTTTGGATGCGTAACTTGGGTGCAAGTGCGCTAACAAACTATGCGTAATTATACCCTGCGCTTGGTTGTGAATATCTACTGGGTAATGTTGAGGCATACGATAGTGTGATGCTCCATCGGTATCAAATTGTTGGGTGGTGTAATACTCCATTCCTTTGCCAATAGCAGTTTTTAAACCAACATCAGTTAGTGCTAAATGTTGTTGTATGTTATACAATGATTCTAATACAAAGCCTTGATGAAAATCTATTTGCATACGCTCTTTACCCGTAGCAATGTTTATGCTATACATCCAACTGCCATTAGCTTGTTGATAATGCAACACAAACTGCACACATTCTTTAGCTAACTGCGCATACTGCATATTGGTTTGCCCTAGGTAAGCAAGTATTTCGGCACCCAATAGGCTAGCGTTATATACACATACTTTTTCAAGATGCGTGTAGCTTATGCACTTGCCTTGCGAAGTAGTAGTAATGGGCAACGAGCATATATAGTTAGCTATACTATGCAAACTTTGCAATACAGTAGCATCAAACGTAAGTTGATGTAAATCTACGAAAGCCTTGCCAACCGCGCCTGTAACCACCACCGACGGATAATTAGCTGGCACAACTTTTTGCGGATTAGCCCATGCAAAATTATAGCCCCAACACAAACCTTTAAACTCAGTGTTGCTATTAGCCACTAACCAATGATAAAGCTCGTAGGCTTTGGTTAAATATATTTGGTTGCCCGTATGTTTATATAAATTGCAATAGCTACTTAGTATAAGCGCCATAGCTTTGGCGTTGCGCCCTTTTGTTATTCCTATTAACGATTGATACTTAAAAGGCAAACGCTTATGTATTTGTGTGGCAATAGCAGCGGGCCATTTGCCCAATTTTAGTATGGGTAATTTAGAATTTAAAATATCGTAAGGATCGTAACCACTATAGTTATTTTGCTCTATATAGTTAAGTGTTTGGAGTAGTTCGCTCGGTAATTTTACAGTAGTTGCAGGCATAATAATACTTATTGTTTGGTTCTACGAATTAAAAACGCTGCCAATACTTCGTTAAATGACTGAGCATTATCTGCGGCTATATAATCTACTTTATAACCCAAACATTTTTCTTTAATAGCATGGGCTTGCGTCTGCATACGTGTTATGTATTGTTGCTTAAATTGATGCGGAGTACACTTTACTTCCACACCTGTTTCCATATCAATAAAGTGATGTGGTGTGGCATCAAACTCAAAGCGCAATTCGGTAGCATGGTCTAGCACGTGTATAAGCAGTATTTCGTGTTTTT
>JACMRI010000193.1 GCA_014376525.1 Bacteroidia bacterium | reverse complement strand
TGTTTTTGAATATTTTATTAGACTTAAAATATTAAATAAAGAGATTACATAAACAATGCTTTTAGTTCAGTAGCATGCTCAGGTTTTAATTTACCTGCAAGTATAAGCGAAAGCTGTCTACGGCGCAGTGCACCTGCATAGCGATCCTTTTCCAACTCGGTTTCGGGTATAGCCTCTGGTACAGGTAATGGCGACCCGTTTTGATCTACCGCCACAAATGTATATATAGCTTCGTTTACTTTGGTGCGCTCGCCTGTTACATAGTCTTCTACCCACACATCTATAAATACTTCCATACTGGTGGCAAATGCGCGCGATACTTTAGCTTCAATGGTTACAATACTTCCTTGTTTTATAGAATGTTTAAACGCTACGTTATTAACGCTTGCCGTAACTACTACACGCTTACAATGGCGGTGTGCTGCTATGCCTGAGGTTACGTCCATCCATTGTAGTAAGCGTCCGCCAAACAAGTTGCCAAGTGTATTGGTATCATTGGGTAGTACTATTTCGGTGGTTACAGTGTGCGATTTGCTTACGAGTTGTGGGATCATGTTTTATATTGTGTATAGTGTATGTTAAATTGTATAAGACTTAATAGTGTGCTTACATGTGTATTAATAAAATTGTATTATGTGAGTTGTAAAATTTAATTACATACATAATTATTATGTGGCTGTGCGTAGTAAAAGGCTTTACTTATTTTAATACAAACCATTACGCTTGCGCACAAACCATTCTATTGCAAGTAAAAGTATGAGCAAAAAGCATGGCCATTTATAATTAATAAAATCGTCAATAGTGCGCTCGCTATAACTTACTGACGGTAATTCTTTTTGATTAATCAATAGGTCTTTTAGCGCACTTATAGTTTGTGCAGTGTACATACGTCCGCCCGATTGTGTAGCCAATTGATTCATCAAAGCCGTGTTGGCATTTATCACATTGTCTTCTGCATTTATTGTTGCAACTTTAAAACTGCCTTTGCTACTATAGGCTTTGTTGTTGTATGTTGCCGAAGCCACGTAGTTGTAATTTCCTGGCGCATATTGCCCTAAGTTAGTCGTGTAGCTTTTATCATTTTTACTAAACGTATAATTATATTTTTTTTGTGCTATATCAGTTACCTGCAAGCTCACATCGTTATCATTTATCAATTCAAAGGCATTGTTGTATAACTCCGCATCAATAATGATAGCATCTCCCTCAAAAAACAATTGCGGACATATCACTTTAAAGTTTTCTTTTTGTTCTTTTACTGCCAAAAACTGCACTACTTTATTTATAATTTCGTCAAAAGCAAGCGTATTTTCTTTGGCTTTATAATTAGCCATACGCCAACGCCATAGCCCTTCGCCAACTATTACACCTGTTTTTTTTCCTTGGCTTTGGCCTACTGCTATTAATGGATAGTTGGTTGTAACATTGTTTATGGCTTGTTTTATAAGCACATTCATATCCGCACTTACTTGGTATGTGCCAAAAAAAGCATTGAGCGGGGGCCAATTTTGCAACTCCTCTTTAGTGCTTGCATCAAGCGTAAATTGGGCAAAATCGGAGTTATATACTGGTTCAGTTTCTTGTACTAAATTTCTATTTTGCATTAACAAAACACCTGTGTTTAACTTTGAAAAATTATTCATTTGTGTTTGCGCACCTATTACATATAATAGTGATGTAGTGCTCGCGGCTATTCCTTTTACAAGTCCATCCATGTTGCTAAACGTAGCACTTGGTAATTGGTGCAGCACCACTAAATTGTACGGATTAAAATTATAATCAAACTTATCTACCATTTTTACCGTAACCTCGTAGGCTTCGTTGCTACTTAATGCTTGCTGTAATGCAGCCACATCGGGGTGTGGCTGTGCTGCTAGTAGCAATATTTTTTGTCTACTATCAATAACATCAACATAAAACGTAAATGTATTGTTGGTAGTATTGGTTTCATTTTTTGATGATTTTATAACCACATCAAACGCTTGCTTACCTACTTTGGTGGCTTTAGCTAACAAGTTTATAGTTGTATAATAATCGTTGCTTGCCACTTTTAACGATTGTTGCGCCACCGTAACACCATTACTACTTACAGTAATTGTAGCACTACTCCCTCGCAATTGCAATGCGTTAAGCTGTGCTTGAAACGGAAAATTATTACCCAAATACACCGTGCTATTGTGTGTAACATTGGTTATGGCTACATCAACCTTAGATAAAGTATCGCCTATTAATACAGTGTAAAATGGTGCTTTTATAACCCCTGCTTGTTGCAACGGATTAGCACCTGCGTTATAATTACCATCGCTTGCAAGTATTACTGCGCCTATGTTTAAGCCACTGTATTTGGTATCAATGTCTTTGAGTGCTGCACTAATATTGGTGCGTTTTTGTGTAAAATTAAGTGGTAAATTATCGGTAGTAGATGCACCAAAACTCATTGTTTTTACATCGTACTTGGCACTTAATGCGTTAATGAGTTCGTTTATTTTGGCAGGATAAATAGTACGAACATAGTTACTGTCAGTGTATTTTAAGAGCGATGCAGAGTTGTCTTGTACTACTACTACTATTGGTTTTTGTACATTACGTTGGAGAGTTTTAATAAGCGGTTGGAGCAAATAAAAGGCTATCCCAAATAAAACCACAAAGCGTAATACGCTCAATGTTTTTTTTAATAATGGCGTTTGTGCATCATCAGTACTAAAATAATAAAGTACGTATGCACCAGCAAAAGCCACTACTGCGCACAATAACAAGAACCACCACGAAGTACTTATCAAAAATTGAAATAGAAACATATAGAGAATAACTGCCTTAATTAATGTTGTTTTATATAATTGTTAAAAGTACGTTTGTATTTGTAAATAAATTAATTTTGTGCCAATAAAAAAATAAAAACAATTAACCTCTAAAAACTAATTAAAAATGAAAGTAACCGTAGTAGGTGCAGGAAATGTAGGCGCAACATGTGCCGATGTAATGGCATACCGCAAAGTAGCCAGCCAAATAGTATTATTAGATATTAAAGAAGGATTTGCCGAAGGTAAAGCATTAGATATGATGCAAACCGCAACACTTAATGGTTTTGACGGCCGTGTAACAGGAAGCACTAACGATTATACCAAAACTGCTAATAGTGATGTGGTGGTAATAACAAGCGGTATTCCGCGCAAGCCAGGTATGACTCGCGAAGAACTTATAGGCATTAATGCTGGTATAGTAGAAGGGGTAACCGAAAACATATTGAAACACTCGCCTAAAGCTATTATAATAATAGTGAGCAACCCTATGGATACTATGACTTACTTAGCTTTACAAAAAAGCGGTATTGACAAAAAACGCATCATTGGTATGGGCGGTACATTAGATAGCGCTCGTTTTAAATACTATTTATCGCAAGCATTAAACGTACCTGCTAACGACGTACAAGGCTACGTAATAGGCGGACACGGAGACACTACCATGATACCTCTTACACGCTTAGCTACTTACAACGGTGTGCCAGTAAGCGATATGATAGATGCAGATAAACTTGCTAAAGTAGCTGCTGACACTATGGTAGGTGGCGCCACACTTACTGCTATGTTGGGTACAAGTGCTTGGTATGCGCCTGGTGCTGCAGTAGCTGCATTAGTAGATAGTATATTAAACGATCATAAACGCTTATACACATGCTGTGTAGCCTTAGATGGCGAGTACGGACAAAAAGATATTTGTCTTGGAGTGCCTGTAATTATTGGCAAAAATGGTT
The DNA here is from genome assembly GCA_014376525.1 of Bacteroidia bacterium. Taxonomy (GTDB): domain Bacteria; phylum Bacteroidota; class Bacteroidia; order UBA4408; family UBA4408; genus JACMRI01. The sequence continues at coordinate 20,162 of JACMRI010000193.1, read as the reverse complement.
GGGAAGCAATAGTTGATTTTAAACTAACTGCCGATGAGCAAACTGCATTTAACAAAAGTGCCGATGCAGTTCGTGCTATGAATGCAGTATTGAGTACAATAAAAGCATAGATTAAATTAGTAACTAATATTTATTAAAAAAGGCGCAACTAATGTTGCGCCTTTTTTAATAAATACGTTTTAGCAAATTGTTATTTAACATCAGCAACTCTATACCATACCTGTGTTTCGCCTATTAATGATATTCCTACGTAACCACGTACATCTATTAATTTATCGCTTTTTATTTTTATTACACAACTATATAATTTTCCGTTTTCGGCATTATATATTTTACCATCTTCATATTTCCCTTCGCTTATTTTTTTAAATCCTGACAATAAATTCATACCCAAAATAGCTCGGCTGCGTAATTTTGAATCGGGATTTTTATCGTCTAATTTGGCTTTTCCATCAGGGCGCAATGGCTCTTTTAACCAAACTATTGCACCATTATATACATCGCCTATTTTTACAATTTTAATTTTAGCCTTGCCCGATTCGGTAAGCCATGTACCCTCCAAACTTGGAGTTGTTTGTGCGTAACTAACAACCGTAATTAAAGTTGCTGCTAATAGTGTGAATATTTTTTTCATTTTAAATTTTGTTATCAAGTAGTAAGTTATAAATGAATTATCTATTTAGCATTATTGGCATTACCAACATAAGTATGTCTTCGTTAGCATTTTCTTTTACTGATGGTAGTATAATACCTGCACGGTTTGGTGCACTCATTTCTATATTTATTTCGTCAGAATCAATGTTGTTTAACATTTCCACTATAAACTTAGAGTTAAAACCTATTTCCATGTCTTCGCCTTGGTATTGGCAAGTCATACGTTCATTAGCTTCGTTGGCGTAATCCAAATCTTCAGCAGTAAGGTTTAGTTCGTTTCCGCTAATTTTAAGGCGCACTTGGTGTGTTGTTTTGTTTGAATAAATACTTACCAAACTAATTTTACGTGCTAAATCGGTGCGACCAACAGTTAATATGTTTGGATTATTTTTAGGTATTACAGCTTCGTAGTTAGGATATTTACCATCTATTAAGCGGCAGGTTAATTCGTACGAACCAAATTTAAATAATGCGTTAGTTTCGTTATATTCTACTCGTACTTGCTCGTCTATACTTCCGCAGGTATTTTTGAGTAGTGTGAGTGGTTTTTTTGGCACAATAAACGATGCTGTACTTGTAGCACGTACATCGGAGCGTTTGTAACTAACTAATTTGTGCGCATCAGTAGCTACAAAAGTAACATCTTCGGGCGATAATTGAAAAAACACACCATTCATCATTGGGCGTAAATCATCACTACCAGTAGCAAATATAGTTTTGGTAACTGCGTTAGCTAATATGTGCGAATGTATATTAAACGATGACGCGGTGTCAATACTTGGGTGCTTTGGATATTCGTCTCCATCGTTACCAGCAATTTTGTACTTACCATCGCCTGCCGAAAGTTCAATGCCGTAAGTTTCCGTATTTATTGTAAAACTAATTGGCAACTCAGGCAACTCATTAAGTGTTTGCATTAATATTTTGGCAGGTACACATATAGTGCCTGTAGATTCAGACTTTACAGGTACTTGCGTACGTATGGTATTATCTAAATCGGAGGCGGTAACTTTTAGTACTGCGTTATCTAATTCAAAGTAAAAATGGTCTAAAATAGGTAGTGTGTTGCTGTTATTTAATACTCCACTAATTTGTTTTAAGTGTGCTTTTAAAGTGCTTGATGATACTATAAAGTTCATGTTTATTAGGATTTCTTTTTTAACTATTTAATTGCAAATGTAGTTTTTTGGCACATAATTGAGCAACAGAGTTATGAATATTTTACTACTATTTCTTAACAATTGGAATAAAATAATTGAGCGGTTTTACAAAATTATCCAACATACCATATTGTAGTGTAGTAAGTGGCAATGTGTTGTTTATGAGCGCATACACACGGTCATGGTCTTCTTCGGTTGGTGTGCCACCATGGTCGGTACTGCCTTTGGGTAATTTTATGATGTATGTTTTTATGGTTATTTTTTGTTTCCCATTATGCAGTATGGTAATTTCGTATATAGGTTTATTGTTCAATACCGAGTCTGTTTTGGCTTTAGTACAACCCGCATCAAAGTTTTCTACTACTGCTAATTTAAACGAATTTAACCACATATTAAGTGCAAGTGTATCAAATACTACAACTTGTTTGTTTCCGCTCATTAGGCTGTACGTACCGTTATTGTTATGGAAATTGTAGCTTGGATTTTTACTTTCGTTGTAAAAATTTAAACTTATTTCGTTAATATCTTTTTTATTTAACGAAAACAGTAAGTTGCTTCGCCACGCACCTTCTACTGTACTATAGCGTGGTGTTAAATACCCTTGAAAACCTTCAATATGTGTTAAATAGGGCGTTGAAGAATTTTCCAACAACATGTATGTACCAGCGTGGTTCATATCTGGCCCTGCTACGTAATAGGTTTTTACAATTTCATTACCCACATATATTTCTATTTTTTTGGCATTGGTAGCCATACTTTTAAGCAAACCAGGTATGGTATTGTTGGGCACTGGTGCACGTACGCTTAGTTTTTTTATGGTAGTGAGTAATATATCCACCATGTCTTGCCGAGCTTCGTATTTTTCGTTCAACTTCCACGCACTACCATTACGTGTAAGTAATACTTTTCCGTTATTTTTATCTGCAATAAATATTTTAGTAATGCTTGCGGTATCAGCCACTGCAAAGTCGGCATTGGCTTTAGTAAGAGTTCCTTTTTTGTTTTTGTAACGTAGTACACCACCTGTAATTATGGCTAATAATAGTAGTACAACTAGGAGCGGATTGTTGCGTAATTTTTGCATCAAGTTAAAAATATGATAGTTGAAATTCGATTTAATTAAAAATAATTACAGCTTCAAATAAAAGCATTTTTTATTTGAAGCTGTAATTTAAATATTTTTACTTTGTAGGTACTAACTATTATGCGCCTACTACTACTTTGGCTACACGCAAGGGTTTACCGTTAAGGTTATAGCCTTTTTCTAGTTCATCTATTATTTTACCTTTCATTTTGTTGCTTGGTGCGGGTATGGTGGTTATAGCCTCATGTATATCTGAGTTAAATTCCATTCCTATTGATTCTAGTGGCTCTAACCCTTTTTGAATTAGCGCATTGCGCACTTTGTTGTGTATTAATTTTACACCTTCTTTTACTGCATCAATATCAGTAGCTTCGGCTATTGCTTTTGATGCACGGTCGAAATCATCCAATACACTTATCATACTTACTACCATTTCTTTGCCTGCTGTGGCCATGTAATCTTGGCGTTCTTTTATGCTTCTACGCTTATAATTGTCATACTCGGCATACATTCGCATGTATTTATCATTAAGTTCAGTTACTTTGTTTTGTAATTGTTCTACTTCGCTTAATTCTATTAAAGGCTCGGTTGCAGTTTGTGTTTGCGCTGTGTTTTCAGTATTTTCAACGGTTTGTGCTGTAGTAGCTTCGTTGGTATTGGTTTCGTTAGTGTTTTCCATTTTGTATAATTTTTCAACTTCTTTTCAAATAGCTTGCCGTTTGTTTTTTAAGGTCAATTTGTCATTTGTTTTTTTCTTAAAAGTCTATTAAGGCAGTACCTAATTGTGTGTGCATTGTACCAAAGCGTTCTATTATTTGGTTTACAAATTCATCGCTTACTATTTTTTTTATATCGTTTACATCTTTTATTATATAATCTAACTCCGATATTTTAAATGTTTGCTCATAATTGCCTGCGGTAAATTGCACCAAATATTTCCCATTCATATAGAATATGGCTATTTTACATTGTGGATGAGGTATTTCGGCTATTATACGCATTTTAGTTTTGTTTTGTTTTTGGTGTCTAATTGCTTTTTTTTATTTACTCAATATTTTAAATTCGGTACGTCTGTTGGTTTGGCGTCCAAGTTCATTATCGTTATTTGCAATTGCTACAGTTTCGCCGTAACCTTTGGCTGTTAATCTGCCACCATCAATACCTTTACTTACTAAGTTGGCCACTACCGACTGCGAGCGGCTTACACTCAATTTCATATTGTACTCATCGCTGCCCTTACTGTCTGTATGGCTCCCCAATTCTATTTTCAATGTTGGATTTTCTTGCATTAATTTTATTAAGTTTTCCAACTCACTTGCCGATTCGGCACGTATGGTGGCTTTATCAAAATCAAAAAATATGTTGCGCAACACAATAGATTTGCCCACATCTATTTTCTTTAAATCTATGTTTTTTACAATTTCGTTGTAGGTACTGTTTATCATTACATCAAAATTTTCGGAGTGAAATAGGTAACCATTTTTTTTAATAGCAATACCATAATTTTTACCCGAAGGTAATGATACAAGGTATTTGCCGCTAATACTGTTGCTACTAAAAACGGCTACAATTTCATTTTTTAGATTATCAAAAAGTTCAATACTTGCCTCTAGTGGTTGTTTACTTTCTTCGTCGCTTATTACACCTTTAAGTAGTGTGAGTGCTGGAGCAAAAATTTCTACTGCCTTTTCGGCACGTACTTCATTTATTGGAGCAGCTATACTTGCTATTAAGTTATCATCGCCGTTGAGGTTGGGTTGTTTTTCGGGACCTAAAAAAGTTATTTTATAAATATCATTTCCTCCGTATCCACCATCAGCACTTGATGCGTAATACCCGTGACGACCATTTGCCGATAGCACAAAAAACACATCGTCGCTTGCCGTATTTATTGGTAAGCCTATGTTTTCGGGCGTTTGCCAAATTCCGTTTTCTAGTTTAGATTTAAAAATATCATAACCTCCAATGCTATTATGTCCTTGGCTTGCAAAGTACAATGTTTTGCCATCGGGCATTATATACACAGCATCTTCGTCATAAGGCGTGTTTATAGTAGCACCAAGGTTTTGTAAATTATCCCACTTGCCTTTTGTATTAAGTGTAACAGTGTATATATCATGTCCACCAAGTGTACCTTGCTCTCTATCGCTTACAAAGTATAATGTTTTACCATCGTATGACAACGACGCTGAAGGCTCGTGCGCATCACTATTTACTGGCTTTCCGTAATTTTCGGGCTTGCTCCATTTAGTACCAGTGAGTATCGAGAAAAACAAATCGCCTCTATTCTTAGAACCATTGTAAGTAATAAGTTGCGAACCATCAGGCGAAAGACCAACTACAGCATCATGTTGCGATGCTATGTTTACTGGAGCACCTATATTTACTGGCTTGTTAAACACACTGTTAAATTGGTACGAAACAAATATGTCTTCAAAATATTCATTTATGTTTTCATCTAATTCATCGGTAATTCCGCCTTGGCGTCTCGATGTAAAATACATAACATCTTCGTCGGCACTGATAATGGGACCGTACTCTGGAAATTTACTATTTACCACTGGTCCCAAATTATCTATAAATACACGCACGGGTTTTTTGGCTAATTCCAAACCGTTTTTACATTCTTCAATCCGTTTAATACATACTGCTAGGTTTTCGTCGCCTACTTTTAAGGTCTTTTTTTGTAATTGATATTCTATTATTGCCTCCGTAAATTTATTGTTAAGATGCTCGCCATACCCTATATAATAGTGTATTAATGGATCTATGGTCGGGTTTAGTTTAAACGCTTTTTCTAAATATTGCAATGCTTTTTGTTTAGTTCCCGATTCCAAATAACATTGTCCTATTTTTAAATTTAAGGCTGCATTGTTAGGGTTAAAATCATTGGCTTTAAGGTATGATGGTAATGCCAAACGCATATATGCACGTCCTTCGTCGTAGTATTTATTACCAATTTTTATTTCGTCTTTAGCTTTCGATAATTCTTCTTTTTTACCAGGAAAATTATCTTTATCAAAATCAATATTAGTTTGTGCCAATGCATTAGTAGCAAGTAACACGCACAATAGTAGAGTGTATAATAGTTTGGTCATTATATTAGTTTTTTGTATGTTTAATTAGTTGTTTAAAACGAATGTTATTTAGTGCTACAATCTCTGTTTACAAATACGGTAGCTTCAGTATTACCTAAGTTTTTGGCTTCGTTTAAATCATCGCAAGCACCTGTAAAATCGCGTAACAACTCTTTGCTTATGCCTCTGTTAAGATACGCATCGCTATCCTTTTTGTTTATTGCTAATGCTTGTGTAGCTGCATCTATAGCTTTGTTGTAATCTTTTAATTTGTAGTGTGCTGCACTTAAATTAGTATATGCGGTATTGTTGTTTTTATCTATGCTTATACATTTGTTAAAATCGGCTATTGCATTGTCGTATTGTTTGTTGTCAAAGTATGCACGCCCACGGTTATTAATTGCTTGGTAGTAATCAGGCTTTTGTTTTATAGCATTGGTGTAAGCGTTTATAGCGCCTGTGTAATCTTGTTTTTGACGTTTTACACTTCCCAAATTATTATAGGCAAAGTACAATTTATCATCTGCTATTATGGCTTTGTTATAATCTGCAACGGCTTCGTCAAATTTATTTAACATTTTGTAACAACTCCCTCTATCGTTGTATCCATAGGCATTTTGCGCATTTGCAGTTAAGCATTGTGTGTAATACGTTATTGCTTCCGAATAATTTTTGCGCATAAAACTAATTACACCTAAGTTGTAAGGTGCTTTATCATTTTGAGTATTAGCAATGCTCGTAGCCTTAAACCAATCAATAGCAGTGTTAGTGTCTTTGAGTAGTAAGCAACTTTTGGCACATAGTAACGAAGCGTCGTCGTACGTTGGTTTTTGTTTAAATGCTAACGCAGCATTTTGTTTACTTTGTTCGTATTCGTGCTTATCAAAATAGCATAAGGCCTTGCTGTACATTGCTTTTTCGTTAGTAGCAAGTAGTGCCAACGACGCATCAAATTGTTGTATTGCATTGTCGTATTTGTGTGCGCTATAAGCTGTTATTCCTGCATTATACAATTGCTCGGCTTGTTGCTCTGGTGTTAAGTCTACTTTCACTTTTACGGTATCTTGAGCTAATGCAGAAGTTGCAGTAACGGCAATACCAATAATTAATGTGGTTAAATGGTTCATTTTTCTTTATTTAGTTTTAATTATAATTCTGTTAATGCAAGGTTGTTTATTCAGTTTACAATTTCAATTTTTTTTAATTTTCGTGTATTTCAAAATGCCGTTAATGAATAATTTATGTTTTATATTTTTTAATTCCACTGCTCCTATCAACAAAAGTATGGATTCTGCTCTTGGTATTGCACCTCTCATTTTAATATTCGTTTATACTCTCTATTCAAACTATCTATCTAATTGGTATAATATATCTTACGCTTCTCATTACTCTGGTAACTTAAATAGGTAAAAATAAGCTGAGTTACGCTCGTTTTTGTTTGCGTTAAACTTTTTATATTTCTTTATCCATTTGTTAACAAATATAATTAGTTTTTTAAATGCGTACACAGGATTAGTTAAAGTAGTTTCTACTATAATTAATTCGTTTAACTCCACTGCTATTTCAGTTCGTTTTATTGGTGGAAACACACTTAATACATTGTGTTTAAAATGCACTACAACTATTATAGTAGGACTTACATTTGTAAATTAACATTCATTTTTTAACCTTGTATAGCCTGTAATTACTATAAAAAATACTATTAGTTTTAGTGTTGTAAATAAGTACGTAAGGTATTATGTGCATATATTTTTTCACTTATAAAGAAATATGCACAACTCAATGAAAATTCATATATTTGAGATTATAAAAAATAGTATGCACCAATGAAACGATTTTTATTACTACTAATTTTAACTGCACTTTGTAGCATTACTGCTAGTGCAAGCCACATTATTGGGGGAGAATTGTTTTACACTAAAATAGCTGGTACTAACAACTATAAAGTTACACTCAAAGTATATAGAGACTGCTCGTGTACCAATTGTGCTAATTTTGATGCGCCAGCAGACTTTGCTATTTTTAACTCGTCAGGAATAACTGTTAAAACATTTTCGATACATAATTTCATAAAAAGTACAATTAATTTAAATAGTAATCCGTGTGCATTAAATACTGGTACAGCATGTGTAGAACAAGGCGTGTACGACACTACTATAACTTTGGCTCCTGTAGTTGGTGGTTATGATATTACATACCAACGTTGCTGTCGCAATGCTACTATAACCAATCTTAGTACACCCTCAAGCGAGGGTGCAACATTTACTACCCACATACCAGGTAGCGATGTAGTTGCTGATAACTCAAGCCCACGCTTTACTAACTTGCCTCCTGTATTTTTATGCTTCACACAAAATATTAATTTTGATAATAGTGCAACCGACCCAGATGGTGATGTGCTAGTATATGAATTATGTACTCCTAACACAGGCGGCAGCCAAGCTAATCCCAAACCTACAAGTGCACAACAAACGCCACCACCTTATACTCCAGTAATATTTTCTCCACCTTACACAAGTGCAAGTCCAATAAGGGCTAATCCTGTTATTGCTATAAACAATGCTACAGGTTTAATTACAGGAATACCCAATTTGGCAGGGTTATTTGTGTTTGCAGTATGTGTAAAAGAATACCGCAATGGTGTATTATTAAGCACAATATCTCGTGATTATCAGTTTAAAGTATTGGATTGTGGCATAACTAATGCCGTAATAAGTAGCTCTACTCCTATTACAAATAATACATTACCTAACGGTACTAAAGTAGTGTGCGATGGTTTAAATATTACGTTTCATGCACAACTTGATACAGGTTCTAATTACAATTGGGATTTTGGTGTGCCTATTACCACTACTGATGTTTCTGTAGCACAAAACCCAGCCTATACATTTCCTGATACTGGTATATATATTATTAGATTAATTACAATCAAAAACGCAAATTCTGCTTGTACCGATACCACGTTTGATACCATAAAATTACAACGCAATTTTAAACCTAACATTACTTATTCTCCTACTGGCGACCAGTGCTTGCAAAACAATTCGTTTAATTATAAAATAATAGGTGCGTTTGACCCTACAGTAGCAGTATTTACTTGGGATTTTTTGAATGCTGCATCAAATACTACACTTACTGGAGAGCAACAAACAAACGTACATTTTAACTCGTCAGGTTTCTTTCAGGTTGAGATAAGCGGTAAGCAAGGAGACTGTAAGTGGTCAAGTAGTTTGCCTACTCGTATATGGGGACCACTCATAGATCCCTCCCCATTCGTAGCGCCATTAATTTGTACAGGTTTATCTCACCCATACAAAATAGCAGGGCAAGATTTTACCTACATTAACTGGGATTTTGGAGTAACTAATATAACTACTGATGTAGCTACTGGAACTAACGTAAACTACACCTATACTGATACTGGTACATATACAATTATAGCTGTTGCTAACCAAGTTATTACTAATACCACACCCAACATTACTTGCAAAGACACTGCTATTTTTAATATAAGAGTTACTAATCCTATTACTGTTTCTATTGCCGATTCGGGAAAATATTGTACTGATGATGGTTTGATACAATTTAAAGCAACAGGGCCAAACTTAAGCGGTGCAACATATATATGGAATATACCTCAACATGCAATTCCTACTGGACCTGCATCCATTATTAATAATATAAATTTTGCAACCGCAGGAGATTATTTAATTAATGCAAATGCATTTAACTATGGTTGCAGTGCGCAATCATTTACTACTATACACATGTATCCTAATCCAAAAATAACATATACCGCAAGCCCACTTATTGGTTGCCAACCATTGGAAGTAACATTTACACCTGTTATTGTTGCCGAAGGATTGGTAAACTACACTTGGTTTACAGGCAATGCACAAGGTACTACTTATAGCACCTCTAACCCCACACATACTTATACTGATACTGGAGTATATTACACAGCTGTACTGCTAAATACGCTAACAGGCTGTATAGATTCTGCCTACGACACATTAAATAAACCTATAGTAGTACAACCAAGACCCACTGCAAAGTTTGTAGTAGATTCTTTAGTTAAAGATTTTTTTTACGACCCATTTATACAAGTTACTAGCAAAGTTACTACACCTTACACCCAACTGTATTACTCGTGGGGAGATATGAAACCCAATACTTATTTGGCTAACGATACTCATTATTACATTCAACCTGGTAATTATGTTATTACACAATATATTGCTAATAACTTAGGCTGCAGTAATTCAACTTCGCAAGAAATTAACATAGATGCTTCGTTTCAGTTTTATGTGCCCAATGCCTTTAGCCCCGACCATGATGGACTCAACGATTTGTTTACCCCTAAAACATCGGGATTAAAAGAATATAAAATAAACATATATGACAGATGGGGCGAACGTGTATATATAAGTAATGATATTAAAAATAGTTGGGATGGTACCAAAAGCAATACTGGTAACTTATTACCAATAGGCTTGTATGTATGGAACATACAACTACGCGATAGATTAAACCAAAAACATGTATATACGGGTACAGTAACGCTAGTAAAATAAGCTAATACAATGAATATACACACCATAACTTATATTTGTATTACAATATTGTTTGCAACCAAATTATGTGCGCAAGAAACAAAAACAGATACTTCTACTCACTCTCTCCTACCGTTTAAAAACTCAATTAACACTACTACCAAAGATACTTCACTAACACATAATAGTATTAACAACACACTTAACGAATGGCATAGAACTCGTTATCAAATGGGCGGTAATACTAAACGAGGGATAGACTGTTCTCACTTTACGGCAGTTGTATATAAAAACACTTATGGTAAAATATTAACAGGAAGTGCACGAGACTATTATGCAAACGTAGATACAACATTTACCTCTCCGTTAGAATTAAAAGCAGGCGATATGGTGTTTTTCAACATTAACGGTAGGAGCTTGTCGCATGTGGGAGTATACTTAGGCAATAATGAATTTGTGCATGCTACAGTACATTTAGGTGTTATAAAAAGCAATTTAAACGAACATTATTATACCAAATATTACAAGGGTGGTGGACGTTTTAAAAATTTAATAACTCAATATTATACTGCTAATAAAGATACAATTGATATAACTGAAAAGCTGAATAATAGTAAAGTTAATGTGCCTAAAAAAAGCAGGAAAGCAACAAAGAAAAAAACATCAAAAAAGAAAAAAACAGTAAAAAAGAAAAATCGAAAAAAAAAATAATTACACTACAGTTAGTTACTTTACTATTAGCGAAGCATAGTTTTTCCACCATGGCCACATATTAGTTATTGGAAATTCAGTATCGGTGGTAGTTGTACCATCATTAGCATAAAACCTAAAATATAATGTTTTATTTGCCGGTAATGATGAAGTATTTACAGTAAATATAAAACCGTCAAACCACGGTATTGGGCTGTATGTACCTGTAATAGTTTGCGTAACTGTTGTAGAAAATCCATCAATGTTTTGTGATAATTTCATTCTTACGTTTTGCAACTGATTAATAGGCGTATGATCGTCACTAAATATTACATACAAAGTTAATTGTTTGCCAGTATGCACTATAAATGGAGAGGCTGATCCTGCTACTCTATTGGTATCTACTCTGTTTATTACATTGTTGTTGGTATCTGAAGCTGCGTAATATTGCACTTGTGGTTCGCTATTAGGCTCGCGTGCTGGTTGATTGTATTGGTCTTTAGCACCATTACTTATCCATGTTTTAATAGCGTTTAACTCGTCTGTAGCTAATTGGTTTTTATATAAAGGCATACGCCCAAGTTGAGCATCAGCGGTTACCACACGATTATAAAGCCAAGAACTATCAATATTACCAGGTATAACTCGCATTTTATATCTACCATCTAACGTATGTTTTATAACTGGCTGATATACCATAGTAGCATAAGCACTTTCAATGGTTCTAAAATCGGGTTCAAAATGCCCATCATGGCAACTTTGATTACCACATTTGGGCTGAAATATTTTAGTATAAATACTCTTAAAATCGGGCGTTAAAGCAACTTCAGTAGTTTTTGTACTAGTGGCTGTGTTACTTTCGGCAAAAGGGTTTGTAGGCAACTCTTCGGCTTTCTTTTTGCACGAATATATAATAGACACAAGCCCTATTGTTATACATGTATAATAAATTATTTTTTTCATGGTAAGTTGTTTTTTGAATTACTACTTTTTATCAAAAATTACAAGTCTTTAATCTAATGCCTAACTACTGTTATCTAATATCTATTTAAACAAATGCACTATTAAGCACGCTACCCATACGTGAGCGATATTGGCTTGGAATATCAACATCAAAACCTAAGGCGTGTGCTATGGTAGGAACTATATCTATGGTTTCGCCCTCTATAGTATTTACTATTTTATTTTGATTAATAACTCCCGCAGGACCAAGCATCATACAAAATATCTCTCTACTTCCACCTTCATCTGAGTGGTCTAAGGCTCTACGTCCGTAAGCATCTACTATACTGTTGGGTACATCGTTACGCCCGTGTTCGGGTACTGCTATTAGTAATGTGTCGTTCATTAAACCTGGTGTGCTTTGTATTGTTTGCCATAGGTGCGCAAAAGCATAATCAGCCTTTACCAAATTATTGCAATAGCCCGTAAAATTGCTATGTGCAATGTCCACGTAACTCATATTTACTACCAATAATTCGGGCTTAAATTCTTTTAAAACTTCTTCCGCCATCATTATGTTTTGCATATCTCCATTCATATCATTGGCTACATTCCACGGATTGTTATACTGTCCGCTTTGTAATTTCGTCCATGTTTTGGCAAAAAATTCATTAAGTTTAATACGGTCAGCGGTGCTATTATCAATGGTTTCGGCGTTAATACTTTTTTGCGCAAAGTTTTTATTAAAGAAGTTTTGAAGCCCTGCTACTTGGCTTTGCTCGGCACTACTAAATTTTGTTGGATTACTTAATTCTGTATTACTATCGTAATTAAATAAATTGTAAGGTTGCATATAATTAGCACCGTATTGAGCACCGTACTCTACATCGGTGCTAAAATTAAGAGACATATTAGGCCCTAACGAATTGCTTATCCACCAGGCATTTAAGGCACTTGGTGAGGTATGCTTACGATAATATTCAAATATAGTGGGCGTATTGGGATGTGTTTTTATATCTAAAGTAGTATCGGTATATGTACCCGTTATCAATGCTGTATTGCCATTAAAATGCCCTGTGGGTCCTTGTGCATACCTAAACTGCTTATACAGCGTACCATAGGTTTGCAAAGGCAATGACGATAATGGATTTAACAAATCTATACCACTAGCAATATCTCCACTTATACTTTCGCTGCCTGCAAGCATATTGCGCATGAGGTTGCCATCGCCTTTTATTACCGATTCTAAGTTGCGTATGCCTCCTGCAAACATGCAAAATACTACGTGATTAACCTTACGTGCGCCAGTACTAGCAAACAAGCGTCCGCTAGGAAGTATATAAGGGCTAGCAATAATACCTGCGGTAGTAAGTGCGGTGTTTTTTATAAAATTGCGACGGTTCATTTTTTTTGGTTTTTTTAATACATAAATGTAGCAGTAATTTATGAAACTAATACACTTTTAAATTATCAGCGTTTACTTGCATTACATCTCCTACTTGCTTTAGTATGGCTACTCCAAGTTCTTTGGCTTGCTCTTCTAACTCTGGGTAAAATGTAAAGCTAGCCAAACCACAGTATATATTATAATTAGCATAATCGGGGTTAAGTAGTTTGAAATTTTTGGTTTTACTTTCTACTAATAGCGTAAGGTCTTTAGGGTGTGCTTTATACTTACATTCTATAAGTGCTATGCTATTGCCATTGTACATTACTATATCAAATTCGTCTTGCAAGCGTTTACTACGTTGCCCTACGTTTTTATCTACATAATCGTATTTAATACCGCCTAAAGTTTTTGTTTCGCTTAACGCATTATAAAAATAATATTCAGCATACTCCCCATTGTTATGTCCAACGTTACTTAGCTCTTGAATAGTGCGTTTTTGTTGCTCTTCATTTTTAGCCACTCGTATTTCCGACTTTGCAATTTGAGCATCCGTTTTAGCTTGTATTATAGCAATGCTTGCTACTAAGTCTTTTAGTTCTTGGTCTGTTTTAGCTTGTGTTTTACCAATGCTTGCTACTAAGTCTTTTAGTTCTTGGTCTGTTTTTACTTGTGCTACAGCAAGACTAGCTACTAAATCTTTTAATTCTTGGTCTGTCATAATTTCTTAGTTTTTTATCAAATAAAAGTAGCAGTAATTTATGAAACTTACACGCTTTTATTGTTTGTTAAAACTTTATGCAAGGTAACATAGCTACGTTGCGTGGGCGGACAGGTAGCCAAGTAAAAGTACCTGGTGTACACGAACCTCCTGTAGCACCTCCTCCTCCTCCAGCCCACGGTGTTGTATATGTTGGTTCTAAATCTACACCACCAATTACAGCGCAACCTATATTTCCAGTTTCGCTTCTCAATGCTGAAGCTTTTTGGGGACTACCAATCAGTCTTAAAGGGTCAGCCCCTCGTCCATTATCCACACCACGTACAAACTCTCCACGCAAGTCGGGTACATTAAAACTAGCTCCTGCGCCACCGTACAAATAACCAATAGCGGTAAATAACTCGGTATATGTGGTTGTGCTTACGCTTTGTCCGTTACACTCAAGGTAGCCGTGTGGCGCAGTGGCATTAGCAAAATAATTAACAGTGCCTGCACTTACGCTTACACAGTCCCATATAGCACCATCAAAATAATAATAACCTTTAAGATCGGTGTCATACACTTGCAAACCTGCAATAGGCGCTACTATTGCTTTGCGTTGTGCGCTAGTCATACGTGGCATTGCAAAACCTGCAGTAGTGCTTGCTACGTCTAATTTAGCCGAATTGCTCGGTAAACTATTTCCAATTCCTACATTTTGATTAGATTTTAATGTAAGTATAGGAGTTGTAGGACTTAAAGTATTAGGAGTTTCATCTACAAAAAATTTCATACCTGCTGGATTAGGTCCCGTAACTTGACTATCATAAGTTATAAATCCTGATTTGTTTGCACCACCACCTGTACCTTCAAATTCCATAGCAGGAAAAGTTGCTTTTAATTTTAATGCTCTACCATATCCTGCTGGTAGCGATAAATCTGAGGTTACAATATCCAATTTGTAAATAGGAGTAGCATTTCCTATACCTACGTTACCAATACCATTTACTACCATTTTAGAAACAGAATTACTTACCACGTTTATTAAGTTACTACCTGTTGAACCCAAAGAAATAGCATCTTTTTGTACTACAAATAAACCTGTAGAAGTAAAGCCCACATCAACGCCACCAATAAAAGCGGCATCAGTATTTGATAATCCACTAAAATCATGCTCTATATTTAAGGTTCTGCGATTAATGTTATCTTTTACCTCTAACTTTGCAGTAGGCGTTATAGTTCCTATGCCTACATTCCCCACACTATTAATATTCATAAAATAATCATTAGCTGTAGTTGGATCAGCTTTCCGAGCAATGTAAAACTGATCGTTTGGAAAAGCATTAGTACCAGTACCATATTTTACTTCCCAATCGGATATTGCTAAATTATTAGTATTAGAACGTTGTACGACCTCCCCGGCTGAACGCACTGTAAAAGTAGCTAAATTAGGTATTGGGGCAAAAGTGCCATTTAACTCAAAAAAAGGATTACTACTACTTACTCGTAAATGGTTTATTACCTCTAATTGTCTTGCAGCAGTTGCTGTACCTACGCCTACATAACCATTACTAAGCACACGCATACGTTCTATGTTATTAGTTCGTGTTACAAAATCTTGCGCATCGGAAGTTCCTAAAAAGTTAGTAGCAGGTGTTGTACCACTATTACCTGTAAGCCCCCAATATAAAGCATTAGCAGGGTTAAGTGTGGTGGGTATAACATCGCCTGTAGCATTAGTACTTAACGCACCTGCATTAAGCAAGTTAGTAAAACGCAAGCCTGAATTACCTGCTGTGCCTTGGGTTATTTCTAATTTGTTTAATGGTGTTGCTGTACCTATACCAACATTACCTCCACTAAGAGGATTCAATAAAATATTAGTAAAACCTTGCCCTCTTAATGTAATACCCGCCCCATCTATAATTAGGGGCGTAAACACTCCTGTACTTTGATAAGCTTGTATGTATGAACTTCCAAAAAAATCAGGGGTTAATGAAAGATTTAAATTTTGTGCAGGGTTTGATGTTGTTAAATTACCAATAAGGTGTAGTGGTGTTAATGGAGCATTAGTGCCAATACCAACGTTACCAGTACTAAGTAAACGCATACGTTCTGTATTATTTGTTCGTATTACCAAATCTTGCGCATCGGTAGTTCCTATAAAATTAATACTTGCATTAGTACCTGCATTACCCAACAAATCCCATGCATTACTTGTACCTATGCCTGTCCACTTTGTACCATCCCAGTAGTAATAACCAGTTTTTACATTGTTAGGTATTACTCCTGCAGGCAATAAGTTAAACACCAACAAACTTAATGCAGGCGCAACTATTGGAGCAGCATTATTACTGGCTATTAACTGCACACGTGGTATAAGTAAGCCACGTGTAGTATGCGTAATATCTAGTATAGATGACGCATCAGGGTTGAGCGTATTTATACCCACATTTTGTGCTTTTGATGCGTTAATGCTTAATCCACTAATAATTAAAACACTTACTGTATGAAGTATTATTTTTTTCATTATTATATATTTTTATTGTTGTTAACTAACTAATAGAGTAACTTGGTTAATGTAAATAATATTTATAGGGCTAATGTAAACTATTTAGCTGATAAAATAAGACGAGTAGATAAAATAATACGGTTATATTTACAACGTTATGAAAACAATTAAAAACATAGCTATAGTTCTCATTGCCACACTTTTATTAGTAATAAATAGTGTGAGCAATATACATGCTTTGTTGCATAACGAACATCAACAAGATGACAAATACAGTTGCCACAACAAGCACTTTGAAACCAAGCATCACCACTGTGAGTTAGACACGTTTACACTTGCGTTTGATGCGCCTACAGCTTTTATATTAAGTCTTACAACACCAACACAGCATTATAGCTATACTACTATTTATGCGAGTTATACTCCATTAGTTATTCATTATTTGTTTGCGTTAAAAGCACCACCAAAGTTTGTGTAACACTAAAAGAAACATTGCGTAATTTAGTTAAATTTTAAACATTAGGCGGAATTTCACATAACGTATACACTTAAATATATCTTATTATTGTTAAATAATTTTGCGTTAGTGAGCGCTTTACAATACTTCATAACTCGGAGTAACTAACCAGGAGTATGTTTTTGGATTATTTGATAATAATTCACTTTAATTTAAAACTATTGTCCAATGAAACACTTTTTAATGAAATGTGTACTATTGGGTTTTGCTACATTATTATTTACAACTATTCGTGCGCAACAGAATAATTATACTGTTGTTGTACGTGTAAATGATGATATAAACCACCCCATAGAATATGCCACAGTACACCTTTCTAATGCCACACATATGTACAATGCACAATCGTTACTTAGCGGTAAGGCACAGTTAGTAGGGGTTGCAACGGGTGAATATATTTTACGTATTCATCAATTACAATATGCAGATACTGCCATTACGTTGGTGGTTAGCAAAAATACTGATATAACTATTAAGCTAAACCACAATACTAATAACTTGCACGAAGTACACATACATAACGAACGTGCACCTGTAATAGCTACACAAAATTACTGGGAATTAAACGCCGTGGACTTACTACAACAGCAAGGGAAACCGCTTGCTAAAATGCTGGAGCAACTCCCAGGTGTAACTACACTAAATACTGGTGCAAGCGTGAGTAAGCCTGTTATTAATGGTTTACACAGCAATAGAGTATTGGTGCTTAATAATGGAGTACGCCAAGAGGGGCAGCAATGGGGAGCTGAACATGCTCCCGAAATAGATCCTTTTAACGCGGGTAATATTACCGTAATAAAAGGTGCTAACGCTATACAATACGGTAGCGATGCAGTAGCAGGAGTGGTACTTATAAGCCCTGCAACATTGCCCGATAGTGTGGGTGTAAACGGTAGTGCATTGCTAAATTTACAAAGTAACGGTAAACAAATTGTTCCTGCTGTAATGGTGCAACAACGCTTTAAACACTTGCCAAACCTAGCATACAGAGTGCAAGCATCGGGCAAGGAAGCGGGTAATATGAGTACGCCTAATTACATAATGGGCAACACAGGCACGAAGGAACTTAATGGAAGTGTACTGATAGAATACAGCCACAAGGCGCACCATATAACGCTTAACGTACTTAGCTATAATACGGAGTTGGGCATATTTAGAGGGTCGCACATTGGTAATTTAACCGACCTTAACCGTGCTATAGCCAATACTGGCAATGCTGATAGTGCCACGTTTTTGTACTTAATTAGTAGACCTAAGCAATCGGTTAATCATATAACAACAATGGTGCATTACAAAACATTGGTAGGTAAATATGGTGTACTAAATGTGCAGTATGCGTTCCAAACCAACAGGCGTAAGGAGTTTGATAATCATAACGTGTATGTAAACAATGTATTGCAAAAAAACGCACCACAATCTGCATTAGAACTGTTTACACATACTGTTGATGCGTCTTACGAATATACTACTGCAAGTATTGGTCATGGTAAATTAGGAGTAAATTATATGAACCAAATAAACAACAACTTAGCCCAAAGCCGTGTGTTTATACCTAATTACCAAAGTAATAACGCAGGGTTGTACTATTTGCACTATGCACACATTAATAAATTTAACGTGGAGTTAGGCATACGCCAAGATTTACGCAACAGCAACACTTACGAGCGTAATAGTAGTAACGGATTGTATAGTCGCACACGTGCATTTAATGCTACATTGGGCAGCTTAGGCGTTTCTTACTATGCTACCAACAACATTAAACTTATTGTAAACAGTGGTTTGGCGTGGCGTGCACCAAGCCCCAACGAGTTGTATAGCAACGGCTTACACCATGGTGTAGCAGCTATAGAGTATGGTAATGATCATTTAAATGTAGAGCGAGCCTTAAACAATTCGTTGGCTATAAATAGCAATTTTTTGGCACATCGTATAACGGTTAATGCAGAGGTATTTTACAATCATTTTTTTAATTTTATTAATCTCGTACCTGTATTGCCTGCTACACTTACTATACGTGGAGCGTTTCCTACGTTTAAGTTTGAGCAAATGCCTGCACAACTTTTCGGCACCAATGCACAAATAAGCTATGCAGTTAATGAACGTATAAAATGGACAAGTGTATTTTCGTCAGTGCGAGGGTATAATACGCTCAATAACTCATTTTTACTGGGCTTACCAAGCGATAGATTATTAAACGAACTTACGTACACCATTAAAAAAACGGAGCATAAAAACTATTATGCAGGTATAACGCATACATGGGTAGATAAACAAACTCGTGTAAACTATGCTGCCGATTATAGCATACCACCCTCTGCCTACAACTTAGTGGGCTGCAATGTTACAGCCAACCTTACATTAAAAAACAACAATAAATTAACATTGTTACTTACTGCCAACAACCTATTAAATACTGTGTATAGAGATTATATGAACAGGTTTAAATATTATGCAAATGATATAGGGCGCAACGTAAGTGCAACAGTAGTTTTAACATTTTAAAAAAAAAATATGAAAAATTTAATAAAAAAAACAGCAATAACAATAGCAGTAGCAACAATCGTATTTACTACTGCATGCAAGAAAAAAGTAGTAGAAAAAGAAAATGAAGCAGAATTAATAACCACAGTAATGCTTAATTTTAGTAATGCAGATACTACATTTATAGTAAAATACGAAGACCTAGACGGTGCAGGTGGTAACGCTCCCACAATAGGTACTATTAATTTAAAAATTAACAAAAGCTATAATGTAAGTTTAGTATTAATGGATATGAGTAAAACACCTGCAGTAAGCATAAGCGATGAAGTAAAAGCAGAAGGGACTGACCATCAGTTTTTTTATGTTGTATCTACTGCTAATATAACTGTAAAAACTACTGACTTA
>JACMRI010000192.1 GCA_014376525.1 Bacteroidia bacterium | reverse complement strand
TTATTGATACTGAAATTGCTAACATACCTCATCGTTTAATAAATACTCCACTTTTATTAAACGACACCAATCAAAAAAAACACACACACATTAGTCCGCTTGTTACCGCATTACCCACCATAGAAAAAAACAACATTGGTGCACAGTTAGGCGCAGGCTTTTCGGCTTCATTTAAGTTGAATAAAAAGCTACAAGCAATAATTAATTACGAACGCTTGTGGCTCAATGGCTCTCTTGCAATGGATAGTAGCGTAACTCAAAACAATAGTATTGGTGCTGTAGGTACAGCATTTTATACACGCAAAGCTAATTTTAATACAAGTAATTATTTAGATTTTAACTTAAAATACATCCCAAACAAATACATAACATTGCACGCAGGACGCAATCGTTTTTTTGTGGGCGAAGGTTATCGGTCGCTTATATTAAGTGATAATGCTGCACCAATGTATCATATTAGTTTTGATGCTAAATTAAAGCAGTTTCAATACTCCACCACTTACGCACATTTGGTAGATATGAATGATACCAAGCCACTAGATAATTATGTGCGCAATAAATTTATGACTTTTCATAGCATTAGTTACACACCCAACAAATGGTTGAATTTACAACTGTACGAAACCGTAGTGTTTGCAAGCCGTAGCAACAATCCATACAAGTTTAAGTATGATGTTACGTACCTAAATCCGATTATTTTTTTTCGCCCCGTAGAGTATAGTCAAGGCAGCACTGATAATGAAATACTGGGACTTAACGTCAAGCTAAAACCAGTAAAAAACTTAACGCTATACGGACAATTTGTGTTAGATGAATTTTTGCTATCCTACTTTGTAAAACGTACAGGCTGGTGGGGCAATAAATACGCCGTGCAAGGCGGAGCAAAGTACAATTATATTCGCCCTAAAAAACAATTTATAGCTCTTGCCGAATTTAATTATGTACGCCCATTCACTTACGCTCATGCTGACCCATTAATTAATTACGGACATTATAATCAAGCATTGGCGCACCCCGCAGGGGGTAATTTTATAGAGGCATTGTCGTTAATCTCATACAAACACAACAACCTAATGTTTAGTGGCAAAGGTTCGTATTTTATGCAAGGGTTAGATGCTAATAACAACAACTATGGTAGCAATATATACACTAGTTATACTAAGCGTAACGCCGATTTTGGAATTGCTACTTTGCAAGGAAAATTATTAAAACGTATAACGGCTAATCTGCAAGCCACTTACACAGTGCAAAACACAAGTATCTGCCTAGGTACTGTAGTTACTAAAAGCAACATAAATGTAAGTAGTGTAATAGTGTATATGGGATTGCAAGCCACTTTATTTAATCATTACAACGATTATTGATTGTAGTTACGCAAGTAAATAATTTGTTTTCAAACAAAAAAATTACACACATTTTGTACTTTAATTGTTGGTAAAACCATAATAAAATAAACCACCGCCATTGGTTTTACATTTACATTTGCATCAATATTTAAAACTAAAAAACTAAAACTCAATAAATGAAAGTAGATGTGTTATTAGGCCTGCAATGGGGCGACGAAGGTAAGGGTAAAATAGTAGATGTAATAACTCCCAACTACACTACTGTAGCACGTTTCCAAGGAGGCCCTAACGCAGGCCACACGCTTGAGTTTAATGGTATTAAGCACGTGTTGCACACTATACCGTCGGGTATTTTTAGAACAAACACCATTAATATTATTGGTAACGGAGTTGTGATAGACCCTGTAATATTGAAAAAAGAAATAGACAATCTTGCAAAATTTAATATTGATATAAAAAAGGCTTTGTACATATCGCGCAAGGCGCACTTAATATTACCTACGCACCGCATAATAGATGCTGCCAGCGAAGCGCAAAAAGGCAAAGCCAAAATAGGTTCAACGCTTAAAGGAATAGGTCCAACTTATATGGATAAAACTGGGCGCAATGGTTTGCGTGTAGGCGATATATTTAGTAAAGAATGGGACGCAAAATATGCTACCATTGTTGCCAAACATAAAGAACTGATAGGTTTTTATAAATTTGATTTTGATATAACCGAAGCCGAAATAGCATTTAACGAAAGTATTGCGTTTTTAAAAACACTTACAGTAGTAGATTCGGAATATTTAATAAACAAAAAACTTCAAGCCAATGAACGTGTACTTGCCGAAGGCGCTCAAGGTTCTATGCTTGATGTTGATTTTGGTACTTATCCGTTTGTAACCTCAAGCAATACCACTACTGCTGGTGCTTGCACAGGTTTGGGCGTTGCTCCTAACAAAATAGGCGAAGTATTAGGTATTTTTAAAGCCTATTGCACAAGGGTAGGTTCGGGGCCATTTCCTACTGAGTTAGATAACGAAGAGGGCGAATTAATGCGCAAAATAGGCAATGAATATGGCTCAACTACTGGGCGTTCGCGCCGTTGCGGTTGGTTAGATTTGCCAGCCCTTAAATACGCAACTATGATAAACGGTGCTACCCAACTTATAATGATGAAAACCGATATTCTTAGCGCATTTAACACCATACAAGTGTGTGTAGCTTATGAATACGAGGGTATTACAAGCGAAGAACTTCCGTACGATATAGTAACTACCACCATTAACCCTGTGTATAAAGCATTTAAAGGCTGGAATTGCGATTTGACACAAGTTCGCAACTATGCCGATTTTCCTGTGGAGTTAACCAACTACGTAGAATTCATAGAGCAATACATAGGTGTACCCATCAAAATAGTATCAGTAGGGCCAGATAGAGAACAAACTATATTGAGATAAAATAATGAGTTTCTAAAACAG
>JACMRI010000191.1 GCA_014376525.1 Bacteroidia bacterium | reverse complement strand
TACTAAAAAAGGGGGTATTATACGGTAAAAAATACCGTATGACTTATTTGAAATATACCATGTAATATTGCTAAGGCAACAATTATATAATTTTTACTATCTCATTTATACTTATTTAATCATAATATTAGTTCACATTTTTAATAAAAAAACCATGAAAACAGCTCACAGCATTCCATTTACCATTGCATTAACAGCAATAGCAATATTTTTTATCTGCTGCAACAAAGAGCATCTGCCAGAATATTACTACCAATGCAATGTAGATGGGCAGGTATATAAACCAAACAGTTGTGCCAACTGCCTTACTTGTACTATATACAGAGACACCATTTTTTTACTTGGTGCTAATAGAGGATTTGAAGCGTTAGCCATAGGAATTATTGATAGAAATTCAGTTACCGCAACCAGTTATATATTAAATAGTGGTTATGCAAATGGTGGTACTTATAAAAATTCAACTACAGTTACCGACAGGTTTGATACCGATTCCATTCGAACTGGAATTCTTAATATTATACAAGTAGATAAAACTAATAAAATTGTTGAAGGCACCTTTTCATTCTCTGCTTACAACCCTGTTCAAAATAAAATAATTACCGTAACCGATGGCAAGTTCAGGTTGCACTACACCACCAATTAATCATATTTCCTAATAATTATCCAAATACAATTTCGCCGATGTTGGTGTTCTTCACCAACATCTAAATTATGCTAATAAGCTTCCCATCGCTCTACAAAATCCCAATTGCAACTACCATTAATATACAGCTTGGCTGAGCTAAAATAATACGCTTCCGCTTCCTCGCACAACCCCGCTTTAACAGGATTTTGATGTATATATTCTAGCTTCTGAAACATCACATCATTACTACGAATTTCAATACTTAAAGGATTTCTCTCCCAAATTTGATGCTTTCTGTCTTTAGCATTTACTATAAAATGTGCTAGTACTTGTGGGTGCGAATTTCTAAGATCTTTAATAATCAGCTGTGCCGTGTATTTCATAAAAGATAGCTGTACTTTACTTGGGCTATCTGTAGGCATACAACGCCAAATGACATGTATATGGTTACTCATAATTACAAAGCCAAATACTTGAATACGTTTTTCCTTTACCAAAAATGCTAGGCTTTCAGTAACTATTGCCTTGTATTTGTCAGGCTTTAGCAGGTGCTTCCACTCTAAAATAGTAGCGGTAAAAAATGCAGGATAGTATATAGGATAATCCATAATCAAATATATGGAATGATTGATGTTGGTGAAGAACACCATCATCGGCGGTAAAAAATGAAAGTAAAACTTATATAGGTGATGGGTGCATTTTTATTTTAAAAGTAGGTATTTCAAGTTTCTTTTTTGGTACATCGTAGTTTGGAGGAATATTAAATTCACGTTTCTCTACCATAATCTACCCTGTTTTTCACCCGCATTTTTCCCCTTCACAGTCAACCATTTATCACCTCAATGGTTATTATGTAATCGTATTCGCAGAAATATTGTTTACACACAACGTAGCATTTATTGTAGCACTACATTTGCACCGATTTAACAAAACCACAATCTTGCTTTATGACCTGGAAACAAGTCTTCACTACATCGGTTGGTAAGAAACTCACAATGGGGCTTACTGGAATTTCTCTTATTTTATTTTTAATTGTTCACGCAGGTTTAAATGCTTGTATATGGGCAAATGATGGGGGCGAAATGTTCAATCGTGCTGCTCATTTTATGGGTAGTAATATTATTCCTCGCTTGTTAGAAGTTGGGTTAATTCTGTTTTTTATCCTACACATTTTTCAAGGCTATGCCTTAACGCTGTACAATAAAAGTAAACGCTCAGTTGGCTACGCTATAGATTATGGTAATAAAGGCAGTAAATGGTATAGCCGCAGCATGGCCATTTTAGGTAGCTTGTTGTTAATTTTTTTAATCATGCACTTCTATCATTTTTGGACTCCTAGTCGCTTTGGTGGCATGTGGAATGTTAAACCATTAGAAGAAATAGAAATAGATGGCAAATTAAAGCACAACTTGTTTTTAGAAATGAAAAATGTGTTTCAAAACCCAATTGTTGTAGTGTTGTATGTATTGGCTTGCGGTAGTTTAGGCTATCATTTGGCACATGGCTTTCAAAGTGCATTTAAAACTTTTGGTGTACACAACAAACGCTACAATGTAATGTTAAGCACTATAGGTTATGCTTACTCAATCATTATTTCGGTAGCATTTGCAATGATGCCAATTAGTTTCTATTTCGGTTGGATTTAAAGC
>JACMRI010000190.1 GCA_014376525.1 Bacteroidia bacterium | reverse complement strand
ATGTAACATTGGCCATACGGTACACACGTTGCCGAGATAGCACTATGAGTTCTTTTATGGTGTTAAAAATGGAGTTGTTATGTTGTAATTGCATTTAGTTTAATGGTAATTTTTACTTATGGCTATTCATTATTATTTGTACAAGTAACTAACTTCACAAGCAACGAGGTTTGTAATAGCCTAGCTAATTATTTTTTCAATTCTTCATTTAGATTTTTTTTTATTTCCTTACGGTCGGTCAAGTCTATTATTTCAGCTAAGTTCCAATCGTTTAAAATTAAATGAAATTCCGTTCCAATATTATACAGAACTTCTTCCAGTTTATTCTTTATCGCTTCATTTTCATGAAATCTAAAACCAGTCATAAATAAGTCTTTAATGTAATCATTCTCAATAGTTACAAAAATTTCCGCTTCATCAAATTTATACGCAATTGTGTTTTTACATATTTCTTTGAATGAACTATATCCATCGTATACTTTTTCAATTCTTTCAAGTCCTAAATTCAATAATAATGAATTTAACTCAAATAGCTTTATTTGCATCTCAAGTATGGTTTTCTGATTATGCTCTTCTCTAAGATAAATATCAGTAAATCCAGTCCCATCAAAATGTTCTTCTGCAAATTTTTTACTTGGTTATTTTCATGTTTTAAAAATTCTAAATTTTCTTTTGGACAAAACTCAACCTGTCTAAAATCATCTTCGTGAAAATAAGTTCCATCAAGAATTTCCAAGTCCTCAAAAACTTCTATTTTTTCATTTCTTTTGTGACGTAATTTTAAAAAAAAAGAAATTATATTTCTTAGCATGTTTTTTATTTTCTCGATTATAATTAATTAAACAAGTTAAATTAGGTACGCAATGCGTTCCAAATTGGAAGTGTTTTTTTATTTACCCCCTCACAATATCATCAATTATCCCCAAATGATGCTTAGTGTGTAAATGCAAAAATTCAATACTTGGTTTTAAATTAAGTAAGCCAAAATAAGGGTGTTTAAAAAAACTATTGTCGGGCAATGTGTCCAATTGTTGTATAGCTTGCTTGGCTTTGATTAGTTGCTCCGTTATACTTTGTGTAGTTATAGCGTCAGTTGCTACTACTGCCTTTGGGGCTTTTCCTTTGCCTCGTGGCATACGCCCGATAAACATAATAACGGTGCGTAACAAACTAAATTTCCACTTGTATTCCGCAGGGTTAGAGTTAGCAAGTGTGTTGCAAATACCTATTATTACACGCAACGAATGGTCTATATGCCACGCCACATTAGCCGCAGATACTTTAGTGTTTAGTGCATCGGCATGGGCTAAAGCGGCTTCTAATTTTTTAATTTGGTTAAGCAATGGCAGTATGTTTTTTTTAAATTATTTTTTCACATAAAAAAATCCCGCTGTGCTATGCCGTTGTATTAAGCCTCTGTGTTGTGGTAGAGATGCTTCCTTTCGTCAGCACGACAAAGCGGGAATTATGTTCTTTATTTATAATGTGCTACAGTGCTATTAAAACGGCATTTTAGGCATGTTTGGCATATTACGCATCATCTTAGCCATGCCTCCTTTTTCGTTCATCATACGCATCATTTTGCGCATATCTTCAAATTGTTTTAATAGTTTATTTACTTCCTGTACGCTACTTCCACTACCATCGGCTATGCGCTTACGGCGGCTACCGTTAAGTATGTCGGGATTTCGGCGTTCTTTTGGGGTCATACTTTGTATTATAGCTTCTACACCTACTAGGGCATTTTCGTCTATGTCGGCATCTTTTATTTGCTTGCCTACGCCTGGTATCATTCCCATTAAATCTTTAACGTTACCCATTCGTTTTATTTGATTTAACTGATTAAGAAAATCATCAAAGTCAAATTTATTTTGTGATATTTTTTGTTGTATGCGTTTATTATCTTCAGCATTAAATTGCTCTTGTGCACGTTCCACCAACGACACTACGTCGCCCATACCCAATATTCTATCCGCCATACGTTCAGGATAAAACACGTCTAAGGCTTCCATTTTTTCTCCAGTACCTATAAATTTAATAGGCTTATTTACTACCGAACGTATAGATAGTGCAGCACCTCCACGGGTATCTCCATCTAATTTGGTAAGTATTACTCCATCAAAATCTAAACGGTCGTTAAATGCTTTTGCGGTATTTACGGCATCTTGCCCCGTCATAGCATCTACTACAAATAATATTTCTTGTGGTTGAATAGCCGCTTTTAACTCGGCTATTTCGTTCATCATTTGCTCATCAACCGCCAAGCGACCAGCAGTATCTATTATTACTACACTATTGCCGTTTAGCTTAGCGTGTGCCAATGCTTTTTGGGCTATATCTATTACGTTTTTATTTTCTCTATCAATAAAGCAATCTACCCCTATTTGCGTAGCCAATACTTGTAATTGATCCATAGCCGCAGGGCGATATACATCGGCCGCTACCAACAATGGTTTTTTGCCACGTTTGGTTTTAAGGTGCAATGCCAACTTACCCGAATGCGTAGTTTTACCCGAACCTTGTAAACCCGCCATAAGTATAATGGTTGGGTTACCGCCTAGCTTTATATCTTCCTGCGCACCGCCCATTAGTAGCACTAATTCGTCGTGTACTATTTTGGTAAGCAATTGCCCTGGTTGCACGGCTTTAAGTACGTTAGCACCCAATGCTTTTGTTTTTACGGTATCGGTAAATTCTTTTGCCGTTTTGTAATTTACATCGGCATCAAGCAATGCTTTGCGAATTTCTTTTACTGTTTCGGCTACGTTTATATCCGTTATTTGTCCGTGTCCTTTAAGTACTTTAAAGGCACGTTCTAGTTTGTCGCTTAGGTTGTTAAACATAATAGTGTTTTAATAAAAAATAAAGAGAGCGTATGAATTATTTAACTAATCCGTCCATTATTTCGGTGCTTACGCCTGTAGAGCTATAGCCACCATCGTGATACAAGTTTTGCATAGTTACCATACGTGTATAGTCGCTAAACATACTTATGCAATAGTTAGCGCAATCCTCAGCTGTAGCATTACCTAGTGGCGAAAGGTCTTGTGCATAATCAAAAAATTCGGCCATACCTTTTACACCACTGCCCGCAGTAGTTTTGGTAGGCGATTGCGATATCGTGTTTACACGTACTTTGCGATGTTTACCATAGTGGTAGCCAAATGTACGTGCTATTGATTCTAACATTGCTTTAGCATCGGCCATATCAGTATAAAACGGGTATACACGTTGTGCAGCAATGTAGCTTAATGCCACTACCGAACCCCACTCGCTTATAGCATCTTGCTTGTAAGCAACGCTTAGCATTTTGTGTAAACTCAACGCCGATACATCTATAGATTTGTTATAAAAATCGTAGTTAAGTTGGGTGTATGGAATGTTTTTACGAATGTTAGGGCTCATACCTATGGAGTGTAATACAAAGTCTATTTTGCCACCCAATACCTCTTGGCTTTTGGTAAACAAATTTTCCAACTCAGGTACCGACGTAGCGTCGGCAGGGATAATAGTTGCGTTGCATTGCTCTGCTAACTTATTTATTTCACCCATGCGCATAGCTATAGGAGCATTAGTTAATGTTATTATTGCGCCTTGTTTTACAGCCTCTTCAGCCACTTTCCAAGCGATGGAGTTGCTATCCAAAGCGCCAGATATTATTCCTCTTTTTCCTTTTAAAAGCATGATATATAGTGTTTAAAGTTTAGTACCACGAAAGTACGTTTAATTTGTAGTGTAGCAAATAACATTGTGGGTTTATTTTTTTTACAAACGGAATAATCGTTTTATTACACTTCTACATTATATAAATATGGTTGCGTTTTTTTCAAATTTAGTAGTGTACATTCTCTTTAAATTAAAATGTTATTTACACCTACCACTATTATTCATTAACTAATTTACCATCACGCATTACGAATAGTTTATTTGCCATTTTGGCTAGCTCGTTGTTGTGTGTCACTATTACAAATGTTTGCTCAAAATCTTTGGAGAGTTTAAAAAACAATTCGTGCAATTCGTGGGCGTGTTGTGTATCTAAGTTACCGCTGGGTTCATCGGCAAATATTACTGCGGGCTTGTTTATAAGCGCTCTTGCTACGGCTACACGCTGTTGCTCTCCACCGCTTAATTGCGATGGTTTGTGGCTTACACGGCTTTCTATACCTAAGTAGCGCATTAGTTCTATTGCCTGTGCAGTTATTTCCGCTTGCGATAAACTACCCTTAATGTAAGCAGGTAAGCACACGTTTTCCAATGCAGTAAACTCAGGCAATAAATGATGAAACTGAAATACAAAACCAATATTAGTATTACGAAACGCGGATAGTTGATTATCTTTTAATGCCGTAAGCAATTGTCCATTAATGCGAACTTCGCCACTATCAGGGCTATCTAGCGTACCCAATAGTTGTAATAAAGTAGATTTTCCTGCACCGCTTGGACCTACTATAGCCACTACTTCGCCTTTATTAATAGTTAGGGATACGCCTTTTAAAATAGGTACGTTGTTATACGATTTGGTTAGGTTTATGGCTTCAATCATCATCAAAAAAAGTAGTATTATTTACCTGTAAATTTGGGTGCTCGTTTTTCTACAAAGGCATTTACCCCCTCGTTATAATCGAGGCTTTGGGCAGATAGTGTTTGTAATTGGTCTTCAAGTTTAAGTTGTTGTTCCAATGTATTATTAGCACTCGCATTAAGCGCACGCTTGGTTAAGCCTATGGCTACAGTAGGCATATTTGCTAATTTTTGCGTGAGTGTAAGTCCTACTGTTTCCAGATTTTCGGTTGGTACTACTTGGTATATCATGCCCATTTTTTCGGCTTCGGTGGCGGTTATTTTATCGCCCAAAAGCATCAATGCACTTGCCTTACCCATACCTATTATGCGTGGCAAGGTGTATGTTCCGCCACTATCTGGTATTAATCCTATTTTGCTAAATGCTTGTATAAATGTTGCACTTTCGGCTGCTATTACTACATCACACGCTAGTGCTATATTAGCGCCTGCACCAGCGGCTACGCCGTTTACACCACACACAATTGGTTTCTCTATGTTACGTATGCGCATTATCATAGGATTGTAATGTTGGCTTACAATATCGGATATTGGCGGACCATTAGGGTCTATTACTTCGCCCAAATCTTGCCCTGCACAAAATGCCTTACCTGTACCTGTAAGGTACAATGCACGCATAGTTGGGTCTTGTTCATAATCATCAAGGGCAGTAAGCAAGGCTAGTGCCATTTCTTGTATAAAGCTGTTAAACTTATCAGCTCTATTTAGTATAATAGTGGCGTAGTTGCTGTGTTTGGTGTAAGTTATAAATTGTGACATAGTTTAATTTTTATATATAATTATATGTTATTATTTAGTAAAGAAATTGTATTGCAATAAAAAAGCGTTTCCGATTTTAATGTCGCAAACGCTTTTTAATATTTTTAATTATTGTATTATTTTCTAGTTGATGTCATTGTTAGTTTTGTGTAATCTTTGGGTATTACAAACAATTTTGCATCAGTTATTTTTTTAGCCTCTATTTTGGTAGTTTTTATTTGCTCATTTACATGTTCTGCTACACCAGGTATTTTAAGGTATTCAACTGATTCTAATGGTAAAAAACCTTGGTTTGATGGTAAATTTACAAAATAGCTAGTTAATTTTTCTTTACGATTTAATAATTTTAAATGTGGTACAAAAAAATCAAATCCTGAAGCAACCCAGTAGTTAATTCTTGTTTTTTCGGTTGTATTTTTAACTGACCATAGCGTACATATTATACCTGCTATTGTTTTTGTTTGGGATGTTTTGGTACACTCTACTTTACCTTCAATACCAAGATTTTCATTTTTTTTAACTTCCAACCAAGATTTATTAGCTGGGCTAGCTGCTTGTATTATTCCTGTTTTGGTATTCATTACCATATAACCTTGTAAAACACCTTTTTCGTTTATTTCCTCAATGCGAATGTTAGGTAACTTTACGTAATAGCGATAGTTACTAATATTTTTGCCTGATGTTTTTGTTAATTTTATTTCACCCTCAAACGATTGTGCACTTACTGTTAGTCCTATTAAAGAAAGTAATACTAGTATAATTATACGCATGATTTTAATTTTTTTTTGGTGTTAGTAATTTATTTATTTGATTTAAATTTTTACGTCCATGTTAAACTTTCGGTATTCGGTAGGTACTACAAATAGTTTCATATCTATTGTTTTGCGTTCTACTTTTGTAGTTTTAGTTTGTTGCGAAAGTTGTTCTTTTACTCCAGCCTCCTTACTGTATTGTTGTGCTTCAAGGGGTATAAAACCTTGGTTTAATGGTAAATTTATAAAGTACGAAGCCAGTTTTTCTTTACGGTTTAATAGCTTTAGATGATCAATAAAAAAATCAAAATTGTTATTAGCTACCCAATAGTTAATCATGATTTTTTCTTTTGTGTTTTTAACTGCCCATTTGGTACATTTAACACCTGCTACTAGCTTAGTTTCTTTAGTTTTTATACATTCTACTTTGCCTGTTACCAGTACTTCATCGCTTTTTTGCACATCTATCCACGCTTTTTTTACTGGGCTTACTGCATATACTTTATTAGCTATAGTATTCATTATTATAAAACCTTGCACGCTGCCTTTTTTATCTATTTCTTCAATACGAATATTTGGCGTCTTTACGTAATAACGATACCTAGAGGTATCTGTACCTATTATGCGTATTAGGTTTATTTGTCCCTCAAACGATTGCGCAAAGCTGGTTAAACTTTTTATTAAAAATAGTGCAGTAGTAATAATTCGCATATTTGTTAGTGTTTTAAATTATTTATTGAGTTTAAAGATAAAATATAAATGGTTATCAGCAAATTTTATTTTTTTGTACTCTTATCATAACCATTTTACTTTTGTTACATTCATAAATCGCTCAATGGAGGCTAAATCTTCATACCAATTATCAAACATTTGCGAATTGCTGTTTAACGAATTGGTAATGTATGTGTAATAGCCTCCTGTATCGCCAAAACTATCATCTTCAAGCACTATGTATTTACCACTATCGCTACCGCTTAAAATTAAACCTGGGGTGTTAAATAAAATATTTTCCATTTTTTAATTCCGTCTAAGCCTTTTCATAACTATCCGATAGCGTTTGTATGTAGTCGCCTAATTTTTCTGTTATTTCAAATTGGCTAAACTGCGCTAATGGCGTAGGATTTACGTTATAAAACTCTGGGTTATTATTTTTACGTAATGTGTAAATGTGTTGTTTACCTTCTTCAAAACGCCCAATAGGATCAATGGTCATAGTAAGTATTTGGTAGTCGTAATTACGAGCAACATCATACAACATGTCAAAGTTTTCTCCTAATCCAGCTACCTCATCTATAGCCATAAAACGGATACCTTTTTTGGTGGTTTTGTCTTTATCGTGGCGGCTAGTATCAATTATAGATAAACGTGCTATACATAACAATGCAAGCATGGTGTAGTTTTGTCCGTTACTACCTGGTGCATCCTCGCCACGTGGGGTTTTAAGGCTTATTGATAAATCAAAATACGACTTAGGGTTAGTCAATTTTTTAATGTCGGGTTTTAAATTTTTCACCTCGCTATTTTCCATAAATGCTTTTAGGATAATAGTATCTGCGCCTTCTTCGCTACCTTCCATCATTTTAAACAAGCCCATATCCATGGCTTTTGCACTTATTTTTTTGCGCAAATTATTTATCCAATGTATAGGGTAATTTTTTGACGGATCAAAGTTTAATTCCACATAATGTCCACCCGAAATTTTGTTTACACGAAAGAAGTCTCGCAGGTCAAATATTTTGTCTTTGTACTCATTGTATATTTCTTCAATACGTGTAAATATTCCGTTTATTATAAGAAGTTTATGGTCGTTTAACTCGCTCATTTTTTGGTTTATGCTCAACAAATATTGGTCAATATCATCGGCCAATTGTGCTTCTATTTCCTTTTCATCGCCGTGTATAACGTTAGGTAATAGCACCTCTGCCAATGTTTTAAAATCGTGCATGTGGTTGCCTTTTAAGCGCTCATCGTCTATATCTAACTTTGTATCATTTAATACATTGTCGTACAATTTACGATATGCTTCGCCACTGGTTACCACATCTACTTGCGCTTTTTTTACTATTTCCTCATCAATAGGCACGTTTAGTTTATTTGCATCAAATTCGCCTACTACTAACTCATATGTTTTTAACGATTGTTGGTATTTATCATCTATTTCGGGCAAGCGCATAGTAAGCATACTCACGCTATTGCGTAATACTCCACGTGCTTCAGTAGCCTCACTGCGCACTTTAGATAATGTAGAACTAAATGTGCGTAACGAGCCGCTGTCTTTTTCAATATTTCGTAAATCGTTGCTAATTTTTAGTTGATTACTTTCTACTTCTTCTATGCGTAAATAGCCTGTGTAATCTGCTTTCCAAAACTCTAATTGTGCATCTAAATTTTTGGTTTCGGTAGTGTAATCTTTAAGGTCGCGCTCTTTTTCGGGCACTTTTATTTCTTCTATTTCTTTTACTGTTTTGTTATAACGAATAATGTCGGCGCTCCAGTTGGTTCGGTTTTGCTCGTTTACAGTTTTATTTTTTATACTATCGTTCCAGCGTTGTTCGGCTTGTTCGTATTGGTCTTTTAAATTAACGTTGGGGTTGCTCAATAATTTTATTGCATTCTCAAATTCCGATTCTACAAGGTTTTCCAATCGGTCGTCTACTATATAGCTATTTACCTCATCGCGCGAAGCATACAATGTTTGCAAACTTTGGTTATAACCATACTCGTATAGTGCAGTTTGTATAGTTTCTAAGCGTACTCGTTGTGTAGTAAGTTCGTTTAATTCGCTCTCTATATTTTCGCCTACTTTTTGTAGTTCGGTAGCTATTGTGTTTGGGTTGTCAAACAATTGTTTTTCTACGTATTCTACATACTCGTATATGCCGTTTAAATTAATCCAATAGCCTGTTTTTGTTTTTTCTACGATGTTGTTTTTAGCAATATCAAATATGTTTTCGGGCGTAGGTATAAAGCGAGTTACGTTGCTTGCGCTACTTGGTTTGCTTATGCCCAAGTGCTTAAAGTGCATTAGTAATGATTCCTCTTCTTTGTTTAATTTGCTTGCTTTTTTTACTGCCCATTGTGCAAACGAATCTTTAAAACTATTGTCGAATAAGGGTTTTAAGCCATTTAGTTTTTCTATTTTTTGGTTTAAGTCTATTAATGCTTCTCGTGAATTATCTTTGGCCACCTTATAATTAGTAAACCAATGACTATCCTCAAAACTATTGCGTATGCTGTACTCGTCTAGGTACGCTATAAATTTTTGTAGCTTGTCTTTGTCGGCAAGTAATTGGCGTTGCTTATAATATTTTTCTTTTAATAGTTGTGGGGTGCCGTAGTCGTTTACGAGTTGTTCTATTTCGGCAATACGTAAATATACTGGTGCAACCTCGTCGTACGAACGCTTTGCAATAACGGCACTCATTTCCAAACTCTCTTGGTTACGCTCCGCAAAATCTATTTGCAGCGATAGTTTATCTATTTCTTTATTGAGTTGCTTGATGTCGTTTTTTAAATTTTCAATATCGCGTTCCACCTCCTGATTGTTAATTTCGCTCAGTTTTCCGTCTATCATTATTTGTTGCAAGGTTACATACGCTAAGTCTTTTTGGTTGTTTATTAACTCACGTTGTACTTTATCTTTATGCTGAAAATTATACGCAGTATCTAACAACAAGGCATAGCTTGCATTTTTTTCTTTTTTGCGTTTTTCTTCCAACAACGCAACTAATTTTTCACGTTTATATTTTACACGCTCATACACTTTGGTGTTGGTTAAATAATCGGCGTGTGCTTTTTCAATTTCTTTTTTGCGTTTTTCGTATTCCTTATTAAGGTCGTCTTCGTTGGCAAACAAAAAGTTTTTTAGTTCTTCGCTCTTTGCCCCAACACCCTTACCACGGCTGAACGATTGCAATATTTGCGAGTATGATTTTAGTTTTTTATCGTCTTCACTAAAGTCTAAGGGCAACACTTGATTGTTAAATAACACCTTGTGGTAATCGGGTGTTTTTTTAAAATAATCTTTCATTGCATAGCCTTTTTCGGCCAGTAATTCTTTCAGTTTTTCTATTGGTAATATTTGTTGTGTTTTACCTTTGGTTAACAAAAAGTCACGATAGGTTAAAAACTTATTGTATGGCGATAGGTTGTGCGGCTTGTCTAAGTCCCAGTTGTTTACCTCGCCATTGCGTTGTATCAAAAACGGGTATATACTTTTAGAATTGGTTTGAATACATACCCCTAAGCCCACAAATTGTTTGTCGGCTATTTCTACATTGGCAAACGCGTAACCCACGCTACCAGAGTCTCCACGCTTTAGTACCATGCCTTCTATGGTACGTTTTTCGTTGGTCATTACTTCGGTAGCACTTTCCCAGTATTCTTTTTTAGCAATAAAAATAAGTTGCATTAAATCGGCAACTACAGACTTGCCAGAACCCGAACCTCCAGTAAAATCGGTGCGGAGGGGGTGTATTAAATAATCGGAATTGTTGTGGTAAATAATGCCAACGGTAGATACGCTAAATATGCGGGGGTATTGTTTCATAGTAAAATTGAGCTTTATGTAATTGTTTCAAAAATAAGGTTATATATTTATTTTTGATTATAAAGTGTTCAATTGTTATTAACGTTTTATAAAAATTTACTACCAATTAAAACAAAATTTTAGTTATTGTACCAACAGTGTATCCATAAAATAATTGGCACTATCCAATTTGTTTTCCATAAACAAAGGCAATAGTTTTTCGTAATTGGTATAGCCGTTTTTAGGTATTTTTACGATGTATTTTTTACCATTTATAACTACTAATTCGTTTTTGCGCAACCATGGGTTAAACAGTTTTAGTAATTTATAACTTACACCTTTGTCAATAGCCCATTCGGCAAGGTTTTGCACGGGTGCATTTATAGTATGACTTACCGTGGGTATTTGTATGTACAAATCTTTTTTGCGCACCTTGTAGCCGTAGCGTTGTGGATTTGTAAATATTTCTTTCATAGCAAGTAATCTAAATACGTAACGCCCAGTTTCTTGGTTAAGTAACAGTTCGTAATAGTTATTTGTTTTTTGCATTTCTGCCTGTTTTTTAATACCAGTTATCCCCATATTGTAGCTACCTGCCACCATAGACCAGTTTCCTAAACATGCATAAGCTTCTTTAAAATATTTGCAAGCGGCCAATGTACTACGTTCTACATCATAGCGCTCATCAACTTGTTCGTTTATTTCTAGCCCATATTGTTTGCCTGTACCTTCCAAAAACTGCCAAAAGCCAGTAGCACCAGCTGGTGATATTACGTTGGTTAAGTTACTTTCTATTATGGCTAAATATTTAAAATCGGCGGGTATATTTTCTTGCTTTAAAATACGCTCAATAACTGGCAACCATCGGTTTGCTCGCTTTATGGTAATAATAGTTTGCGACTGAAAATATACATTTTGCACCAACTCTCTATCAAACGATTCGCGTACATCAAAATTATTAATAGGCACTATTTCGCCCGCAAAGTTTAAATTTTTGGGTATATTAAGCGAATATACTTTGTAGCCTGTGTTTATTTCTTGCTGAAAGGATTGGTCGTCGGTTTTTTTGCTGGCATAAATAAACAAATCGGCAAGAGCCAAAAAAAATATAAATGCAGCTAAGGCTAAAAATGTTTTATTCATTATTTATTAAAGATACTATTTTTTTTTAATGCCTTTGCGTGTAGGTAAGTACAATGCAAGAAAAACAATTATAGCATATATCATTGCTAATGAAACACCTATAGTTGTAGACAATTTAAAAATAATAAACAATACTCCACATGATAATAACGATATTACCATAAAAATTAAAAAAACTTTGCGTTCGCTAAATCCATTAAAAAATAAGTAATGCGTTGTATGGTCGCGACCGCCTACAAATGGTGATTTACCGTTAAGTAGGCGATTAATAGTTACCGTAGTAGTATCGGTTATGGGTAATAAAAATACAATAAGTACTAGTATAGGCGAAGTGTATTGTGGTAATAATTGGTGTGGAATATTCCATACGTATTTTATGCTTAATGCACTTAAAAACACACCCAAAAACTGGCTACCAGTATCGCCCATATATATTTTGGATGGATATACATTATAAAATAAAAAACCCAATATACTTGCTGCACAAGCTATTATTACAAACATATCTGTAACTACAAGTGTGTGTGCATATATGCCTAACATCAACATCATTAAGCATATAAACACGCTGGTGATGCTAGTTATACCATCCATGTTATCGAGCATATTTATACTGTTCATTATAGCTACAACCCAAAATATAGTTAGTGTTATATTTAGTATATTGTTATCAAACAGGTGTATGCAATTGTTGCTTAATACTAATAATATACCGCACAATATTTGCCCCGATAGTTTAAGTAATGGTTTGGTATTATATGCATCATCACTTAAGCCTAACAAAAAACCCACAAATACAGCCGCTATAAGCCCCAGCGAAGTTTGTTGGGTAAGCATAGAATTATTACCAGATATAATTTCAATAACCAACAAAGAAATTAAAAACGTAAAGAAAAATGAAAATCCACCCAAAGCAGGTTTAGTTTGGGTTGCCCATCGTACAGAAAATTCGTCTACGTTGCGCATACCTAAGTTTTTGCTAAACTTTAAAAATAATGCATTAATAAGTACTGAAGTAGAAACAGTAACTATAAAAAATAAAAATAGTAACATACGTGCAATAAATTATTAAGTTTTTTTGTAAATATAACAACAGCTATTTACTTATCATATTTTTTTAGCTAAACGGCGATTTAAACTGGTTAAAACTTATACCTGCTATATCCTTAACGCTCAATGATGGATTGGATTCGTTCCAATTAATGTTAAGCATAGTATCATTCCATAGCAAACTCATTTCTTCTTTATTGTTATAAAAATTAGTGCATTTATAACTAAATATGGTGTTGTTTTGCAAGGTTATAAACCCATGTGCAAAGCCTTCAGGTACGTACAACATTGTTTTGTTGGTTTCGTTTAACTCCACAGTAAAGTGTTGCCCATAAGTGGTTGAACTTTTACGTATATCTACTGCCACATCCAATACTGCCCCTTTTATTACACTTACTAACTTGCCTTGTGCATACGGTGGATTTTGAAAGTGCAAACCACGTAATACTCCTTTGTTGGATTTGGATTGATTGTCTTGCACAAAATTTGTTGGCAAGCCATGTTCTTGATACTGCTTGGCGTTATAGCTTTCGTAAAAGTAGCCGCGTTCGTCTTCAAACACGGTGGGTTGTATTAGTATTAAATCTTTTATATGTGTGTGTTCTACTGTCATTATTTTTTAAAAAAAATTACTTATACTTTTATTCTTTTGATATTAATTGCTTAAACCAGCCAAGTTTAGTTTTTGATTTACTAGCTCCGTCTTCATAATATCCGCCACCGTAGCCATATCCATACCCATATCCGTAGCCATATCCATAGCCACTTCCGTAGCCGTAGCCTTCTGTTTGTCGCTCAACACTATTAAGCACTATGCTCAAGTTTTTTATTTGATGGTCTTCTTGTACCGCATTAAGATTGGTGATGAATTGTTTTTTAGAAAAATTACTTCTAAATACATAAATAGGAAAATCAACTTTTTTAATTATGTGCAAACCCTCGCTAACTATACCAATAGGCGGGTTATCAAATATTACTAAATCGTACTTAGATTTTAGCAATTCAATAACCTCGTCCATTTTTTTAGATAATATCAATTCAGACGGATTAGGAGGTATAGCCCCAGCGGTAATGTAGTCGTAACCGCTAATAGTAGAGTGTTGTACGCATTCGTCAAGAGTGGTATTACCAATTAATAGTTGGCTCATTCCTACAGTATTATCAGCACCAAAGGCATGGTGTATTTTTGGTTTTCGCATATCTAAATCGCATATAATAACCCTGCGACCACTAAAAGCAATAATGCCACCTAGGTTTACACTTACAAATGTTTTTCCTTCGCCCGAAATGGTGGAGGTTACTGCCATCAACTTGCTTTCGCCACCTTGCGCTATATACTGCATATTGGTACGTATAGACCTAAATGCCTCGCTTATAATTGATTTGGGGCTTTTATCAATAATAAGTTGAGAGTGCGCCATTATTTCGTGGTACTTAGGTACTATACCCAATATGCTTGCATTAGTATGACGTGATATATCGTTGAGATTAATAATTTCGTTGTGCATTAAGTAGCTAAACACCACACTGGCAAGGCTTATAAGTGCTGCCAATGCTATAGCCGTAACGTATGCCAACGACCTGTTGGGCGATACTGGTGTGCTTGGCTCTATAGCCTCTTCCAGTATTGTGTTGTTTGATACGAAACCTGCGTTAGATATGGCGTATTCCGCTTTTTTTTCTAATAATAATGTGTAAAACTTTTCGTTAATGTTAAACAAACGTTCTAAGCGTGCAAACTCTATTTCTTTGGTAGGTATTGCCAAAAATTTGCTTTCAAACTCGGCTATTTTTTGGTTAATACTATTTTCTTTACTTGCTATTTTATTTTTGATACTTGCTATACTTTCTATAATTAGTTTTTTTTGTATATCTATTTGGTAATCTATATTTTTGATGTTGGAACTATGGGTATTTATGTCGTATAATGCTTTTTCGCGGCGCATTAATAGTTCTTGTAAGTTGCTTACCAATAGTGCCATTGAACCCTCGTATTGCGTGCCTGCAAGCATAGGTAACAGTTTATATACATCGGCATCTTTGTTAAGCGTTAGTGCACTTTGGAACTCGCTAAGTACACTTTTTTCTAATTTTATTTTGGTAATATCTTCATCCAAATCATTTAAACGAGTAGCATAATTAGATGATACCTCCTTAGGATTTGAAGATAATTTGTTGTCTCGTTGAAAAACCTCTAATTCTCCTTCGCTTTTGCGCAAATCGCTATAT
Organism: Bacteroidia bacterium; assembly: GCA_014376525.1. Lineage (GTDB taxonomy): Bacteria > Bacteroidota > Bacteroidia > UBA4408 > UBA4408 > JACMRI01. Next base: position 5,591 of record JACMRI010000190.1, on the reverse strand, counting down.
ACGTTTACCAATTGCCCGTCAATAAATGATAGTATTTTTTGCGAACTTGCACTTTTGCGTTCTATATCAAACGAGTTAAATTCGTTGATAATTGCATTGGTTACATCGCTTGTTTTTAGTGCTGTAAAATCTCTAAAACTTATTACAATTGTTTTGGCAGAGGAGTTTAATATGCTTACGCTTAGTTTGCCTAAGTATGTATTTATAAGTGTGTTTTCGTCGTTAATGGTAAAGTACATTTGCCCTTGCTGTGTGTTAGCAAAAGAGGAGTTTATGAGGGTTATATTTAACTCGGCACCCTCTAAAGCAAACCACACATTGGGCTTTTGTACTATGTTAAGTGTTTTGGCTTCGTTGTATAGTTTAAAAGTATTGTTGAGGTTAAATTGGATAAATATTTTTCCGTTGGTAACACCTCTATTTTTATTGCGGACATTAACTATATAAGGAGCCGATTGGTATGTTTCAAATGTTTTAAAAACACCCTTGTTATAATAACTTACGCCTACGGGTAGTTTGGTAATAATGCGTTTTAAAAACGTATTTGATTTTATTAACTCCACATTTTCCTGCAACTCATCACTTCCACTTTGAGAATTTTCCAAATTAAGAATTTTACCTGCGGTATTGTCGGTTTTTACTTGCAATACAGCCTTAGCTTCATACACCACATCGCTGTAACGTAGGTATAACATAGCACCCAAGGCACATAACGCACATATTATAGTTATAAATAAAAACTTGCTGCGTATGACTTTAAGCAACAAAAAAACATCAAACTCATCGTTAAGTTCAATACTACCAAATTTTTTATCGTTTGTTGTATTCATCTATTTAATAAACCTAAACAAGGCTACCAAAGTTATTAAGCTAGAGAGTAGCGCAGTTATAGGTATAACTTGGGTTGCTATGTTGGCTATGTATTGCGGGCGAGCATCTACATATACAATATCTCCGTTTTGCATAATCATATTTGCTTGCGTAACCGTTTCTATATTTGATAAATCTATTTTTATAACTTCGGGTTTGTTGTAGTCTCCACGTATTATTTTTATTTGATATGCTTTACCTGTGGTGGTAATACCGCCAGCTTCGGCAAGTACTTCTATTAGTCGAGTGTTGTTGCTAAGTAAGGTAACTACTTTACCAGTGCTTCCTGTTCCGTTAAATACAAATACCCGTTTGTTTAATGCCACTACATTTATAAACGGACGTTTGTAATCTTTTGAATATATATCCTCCAAAAACAATTCGGTTTCGCGTGGAGTTTTTCCTGCTATTTTTACTCGTCCTATTACAGGCATTTTTGCCATACCTTCGCCATCTATCAAAAAAGTAATGTTGTACCCTTGTATTGCTTGGCTGTTAGACGCGCCGTTTTCAATACTTGACATATCTATTAATCTAAAGCCATCGTTGGTGTACATTTGAAACGAGTATCTATCATTAACACTAAATCTGTACTCTTGCGCAACAGTATCGGTAATACCTACATACGGATAATCTTTAGGAGCCTTAAACATACGGCTTGAGTTTAGCACTCGGCAACTTTGTAATGCTACAGCGAGTAAAACTAGCAGTGTTATATTTTTACTAAGAGACATTATTTTTTTCATGGTTTAAAAGTACATTAATTGTATTAATTATTCAACATAAAATTAATGCGTAAAATTGGCTCTGTTACGCCAATAATTTTTTATATAAGGCATTCATATCACTACACAAGCGGGTATAGCAGTAGTTGCGCAACATGTCCTGTATGGCCACGTTAGTCATGCTTCGGCGCAAGGTATCGTTGCTAAGTAGTGTGTGTAGTTGAATTGCAAATTCGTTTACATCGTTAGATGGTACTAATATTGCGCTTTGGGCAGTTACAATATTTTGTATACCGCCTACATTGGTTGCTATTACTGGTTTACCTGCAGTTTGGGCTTCTATAATACTTACAGGTGTACCTTCGTTAAATGAGGTAAGTGCCACAATATCAACACCTGCAAGTACTTCGTCTATGTTTATAATCCACGAAGTAAGCGTAAATAGTGCCTTGCGTGGCGTAGTGGTAAATTCGGTGTAATCAAGTTTCAGCTCGCTTAATAGTTGTGTAATTTCTTTTTTACATTCACCATCGCCAACAATAAAAAAACGCACTTTTTTGTTAATGCCCTGCATAGCTTGCTGTGCCCCACGTACAAACATAGCGTGGTTTTTTACAGGTACTAATCTACCTATTATTGCTACTGCTATTTCATCGTCATTAAGCAAATAATGTGTTCTAAATTTGGTGCGTTTCTCTGTTTGATGTTCTGTAAATCTATTCAAATCAAACCCTAAGGGAACAACTGTTATTTTACTTTCATCGCACACATTGTAGGTTTCGGTAAGTTCTTTTTTTTGCAAATCGCTTATGGCTATAATCGCTGTTGATTTACGTGCTAAATATTTTTCGGTTTGTAAAAAAAACTGGGTTTTAAGTGGCGAAAAATACGAGTGAAACACATGCCCATGAAACGTATGTACTATAACTTTTACACCGCAGTGCGCTGCCGCCAATCGCCCCAATGCGCCAGCTTTGGCTGCGTGTGTGTGTACTATATCGGGTTTAAATTGGTTTATTATTTGTACTAATTTTTTATAGGCAGCATAATCATTTTTAGGGCTTAACTCTCGTTTCATTTCGGGTATATACACGGGCGTAATGCGAAAAGGCGCAAGTATAAATTCCGACGAGGCCTCGTCATCATCAATAACGCCCGACACCAACATAGTTTCGTGTTCGGGTGCTAAGTAGTGCGTGAGGTAAGTTACGTTAAATGTAGGGCCACCAAGGTTTAAGCGATTAATAATACGAAGTATGCGTGCCATTTATTAGTTGTAATTATGAAGTAGTATACACCAACAATTTAATTTTTACTTGCATTGCGATAGGCTAATGCCAATGCAATTTCGGTATAAGTATAATCGTTGGGGAGGTCTTGTTTTATTAGGCTGCGAGATTTTTTGTTTTCGTCGGTCATTACGTTTAATATTGTTTTTAGTTTTTCGGCTGATATTAAATTGGTAACTTCTATTTCGCCAGAGGCAACATACGAACCCAAGTGCTGTGCTATTGTACCTTCTACTAAGTTGCGTTCTACGGCTATTTGGGATACTGTTTTACCTTGCATAAACAAGGCGTAACTTACTTCTCGTGTGGGTATTTTATCAGACGGTGTGCGTGATTTACTAGTATTTGTAGTAGTTTTTTCATCTGCCGAATATTTTACGCTTACCGCTTCTGCCATGTCTTGCAGGCGTTGCGTAAGGTTTATTACTTTTGCATTATCTGCCTTGGTGTATTCGCTATTGTTGCATACTGCTAAGCATAGTGCGTTTGCTTTTTTTATTTTTTCTTGTTGGCTAAATAGTAGTGTTTCCAGCGTTTGTAGCTCTTTAGCGTACGCTTTTACATTTTTTTGGTCGGCCAATTTTAATAGCAATCCAAATATTTTTTTGGACTCTTCGCTTAATCTGCTTATAAAATACCCTTCGGCTGCATTTACTCTGTTGTGCAGTTGCGTAAGCGTTTCGGGCGTATTACTTTGTGTTATTACTACTATTTCGTTGGTAAATTTTATGGCTGTTTTTTCTAATGGTGCTAATGCCTCACACAATTCTATAGCGTATTTATGGTATTTTTGTTTAGTTGATTTATCTTCGCTTTTGGCGGTATAAGTAGCTTCGTGCATTTGTGCAGCACTATACAATTCTTTAAAATCAAAACTTTGTAATAAATAATCTCGCAAAAATAATGGAGTTTCCGTTTCTATAACCGTAGCCAATGTTTCGTTGCTTGCTTTGTTGTTACCGTATTGCACTATGGTTGAATCTTGTGTGAGCGATGCACTATTTATGTACGAACTCATTACTAATCCGTCCAACGATTTCATACGCGACAATGCTACATACACCTGCCCTGGCGCAAATGCTTGCCCTATGTCTACAATGGCTTTTTCAAATGTTAAACCTTGACTTTTATGCACTGTTATAGCCCATGCTAATTTTACTGGGTACTGCGTGTATTCGCCTATTACGTCTTCTTCTATTTGATTAGTTGCCGTATTTAACACATACTTTATATTTTGCCATGTATTGGTATCTATTTTTAATGGGCGAGGATTGTCTTCAAATGTTACTTCAATACTACTACTTGTTAAGTTGGTTACAGTTGCTAATTTCCCATTAAAATAGCGCTTTTCAGGGTCATTTTTTACAAACATTATTTGCGCCCCCAACTTCAGTTGCAAGCGTTTATCAACAGGATAATTATTTTCTTGAAACTCGTCTTTTACCACTGCATCAAAATAATACGACGGGTTTTTTAATGCGTTTAATTGTTCCGTATTTATAGCATCTGCCATACGGTTGTGCGTAGTAAGGGTTATGTATTTGTTTTTGGTGGTGGACTTAAATTTAGGGTCGTAATGTTTGTTGAGTAAATTAATATTTTCAGGAGTTATAATACCGTTGCGCAGGTTGTTTAACAAATCAATAAATACTTGGTCGCTTTGGCGATAAATTTTGTCTAATTCTACATACAAAGGTTTGTTATTAGCCAGTGCCAACGAATCAAAGAAATAAATGCTTTTGTAATAATTTTTAAGCACTTCCCATTCCTCCCCCTTTACTACTGGGGGTAGTTGTAACATATCACCAATAAAAAGCACTTGCACCCCTCCAAATTCGGCATTAGGATTACGACGCACCATTTTGCAAACAGTGCTTATTGCATCTAATATATCGGCACGAAGCATACTTACTTCGTCTATAATAAGGAGTTCCATTTCACGTATCAATTTACGTTTTTGCTCACTCATTTTAAACCCATTAATAACAGTAGTTGGCGTAGTAAATTTTACACTACTATTAGCATCAAATTGTACTGTTCTATCAGGCACAAATGCACCAAATGCTAACTGAAACATAGCATGCAACGTAACGCCACCAGCATTAATAGCCGCAATGCCTGTAGGTGCGCACACTACACATTTTTTGTGCGTATGACTTATAATATGGCGCAAAAAAGTAGTTTTACCAGTACCCGCTTTACCTGTTAAAAAAACATGGCGATTGGTATGGTTTATTAGCTTAGAAGCTAATGCGGCTGGGGAGTTGGCGTCGTAGGTGGTCATGTTTTCTGTTTGCAATAATTATATTATGTAAGAAGAGCGGATACTCTCTTGTTGAAAGTGTTAGTTCGTAATTCGATTTTAGTATACTTCTAACTTCTCTCTTCCCACACTTTACATATTTCCACAATAGCATCAACCGATTTTTGCATGTCTTGTATGCTTACCCATTCGTGCTTACTGTGTATGGCGTGTTCGCCTGCAAATAAGTTGGGGCAAGGCAATCCCATAAACGAAAGTCGAGAACCATCTGTACCGCCACGTATGCTATTTTTGTTGGGAGTTAAGCCTATACGTTTAATGGCTTCCTCGGCATAGCCCACTATATTGGGGTGTTGCACAAGTATTTCTTTCATGTTGCGGTACTGCTCTTGTGTAGTAAATTCGTAGCTGCTATTCGGATAGTTGCGCATTACTTCAGTTATT
>JACMRI010000189.1 GCA_014376525.1 Bacteroidia bacterium | reverse complement strand
TTTATACAATACATTCTAAACAATCCTTTTAAAACATATCCCTCAAAATTGCACACTATTCCTGGCTCCAATATAATTTCTTTTTTCTTAAACTTTTTATGTTGTAATTTGTTGTTAAAATAGTCGTATTCGCTCTTGGTTAGCGACACTTTTTTTGCAACAAATTCATTTATTTTTGAGAACATATGTGGTGTGTTTTAAAATTGCATGTGTGTTTTAACCCAAATTGTAATTTTTCAACTAATACAGTTAAGCAACCCAAAAATAGGGTAATTCATAAAACCCAAAAAACGCTAAGTAAATAATTACTTAGCGTTTTATTACTTTATTATGGGTGGCTGACCGGGTTCGAACCGGCGACCCTCGGCACCACAAACCAATACTCTAACCAACTGAGCTACAGCCACCATAATTGTTGTACAAAACTAGTATAATTTTTTTTATGTGAAAATTATTTTTACAACTAAATTATACCATTTCGTATAACGGGTGCGGTATTGGTGCATTTAGCTTACCATTTTTAATTTTTGCTACTTCGTGCGGGTTGTTTACATACCATTCAAACTCGTGGCGAAAGTGACGTATAGCAGCTGCTACAGGCCATGCAGCAGCATCTCCTAATGGGCATATTGTATTACCTTCTATTTTTTTGGCAACTTCAGCTAATAAATCTATATCGGATAGTTTTCCTTGCCCATCTATAACCATACGTTTCAATATACGCTCTAACCAACCAGTTCCCTCACGGCACGGCGAACATTGTCCGCACGATTCGTGGTGATAAAAGCGCGCTAAAGTGTATAAACTATAAGGTATTGAAGCATCTTCATCATATACAAAAAATCCGCCCGAACCCAACATTGACCCTGATACAAAACCACCGTCGGAAAGGCTTTCATAAGTCATTAAACGTTTTTCGCCAGCTAAGGTATTTAGTAACAAATGCCCTGGAACTATTGGTACTGATGAACCTCCAGGAATACATGCTTTTAGTTTTTTGCCATTGGCAATACCGCCACAATATTCATCGGAGTATAAAAATTCTTCAACCGTAATACCTAAATCTATTTCATAAACACCAGGTTTATTAATGTTTCCGCCTGCGGAGATAAGTTTAGTACCAGTACTTTTGCCTACGCCAATTTTTGCATATTCGTCGCCACCCATATTTATAATAGGTACAACAGCAGCAATAGTTTCTACGTTGTTTACTACAGTAGGGCATGCGTACAAACCAGCAATAGCAGGGAATGGCGGTTTCATACGTGGGTTGCCACGTTTACCTTCCAACGATTCTAACAAAGCGGTTTCTTCGCCACATATATATGCACCTGCGCCTGCTTGTACGTACATATCTAAATTATAACCTGTGCCTAATATATTTTGCCCCAACCAACCTGCCGCGTAGGCTTCGGCTATGGCTTTTTCTAGTATTTTTATTATATAAAAATATTCACCACGCACGTATATGTAGGCTGTGTTGGCACCCAATGCTACACTTGAGGTTATCATACCCTCTATGAGTGCATGTGGTATTTTTTCCATAAGGAAACGGTCTTTAAACGTGCCAGGCTCCGATTCGTCGGCATTGCACACCAAGTAACGTGCTTTGCCTTCGGGCTTAGCAAGGAAACTCCATTTCATACCAGTAGGGAAACCCGCACCACCACGCCCACGTAGCCCCGATTTTTTCACCTCTTCTACTATGGCTTCGGGCGTCATTTGGTTAAGTGCTTTTTCTACACTTTTGTAACCGCCCTTTTCTCTATATACTTGTAATGTTTGAATACCTGGTACATTTAGGTGTTCGAGTAATAATTTCTTTCCCATTTTGTATTTTATATAAAAATTGGTGCTATTAATTTCTTCTAAACGTATCGCTATCTACATAGCTGCTTTGTACGTTGGCGGTGCGCAAGTCGGTAAGTATAGTATCTACTTTTTCGTTGGTTAAATCTTCGTAAAACACAGCTCCACATTGGAACATTGGTGCAGTACCACAGCTACCCAAGCACTCTACACGTTTAAGTGTAAACATCCCATCGGGGGTAGTTTCGCCAAATTGTATATTTAATTTTTTTTCTAAATGCCCTGCAATATCCTCCGCGCCACGCAACCAGCAAGGTGCAGTATGGCATAGCTCTATAAGGCATTTGCCCACAGGTTTAAGATTATACATACTGTAAAACGATGCTACTTCGTACACCTCTATAGCTTGTATATTAAGTATAGTGGCTACATAATCCATAGTGGGTGCGCTTAACCAACCGCCAAACTCTGCTTGTGCAAGGTGGAGTATGGGCAGTAATGCGGACTTGTGTTTTCCCTCGGGGTAACGTTTTATAAGGCTGTGTACTACCTCAAGTGTATCTGCGCTAAATGCAGGTGTTGGGTTTATTGATGACATGGTGTAGGTATTTAATATTTGGTTGTTCAAAATTAATTTTTTATTGCAAATAATAGAAAGGAAAAAACGAAGAGTTTTTGGTTAAATATACACACTCATTTCTTGTTGTAGTTTTTGTGCTTCTATGCCTGCTGCTTGGGCATAATCTGCACCATTGCTTGCATATATAATACTGCGCGATGAATTAATAAGCAAGCCGTATTCGTTAGGAATACTACCATTTTGTATTACCTCTTGTAAGTTCCCGCCTTGCGCACCCACACCAGGTATCAACAAAAAATGGTTAGGTATAGTTTGGCGTATTGCTTTTATTAATACGCCTTGCGTAGCACCTACTACAAACATAGTGTTTTCGGTTGTGCCCCACGTGGCAACCTTGCGCATAAGTACTTCGCATAATAATTCCACTTCTATTTTGCCTTGTGCATTAAACTTTGGTAAGGGTAATTTCTGAAAATCTTGCGCCCCTGTATTTGATGTTAAACCCAATACTACCGCCCATTTGTTGGGCAATTGCATAAACGGTTTTACAGAATCTTCACCCATGTAAGGTGCTACTGTTATGGCATCGCCTGGCATGTTTTGCAAGTAGGCTTTGGCGTACATAGTTGCGGTATTACCAATATCGCCACGCTTAGCATCTATTATTACAAATTGATTAGGGTAAGTTGTTTTTATATAATTTACTGTTTTTTCCAGACTCGCAAACCCTTTGCTACCATAGCATTCGTAAAAAGCAGTGTTGGGTTTGTAGGCTACGCAATAGGGGTGAGTTGCATCTATTATAGCTTTATTAAACTCAAATATAGGGTCTTCGGTTTGGAGTAAATGTTGGGGTATTTTGTCCATATCTACATCTAGACCAACGCAAAGCATTGTTTTTTTTGTTTTGATATTTTGTATAAGTTGTGCTTTGGTCATAGGGAGTTGTTGCTATTATTAACTTGAATACAAAAGTAGGTTATTAAGTATCAACTACGAATTAAAAATTACGAATTACGTTTAAAATCAACCGTTTATAAGCAATAAATAATTGCAATTAGTTGTTGCAAAAAAAAATGGCGTGTATTATTTATTTGTATTTTACAACACCATTATTCAATAGGATTCTTTTTTAAATGAAAAACTCCATCGTTTTATTATTTGTTGTTTTTTGTTGTGCGTGCAATACACCTCAACAACAAACCAACGACCAGTTATTTGCTAATTTGCGTGCTCGCTTTGAAAAAAATGAAGTGGTGTCGGACGATAGCGCAGTAAGTATTTTAAGTGAATTAAATGCAAACGTATTAAGTAAAGATGCTCGTATTCATTGGCTTACAGCGCATATAAAAGGAGGGTTGTTTTTAAGACAAAGTAATTATGAAAAGGCATTGTATAATTACAACTTAGCCGAAAAGCAACTCATAAATGTTCCTAATACGGATACTTTTTTAATAAAAACATATAACGGTATAAGCAATTGTTATAAGTGGAAAGCCAACCACACCGCAGCTATAGTATTTGCTTTAAAAGCAAAAAAAATAGCCGAACAATTAGCAGTAGAAAAATTTATTTTAGGTATAAATACTAACCTAGCACAATTGTACTTGCTTACCAATAAAGATAGTGATGCTTTAGTATTGTTAAACGAAGGTGCTAAACGTGGCACAGCGTCAGTAAGGCTTATAGCAATGCACAGTTTAGCCAATTACTATGGCGAACAAGGTTACATAGATAGTGCATTAAGTATAGATAATAAAGCTATGCAAATAGGTGAGGAACACAAGCTGTTGCTAAGCCCTATTTATAACAACAAAGCATTATGTTTTGTAGAAAAAAAAAACATAGATTCAGCTTTGTTTTATTTGAAAAAATCATACACAATAGATTCGTTAAACAAGCATCGTAAAAATATGGCTGCTAATACTGAATTGCTTGCCAACATATATGAGTTGGGTGGCAATGATATTAAGGCGGAATTAACCTATAAAAAAGCCTTGAAAGAGTTTAGTTTAATTGGTAGTAAAAAAAATACCGTAGGCGTGTTTATGATGTTAAAAAAATTAGCGGTAAAACGCCACTATTGGCAACAGGCTTATGCCTACAACGACTCGGCAAACACTATACTTAAACAAATAGACAACGCCAACATAGCCAACAACATAGCGCTACTAAACATAGATTACGAAACCGAAAAAAAAAATGCCACCATAACACAACAAGCTGAAACACTAGCCAATAAAAACAACACTATTGTGTTGCTACTTGCTATTGTACTACTTGTAAGTGTATTAGCTTGGTATGCCTATAAAAACTACACTACCAAAATAATATTAAAACTTCAGCATCAACAACAAAATGCAGCATTACAAATAATAGCTGCAGAGCAAAAAGAACGCATGCGCATAGCACAAGAACTACACGATGGCATAGGGCAAAAACTTACAGTACTTAAAATGTATGCCTCTGTTGATGAAACTAAAAACACATTGCAACTTAACTTGCTTAACGATACTATAAGCGAGGTGCGCAGTATATCGCACAAAATGATGCCCGAAATTATAAACCTAGGTTTAGTAACAGCCCTGCGCGACTTGTGCGAAAAAATAAATGTAGCCAAGTTAGTAACGTGTTCGTTTACTATAGACGAAGCCTCTCAAAAGCTAAAACTAGCTAGCGATACAGAGCTTTCTATATATCGTATTGTGCAAGAGGTATTAAACAACATGCTAAAACATGCTCAGGCCAAAAAAATAAGTATTAAAATTTCCACACAAGTATCAACACTAAGCATAGTAATAATAGACGATGGCATAGGCTTTAATACCAAAGCTATACATACATCTAGCGGGATAGGTTGGGATAATATAATAACACGAGCCAAAATTATAAAAGCAACAGTAGATGTAGCAAGCTCAGCCAAGGGTACTAATATTATATTAAATATAAACTTATGACAACACAAACAAACATAGTACTTGCCGACGACCACCAAATAGTATTAGACGGCTTACAATTTATGTTAAGTAGCGAAAAGTACCTGCAAGTAGTATACACTAGCCTAAATACTAATGGTGTTTTGCAGTATTTGGAAACGAGTGCTACCAAAGTACAATTACTTATTACAGATATAAATATGCCTACAGTTTCGGGTATTGAATTATGTAAAAAAGTAAAAGAGTTATACCCACACATAAAGGTGCTTGTACTAAGTATGTATAGCAGCACAGAAATTGTAAAAGAGGCTATATTAGCCGAAGCCGACGGCTATATGCTTAAAGATGGAGGTAAAGAAAAACTACTTGCTGCAATACACAAATTAAACAACGATGGTACGTATTATTCTGAAGAAATTATACCCATAATATATAACCAATTTAGCATTGAAAAAAAGGCAGCTCTTAGCGCAAGTAATTTATCTGACCGAGAGAAAGAGATATTAGTGCTTATAGCTAAAGAATATTCGAGCGAGCAAATAGCCGAAAAACTATTTTTAAGCATAAAAACGGTAGGTAATCATAGGCAAAATATACTTGCTAAGTGCGAGTGCAAAAGTTCTGTTGGACTTGTTAAATATGCTATTAAATCGGGTTTAATAACAGTGTAATAATTAAAATAGGGAGTACTCCCTATTAATTAGCGGAATGCTCCTCATGTGTACTAATGTGTGATAATGTAATTTTGTAATGTAAAATAAATACAAATTAACTAACCTAACAACCACACAACATGAAAAAAATTACACTATCGGTAGCTGCTTTTGCAGTAGTATTATTTACAACATCGTGCTCGCAAAAAATTAACAGTGCGTCAAAAAATGCAGTAAACTTTCCAGGTATGACAGTAAGCCGTGCCGATTACAAATTATCTAAAGACGTAACAGCTGATGTTGAAGTTAAAGAATTTACTATGTTAGGCGGGTTTATACACACAGCAAAAACAGTTGGCGAAGCTAAAAACGAAAAACATTATGGTATGGTTTCGGGCTTTGGATTAGATGCAGCTTCGCAAGTAGCGGTATATCGTTTATTGGAAGCTAACCCTAGTTTTGATTACTTAACCAACATAAGAATTACGAAATCATACGAACGTAAATGGTTACTGTTTTTTAATAAATACAATACCAAAGTTAAAATTACCGCTAAGGGTATTACTCTTAATACTGAAAAATAATTAGTAGTTCATTACTCTCAATTATTTGCTTAATTTTTAATCACTTAACACATTTATTCTAATGAAAAAAATAAACAGCATATTAGCTATAGCCATTGTAATTGGTGGATTAAGCTCATGCGGATCGTCTCGTAGTCTTAATACAAAAGATATTAAGTACATGGATATTCGTTTTAAACCACTTACGCGCAGCGATTTAACCTTAGTGGGTAACTTAGAAGCTACCGCAACGGTAAGCCTAGTAGAAAAGAAAAACGATGCAAAATCTACCTACAACAAAGGTTTAGTAACAACCAACGATGCCAACGAGGTAATGTATTTTGCCCCAGGACCTGGCGAGGCTATTACAGGTTCGTTGTACGAAAACACATTGTTTAGCAACGTGTATTCGCCAACAGTACAAGGTTTAAAAGCAAAAGGAATATTAGCTAAATTAACTTCAGTTTTTAAAAAATTAACTCCCGCTGATAAAGGTATGGATTTTGGTTACTATGCCTTAGTTCAAAAATATCCTGATATAGATTATTTTATAAACGTACGTTTTGACCGCAAAACCATAACCGACCAAAAAGGAGGTATGACACAAACAGTAATAGTAAAAGCCGATGGCCTAAAACTTAAAACAGATTAATAAAAGTATTTATTACTATTTTACACAGCAAACGAGCTTATATTTAAGCTCGTTTGCTGTGTAAAATTAAATGCGTAAAATTACCTACTTTGCCACGTGTTTCTATACTACCAAAATAGATATATTTATACATTTACAAACACCATAGTTTAGATTATTACCCTTAATTTTAATTGAGCAAAGAACACTTATTAAAAATATTTACAAAGGAAGCTCAATAAGTAAATAGTCATTATTAAAAAATTAACTCACTATAAAATTAAAATCTATGAAAATATATATATTAGCTTTAGTAGCAGTATTAGCGGTAGTATCTTGCAAAAAGAAAGAGGTGGTAACAACGACTACTTCGTCCGCAACAACAACTTCAGTAACAACGCCAATAGTTTCTGCAGGCTTTAAATGGACAGAGAATGGAGGTGCAGAAATTACTGCAGATTCATCTCGTTTTTCGGCACAATACAAAACATTATTTGCATTTAAAGGCAGCAAAATGTTTGAAATAAATTTGAGCGGAAGCTCTGTAGCTACATATAACATTGGTACTGCCAACGCTCTTACATTGGTAAGTGGTGGCGCAAATAACGCCGCTACTGCAGGCGATGTAAAAATAAGTGCAAATGCAAGTAGCAAAATAAGTGGCACGTTTGACGTAACCATGAACACCGGTGGACTAACCAATGTAAAAGGTTTGTTTATTGACGTAGCTGTTAAGTAAATATAAAAATGAATAAACTATACGTTATAAGCTTTGTTGTTGCCACACTAACAATAAATAATGGCTGTCAAAAAATAAAAGATATTACAAAGTCTCCATTAGAAAAATTTATGAGTAAACTTTGCCACGAGTGGACGGTAAACTCATATAACGTAAAGGAGTATAGTAGTAATCAAAACGGAAGTGCATTAACTAAAGATACATTGCTGCCAATTACAAAAATGACATTTACTCAAAAAGATGGTTCGGCCGAGGGTGATGTTGTATATACATCGGTAAGCAAAGAAGTTACTACTACCGAAACACAGCGTTGGCGATATGTTGATGATATACAAATAGATTTAGTGTATGATAACCCAGCATATAACATAATAGGATTAAGCACAAGATACGATATAACCGAACTTACTGATAATGCATTTAAGTTTAAACGAGACGAAAACCTAGTAAGCACGAGTAACGGCGCCAAGTATGGCGAGTTGCACACCACAGTAGATATGAAACGATAACTAATAAATTAAAAACGTATAACACCATGAAACACATATACACAATAGCCTTTGCGCTAGCATTTACAACAAGCACGCAAGCCCAAACTTGGACAAAAGTATCGGGCATAATGGACAGCACTGATATAAGAGGGATAGGCGAAATTAATAATCAAATACTGGTAGCTGGAATAAGCCTAGCTAGTTTTACTGTTACGGATTATGTAGTATCTAACGATGGTGGTAATACGTGGAGTAAGCTACCCACATACCAATATGCTGGCCAATGGCCCAATGCACTGCCTATAAACAATTTAATGGTTTGTACAAACGGATTTTCAATTTCAAAAAAATTAGTTGGTGCTACGTGGCAAACGTTTAGTGGTGCATATAATTTTGCAGAGTTTAGCAATGGCAGCATTATAGGCTCGGCGAGTAATCATTACGATACTGTGTATAACTTTAGTAATGCAGGAGTCAAAGGCGCTAAGTTGGGAAATTATAAATTTAAACTAGGTTCTAAGTTTTGCAATGGAACTAATAACCGTTTATTTTTATTTAACAACGGTACAGGCTTAGCGTATATTGATTATAATAATTTGAGTGTGCTTAATTTTCCTGCAACCCTTGATAATGTAGCGATGACGGAAGCTATGTGGAAAGGGAAAAACGTGGTAGATATGGTACAAACCTCCAACGGAAATTTGTTTACGGTAGATAATTTTGGTTATGGTATTTTTAAATCAACCGATAATGGTGTAAACTGGACAACGGTATATGCTCAGTCGAGTACAGCACTTATTTCTATTACTAAAAATGCAACCGACGAACTATTTGTATTGGCTGATAAAGCGGAGGTACGCAAGAGTACTGATGGTGGTGTAACGTGGGCGAACATATCTGGCAATTTGCCTTCAATATCATCTTCATTAATAGAACTGTTTGTAAACAGTAGTAACGAATTATTTTGTTTTGTAAATGCCAAAGGTGTCGTAGATCCTTCAATATCGGGTATTTATAAATTAACCAACGTTAATGCTATTGATGATATTTTAACTAACAACACAATGAAAATATACCCCAATCCCAGCAATGGTACATTTACAGTAATATCAACCAATTTAGGTAAAACGCTCACAGTTACTGATGTTGTAGGCAAGCAAGTATATAGCACCATACTTACATCAGTAACACAACAAATAGATGCAGAACTTAACGCAGGAGTTTATTTTGTAAAAGTAGGTGCTAACAAAGTACAAAAACTAATAGTAAAATAACCAACAAATTACAAAATCGTAAGCATGAAACATTTCTTATTATCAATAATTTTAGTAGTTGTAGCAATAGTTGCTAAGGCTCAAGCACCACAATTGCTTAACGACAGCTACACAGGTACAAATCAAATATATGGTGCTTATAACTTATATTTTGGTGCAATGTATAATGGTAAATATTACTACAATATAAATGATAGTATAGGCTATGTATTGTATGCTACTGATGGCACTGCTGCAGGTACCCAATTAATAAAACGGGTACCCCAAATAGTAAATTTAATAGTATACAACAACGATTTATATTTTGGTTTTATTGATGCTGCTTTAGGTGCATCATTATGGAAAACAAACGGTACAGTAGCAGGAACACAACTCATAAAATCGTTTGGCGGTACTTTATATGCTCCTCATAGTTTTTATGTTGTAAATAATAAATTAATTTTTTGCACCTCAAAATATACCACTGGAGATTATCCTAAACAATTATATGTAACTGACGGAACGGCTACAGGAACTACTATTTTGGACTCAACACTATACGACATGGGTTTTGAATATGGAGGCTTAAATGGTAAAGCAATTTTTAGCGCAAGTGCAACAAAAGATACTAGCTACCTAAAAAAAGAACTATACATAACCGATGGTACTACCGCAGGAACCACATTAGTGAAAGATATTACAGCAGGAAGTGCAGGAAGTAATCCTAGCGGATTTATAAACTATAACGGTAAAGTATATTTTGGAGCTAACAACGGTATAACTGGAACAGAACTATATGTAACCGATGGTACTGGGTTAGGAACTTATATGGTTAAAGATATTAATACTGGTAGCGCAGAATCATTTTTTAGTTTGAGAGCAAGTGTGCATAACGGCAAATTATATTTTGGTGCCAATAACGGTATAAATGGTGCAGAGCCTTGGTTGAGCGATGGCACAGCTGCTGGAACACAACTATTAACTGATGTTAACAGTGGCAATAGTGGTAGTTTCCCTGCATCTTTTCTGTCATTTAATAACAAATTGTTTTTTAATGCTGATGACGGTATTCACGGATACGAAATATGGACGAGTGATGGTGTGAGTAATACTAGCTTGCTTATGGATATAAATTCAGGGGCAAATTCAGGTGTTTACTCTCTAATGCCACAAAATATAATGTGCGGTTCTAAATTATACTTTGATGCACAAAATACAAATAACAACATAGAGCCATGGATAACCGATGGCACTACTGCTAATACCACTACACTGGGAGAAATAAACCCCAGTGCCAGTTATGGCAGTCTTGATTTTGAAACACGTTTCGTTCAAATAAATGGAAAGGTGTTGTTTAGAGCCACATCTCCCCTCGTGGGTAGCGAAGTGTTTTATGTAAATGAAACCTGCATACCCGCAAGCTTAAGCGTTAGTAGTGTAAATGTGGCAACTATATACCCCAACCCAACCAACGATGCATTTACAATAGTCACAACCAATGTAGGAGAAACCCTTATTATTACTGATTTAGCGGGCAAGCAAGTATATAGCACCGCGCTTACATCAGTAACTCAACAAATAAATGCGGAGCTTAATGCAGGTATTTATTTAGTAAAAGTGGGTAACAATAAAATACAAAAACTCATAGTAGAATAACAAACAAAAATCAATACAAATATATTATGAAAACAACACTACTAACTATTGCACTTGCAACTACAACTTTTGTAGGTAAGGCGCAAGCCCAAACGTGGACAAAAGTATCGGGCATAATGGATAGCAGCCAAGTAAAAGGTATAGCTGTAAATAATAATCAAATAGTAGCTGCTGGGCAAAACTGAGGTAGCAATACCGTTACTGATTATGCTGTATCTAACGATGGTGGAAATACATGGAGTAAACTACCCACGTATCAGTATGCGGGTTTTTTGCCCAATGCGATGCCACAAAATAATTTAATGGTTTGTTCGAACGGTTTTACAACGTCAAAAAAATTAGTAGGTGCTACTTGGCAAACGTTTAGTGGCGCTAATAATTTTGCAGAATTTAGCAACGGTAGCATTATCGGCTCGGCAGGTAGTTTCCCCGATACTGTGTATAGCTTTAGCGTATCAGGCGTTAAGGGTGCTAAGTTGGGAAATTATAAATTTAAATTAAGTCCAAAGTATTGTAATGGAACCAACAACCGCTTATTTGTATTTGCCTATGGTGTAGGTATGGCGTACATTGATTATAGTAATTTGGGTGTGCTTAATTTTCCTGCAACACTTGACGGTGTTGCTATGACGGAGTCATCTTGGGCAAATAAAAGTGTAATAGATATGATACAAACGTCCAACGGAAATTTGTATGCAGTAGATAATTTGGGATACGGTATTTTTAAATCAACCGACAACGGTGTAAACTGGATAACTGTGTATACCCAACCCAGCGAATCATATATTACCATTACTAAAAAAACAAACGACGAACTATTTATATTGGCTGGTTATGCCGAGGTGCGTAAGAGTAGCGACGGTGGTGTAACGTGGACAAACATATCTGGTAATTTGCCACCAACATCGGCTTTTAAAGTACAACTATTTGTAAACAGTAGTAACGAATTATTTTGTTTAATAAATAATAATGGAAGTGTGAATGCAAGCAACTCAGGAATTTACAAACTAACGACTGTAAACTCTATTAATGATATTTCAACTAACAACACCATGAAAATATATCCGAACCCCAACAACGGTACATTTACTCTTGTATCAACCAACGTAGGCGAAATGCTTATTATTACTGATTTAGCGGGCAAGCAAGTATATAGCACTACACTTATATCAGTAACACAACAAATAGGAGTGGAGCTTAATGCAGGTATTTATTTAGTAAAAGTGGGTAACAATAAAATACAAAAACTAATAATTGAATAACAAACAAAAAATGAACTTTATGAAAACAACTTTATTAACTGTAGCATTTATAATTATAGCATCAATGAGTAACGCACAAAACAACGCGCAAGCAGTTGATTGGGCGTTTAATACAGGTTCAGCAAACAACAGAGTTATGGCAATAAAGTACGACTCGCAAGGTAATGTATTAGCACTATGCTCTATGACAGATTCTGCAAGTTTTTCGGGTGCTACAGTAGTATCTCCTCAGACCTTTGGTTATCCATCTACCAATTATTATATTGGTAAACGCAATATATTAGGAATTGGACAAATACTTATAGAACGAGGTAGCGCTACTGGCAACACTTACGCCGATTTTAGTACTTTTAATTTAGATGCTGCTGACAACATATTTGTGGGAGGTGCTACTTTTTCTACGGGCTATAATTTTGGTAATAGTGTAAACCTAAGTGGTAAAGGTTATATGATAGCAAAATACAATGCTAATGGCTTAGCGCAGTGGGCAAAACTTTATAATTTTGGTAATTCGGCCATCAATTCATACTCTACCGATCCATGGAAATTACAAACCATAGCCGATGGCAGTGTGGTTGCTATGTTAAGTGCAGGTAATAAATTTGCGCTAATTAAAATTGATGCGTTGGGTAACGAGCTATGGTATAAAGAATATAATTTGGCCACTAATGGTTATGCATCCACAATTAAAACATCTAATAACAATTTTTTTGTAGATGCAATAGGTAACATAACGTTGAGTTATAATACAGCTGTAAACTCGGGAGTGCCTTATTTAGCACTAAACACAGATACTGTAAAACTATACAACGGAAATCATTCAGCAGTTGCGTTTTTATTGCAGTTTGATGCTAATGGAAATAAAAAATCATACAAAGGATATAGAGGAAGTATTGGGGACTTAGCAGTAGAATATACTACTGGAAACGTATTACTAAATTGGACTCAATATGGTGGGCAAAATAATACAGCTCCTATGGATAGTTTACCAGGTAATAATTTATCATTTACTAATGTGTATAGAGGCATTGTAGTTATTGATTCTACAGGAAAATTTATAAAAGCATCTTCATATGTTATAACTACTATGCCAGACTATAAATCAATATTACCATTAGGTGGATTAAAAGCATTAGTTACTTGCAAATATTTTACTAATGATGCACTTGTTGCGGGTGCACAAAACTACAGTGTAAGTTCAGGAAGTGTATTTGTATGGGAGGAGTTAGACGCTAACTTAAATCCTCTTCATTTTTTAGCAGCACCAATAATTAGTAAAAATAATACAACTCCAGAAAATGTAATGGCCGCACAAGGAAATAAAATAGCAGTATGTGCAACTTGGCAACGTGCCGATCAATTAAGTATAAATGTAAACGGTATAGTGCTTACTGCTAACGATAAAAACACATCCTTTCCTACACGCTATCCGGCACCCTTCAATACCTTTGCCGATGATGTAATGATAGCACAGTATGACCGTACGTTACAAGTAACTATAAACAATACAATGCTATCTTCAGACACAAAAGCTATATACCCCAATCCCAACAATGGCACATTTACAGTAATATCAGAGAATGTAGGTAAAAAGCTTACCATAACTGATGTAGCGGGCAAGCAAGTATATAGCACTACACTTACATCAGTAACACAACAAATAGGAGTGGAGCTTAATGCAGGTATTTATTTAGTAAAAGTGGGTAACAATAAAGTACAGAAATTAATAGTAGAATAATTATTTCATTTAAAACCATGAAAACAACTTTGCTAACCGTAGCATTAGCAACTACAGCAGTTCTAACTACAGCGCAAACTAATGTATTAGATTGGGCATACAAAACGGGTACACAATATAATATACTAGCTGTTGATGCTGTAGGAAATACTTACAGAGGCGGGGCATTTACAGGAACTGTAGATTTTGATTGGGGAACTGGTGTTGCCAACGAAACAGCATCAAATTACAAAATGTATATTACAAAGTATAATACCGCAGGGCAGTTTATGTGGGTTAAAACCATTAAAATGACATCGGTAGGTGGTATGCGTGCTATTAGTTTAGATAAAAATGCTAACATACTTATTACAGGAGCATTCAACGATAGTACGGACTTTGACCCAAGTGCAAACACGGCTAGCTTAATACCCAAAGGCTTTGACGATGTGTTTGTGGCGAAGTACGACTCATCAGGAAATTATATATGGGCAAAACAATTTAGCGGACAGTTAGACGAAGTAGGTACAGCCATATGCGCCGATGAACAAGGCAACGTATGCACAAGTGGTTATTTTTTAGACAATGTAGATTTTAATCCAGGAGCAGCAGTACTTAATTTAAATTCGTCAGGGCAGTTTAGTCCTTTTGTAGTTAAATTGGATAAAAATGGAAATTTTTTATGGGCAAAAAAACTATCAGGAGCTCGCAGTTATGCTATAAGAACGGATAAGCAAAATAACCTGTATGCAGGTGGCGATTTTTGGCAAGCGGCAGATTTTGACCCTAGTACTACAGGTACAACAACATTAACACCTAAAGGCGATTATGATGTATTTATAACCAAGCTAGATTCTAACGGAACATTTGGATGGGCATCATCTTATGGTACTTCCAAAACAGATTATTTACGCTTAAGTGCCATGAGCGTTGATAATGGCGGAAGTGTATATATTACTGGTGCGTTTACCGATACGTTACATAATTCTACCGATACTGCTACATTACGTGCTATTGGCGAAAGCGATATTTTTATATTAAAATTTAATGCAAACGGAAAACTAGCATGGGCAAAACAAGTAGGTAATGTAAAAACAGGTAATTACACCTCTACCAATGCAGGTTGGAAAGTAGCGCTGGATGCACAAGCTAAGGTATATACGATAGGTAATTATTCGGCTGGTAATAACGCCATAGATTTTAATCCTAATGCAGGTGTGTACAACATAACATCAGTAAGCGGTAATAATTCAGGGCTGTTTATTTTAAAGTTAGACTCTACAGGAAAATTTAATTGGGTAGGTAAATATGCAGGGCTTAACGTTTACTGCGATGCCGTATGTATTGACAATGCTAATAACATTTATACTACAGGTTCATTTAACGGGACGGTAGATTTTAATCCATCTTTAAATGCAAGCGATACATTTAGTTTAAAAACAAATAATAATTACGATGGATTCGTAAATAAATTTGTACAATTGCCATTAGTAAATAACATACGAAACAATAACCAAGCGTTTAATAACATAACTATTTACCCTAATCCTGCACACACTACGGTAACAGTTGTAACTCCAACGATCAATATTAACGCACCTATGCGCATTGTTAATGTATTGGGGCAAGTGGTGCTAACACAAATTATTACTGGTGCAACTATTACTATAAACGTAAACGAATTGCCTAAAGGTATTTATTTTGTAACAATTGATAACAGTACAACTCAAAAATTGATAATAGATTAAAAACAAAACTTTAAAATGAAAAAATTATTTACAATAGTAAGTGCAACAGTGTTGTTAGCACAAAATAGTATAGCGCAAAATCAACTACAATCTACAGTAAGTTATGGCCAGCAAACATCTGGTGCTAGTTATGTAACACAGGATAGTTTGTTTAATTTTTATAATGCTAGCAACACGACCCAAGCCACGCAAATAAAAACAATATGGAGTAACAACGAGCTAATACTAGCCCCTAATTATGCTATGGATTTGTTACTACGTACTACCCCCGACTCATCAGTAAGCATGAATAACGGCGGTTCGTTTACTGCACCATTAAAGTTGAGTTGGGCTACTGCCAGTTGGTACAACGCTAACTATACTCAACTAATAAAACAAAATGTATATGGTTATTGGACTGGGGCT
>JACMRI010000026.1 GCA_014376525.1 Bacteroidia bacterium | reverse complement strand
TGTTTTAATATGTAATTCTTCATTTTTTAAGTACACATTTTTAGCACCCTCATACTTAAATTTTATTTGGCTTACATCTGCACCAGCACTTATTATTAAGTTGTATTTAAATCCTTCGTTTTGGTTAAAAAAATACTCAGCATCAACACCATTATACAAGTTTTTAATAGTTAAATTAGCGTATCCAGCACAGTGTTGGGTAAAATAATCTTTTTCTGTATTCGGTTTTTTTATAACATAGCCATAATCGGTTGCAGACTTATTACTTACTTCAACTGTGGCATTAGGATTAGCGTTTAACCATTGTAAAGTAATATATTGGTGTGTTGGTGCAAACTTTTTACGCTCTCGCTCTTCGTTTTCAGGCGTTTCTCTTGCACGCTCACGATTGCTTTTATGAATTTCTTCCTCTATGAAGTCGGCCATATTATTTTTACTAAAATGGTATACAATACTATTGTTGTTAAATAATACTTGTGCACCATTATCAATACAATAATTGAAGCTTTGGTATTGTACAGGCAATCGGTCGTTGAACTGCCCTTTGTTTTCTATAAATACTTTACGCTCAAACGGCTTGCGAGTCCATCCCTCACTAGCATTAGTATTAAGTGTAAAAAAGATAAATGTTATTAGTAGGTTAAAATTTTTCATGACTTAATTTAAATTTAATTTTAAACTAATATACTACTATAATTTAATTAATTTATTTTTTGTTTTTATCAATTTTTCCAAATGTACTTAAAAAGCAAAATTCCTAATGCCTCAATAGCCACAATAAGTGCTACAAGCAAAAATAAATATTTGGCAGCTACGTACCAGCCTAAACCGTCCATACATATTTTAAATAATTTCATACTTACACCAGCAAATGGTATAAGCATAGGCAAACTTATAATAGCCATAACTACGTTGCCGTTGTTGGTTTTCATGGCTATACTCGATAAAAAAGTGAGCATACACGCCCAAAATGCACTCATTAATACTTGTGTAAGTGCAAATAAGGGAATATCAGTTACAAAGTTGCCAAAAAACACTAATGATAATACTAAGCTCACTAATGAAAGTGCTAAGAGTAATAAAAAATTAGCCATTGTTTTTGCTATTAATATGCTTGTACCACTTGCTAACTGGGCATAATACAGTATTCTACCATTACCTTCGGCTACAAAACTTTTGGCAATTGCGTTTATTGCTCCAAACAATTGTATAATTATAAATACAGCAGCCCAAGAAAGTGCACTTATATTTTGTTGATACAACTGACTTACCAAATAATAACTGGCAGTATTGTACAAAAAAATAGCTCCAAGTGCCGACTTATTGCGGAACTCGGAGCGTATTTCGTGTAAAAATAGTTGGTAGGTTATTGCGTTCATTTATAAAATATATGTACTAAAATATGAGCGCAATAAGTGTAATAAATAAATTAAGAAAAACTTAAGCGTTCATTTCGCCCTAGTAGTTTAAGCATGCGGTAGTGCGATGCTATTGCTTGCCCCATCGTTTTATAATCGTTGTACGGAATGTTAAATTCGTGCGAAGTAGCTTTTACTATTTCTGATATTTTTTTATAATGTATATGGCATATACGAGGAAATAAATGATGCTCTACTTGATAATTTAATCCACCAAAGAAAAACGTAGCTAGCTTACTGCTACGTGCAAAATTAGCAGTTGTATAAAGCTGGTGTACTGCCCAATTATTTTCTACAGTACCATTAGCATCAGGCATAGGAAAATGCGTAGATTCTACCACGTGTGCCAATTGAAACACAATAGCCAATGTAAAACCTTCGGCAAAGTGCATAACCGTAAAACCAATAAGCACTTGCCACCACGTATAGCCTAAAAGCATTGGTAATACTATAAACATAAAGTAATAAATTAGTTTACTTGTAAATAGTATTATTATATCCTTAGTAGCTATTTTGCGAACGTTGTGATTCAATATTTGTTTTGAAAACATTTTAGAGTAATCTTTAAACAACACCCAATTAAGTGATACTATTAAGTAAAAAAACGAGGCGTAATAGTGTTGGTAACGGTGTATCCAATACAACTTTTTTTCTTCGTGGAGGCGTACCAAAAATACAGGTTCTAGGTCGTCGTCGTGGTCGGGAATATTGGTATAAGTGTGATGTATTTGGTTGTGCGCAATACTCCACATATAAGAGCTTGCACCAAACATATCAAACGTGTAACTAAGTATTTTATTTATTTTGCTACTTTTAGAATAAGAACCATGTGTAGCATCGTGGCTAATGTTAAAACCTACAAAGGCAGTAAACAAGCCCAACACAATACATAGTGCAAATATTAACCAAATATTAAGTGTGTGTGATAATATTACAGCATACAAACCATAAAAAACAAACATTAATACTACACTCTTAAACACCATATAAGCATTGGCATTGGGGCTTATGTTGTTATCTTTAAAATAATTATCTACACGTTGTTTTAATGTAATAAAAAACTGCGCATTGTTTTTATGATCAAATTTAATTTGCATAATAAGTTTAATTATTGTTTATAAATAATGTTAAAATAATCTAACGCAAATTTAAGTATTAAAACAAGACGGTGGTTTATTTTTTGTTTTAGCAAACACATTAAAAGGGAGCAAACTAAAACTTTGATTAAAATAAAACCAAGGTTGTTTTTTATTCGTAAATGGAAACAGTAAATAAAATTTAACCAAAACAATTTAAACTAAAAAAATGAAAAAAATTATTTTAAGTGTAGCAGTAGTATTAGCATTAGGTTCATTTGCTAACGCACAAAATACAACAGTAGGTGGAGAGGTAATGTATCCAGCTAAAAACATTGTAGAGAATGCAGTAAACAGTAAAGACCACACAACGCTTGTAGCAGCAGTAAAAGCAGCAGGCTTAGTAGAAACATTAATGAGTAAAGGTCCATTTACAGTATTTGCACCAACCAACGATGCGTTTGAAAACTTAGCGGCAGGTACCGTAGAAATGTTACTAAAGCCTGAGAACAAAAAAACACTTACTACAATACTTACTTACCACGTAGTGGCAGGTAAATTATCGAGCGATGATATTATTAAATTAATTAAAGCTGGAAAAGGTAAAGCGGTATTAAATACTGTAAGTGGTGGTAAACTTATTGCAATGCTTAATGGTTCTAACATTATGTTAAAAGATGAAAACGGTAACACAGCCAACATTACTGTTGCTAACGTTAATCAATCAAACGGTGTTATACACGTAATTGATGCAGTAGTTACACCAAAAATGTAATTATAAAAAAAAATAGTATTTAAAAAGCGTTCGTTTCTTTTGAAACGAACGCTTTTTTTATTTTTGATATTTTACCAGTGTTTTTTTATACTATACACTCTATTTATTGGCTAATATTTAGGTAGTGGTACTACCAGAACTGATAAAATGGCTTTTGTTTTTTGGTAGTAATACTTACCCCTACAAATGTTAAATCAATAAGCGGCACGTCTATCCACGATGCGTAGGCACTTGGTCTAAACACAAAATCGGTAGCACCAAATACATTCATTTTGGTACCTAGGTTCATTTTGCTATTTGATGCGTATATGCACTCTAAACCAATTATAAAATCATCATCAACCTCTATGTTTTGGTTGCTTATATCTATGTTATGCACTTCTGTTTTACTATGAGTTTTTATAATAATTTGTTGCTTTAGTAAGTTAGATAATTGTACTTGTTTAACTTTACCTACAACGGTTAATTTCGTTTTCAGTACAATTTCGTTTCCATATACATTAAGCCTGTATATGGCTGTATCGTTAGCGTTGAGGCAAGTTTTAAATTGTATTTTATTTATAAATGTTTGCTGTCCTTTTTTTATTTTTATTTGGTTGCCAAGTTCAAACCCAAATGCTTTTTGGCTTAATCCTTTTTTTTCTTTGTAACGATTAAGTTTGCGCACATTTGCGGTATCCATTTTTTTAAACAGTTCGTCTATACGTTCGCAATCTAGGCCTGCTACATTGGCATTGCCTATTATTTTGGTTTCGTAGGTATTGGGGCGCACTATTACCGATGCTAATTCATATACTATTTTAGTTAAATAAAATGGCGCATTGGTTTCGCACTGGTTTTTAAATTTATCAAACGATAGCCTCATCAAACCATAACCAATGGCAGTTATATACACTGTGTCGGTAGGCTGTTCGTTGGTTATTATAAAGTTAAACTCGCCATTTTCGTTAGTGGTTATACCTATGTTTCGCGTTGGTATGCCTATATTTACGTATGCTATAAAGGTTTCATTATTAGCTTTTATTATTCCTTTTAACTGTTGGGCATTAATAGTGTTAACTATACACAACGCAACTAATACACAAAGAAACTTTATCACAACTTATCTAACAATATTCAGTTTTACTAACTCAATTCGTTTTTGCGAAACGGATAAAACAGTAAACACAAACTTGCCCACATGTACAATATCGTTCTTTAGCGGAATGTTTTGTGAGTGGTGTATAATAAGCCCTGCAAGTGTTTCGTATTTTATATTATCGGGTAGGCGTAGCTGGTATTTTTCATTAAGATAATCAATATCCAAACGACTTGAGAACATATATTCGTTTTCGTTCATCATTCGCTCTATGGGCATATCATCGTCGTGTTCGTCTTCTACATCCCCTATTATTTTTTCTATAATATCTTCGGTAGTAATAAGCCCTGCTGTACCACCAAACTCATCAACCACTACAGCTACACTACGGCGTTGCTGTAGCATAAGTGTAAGTATTTCTTGTGCAGCTTTACTCTCAGGCACTACCACTACGGGCAATATAAGGGCTTTTAGCTGTGTAGGCTTGCTAAATAATTCTAAGGAGTGTACATAACCAATTATGTTATCAATGGTATCTCTGTACACAATAACCTTACTAAAGCCTGTGTCAGCAAACTTATTTTGTAGTGTTTCTATGGACGCATTTATCTCTATAGCAGCTATTTCGGTGCGAGGTATCATACAATCTCGTGCTTTTAGCTGCGCAAACATCAAGGCATTTTGAAATATTTTTACTTCGTGATCCACATTGTTATTGTTGGCATCAGCAGTATTGTTTACGGTATTGAGGTAATTTTCTAAATCTATTTTGCCAAAACTCAATTGCTGTGCAGTATGTGTGTTTCCAGCAAAACGATTAATAATAAACTCCGAAATATTCATAGTAACAAACACTAACGGATACAACAAATAATAAATAATAATAAAAGGTATAGCAAATATGTGTAAGGTAAAATTGGAGTTAATACTAAACAGCGACTTTGGAATATACTCTGCCGTAAGCAGTATAAATACAGTACTTATAGTCATTTTTGTAATAAAAATAACAGGCCCCGAATTAGTAAGTTGCTCTATAAATGGTTCTAAATATTCCTCCGAATAAATACCATAAATAACTATTGAAATACAATTGCCCAAAAGCGTAGTGCTTATAAAGTGCGATGGCTGTTTTAAAAACTTACTAAATATTTTTGCAGATAATATTCCTTGCTTTCTTTCTAGTTCTATTTTAAGTTTATTGGCAGTAAGAAATGCTATTTCTAGGCCCGAAAAAAACGCACAGGCAATAAGTGTAAGTAGTATAATAAATAGTGGGTGATGAAACATTTGTTATTGTTTGGGTTGAGCGTTAGGGGTGTTGTAATATGCTTTTTGACGACTTAAATTTATTCTAAACATAACCATACCTACGGCTACTATTACAAAAAAGAATATACCATCTTTCCACTCGCCTTTGGCGGTGTAATAAACGCCTGTAACCATTGCAAATAGGGCTATACCAAGCCATACGTATTTTATACTATTTATTATTTTTTCCATTTGTTTAATTGGTGTTAATACTGTCGGTGTTGTCCATATTCAAATTAATAAAACCTGTAGGGTGCAATATATGGTACTTGCTAAACGACTGGTTAGACTCTAAACCTTGCCCAAATATTATTTGGTCTTTGGTGCGTATTTTTACAAATGCATCCGATGTTATGCGATCTTGTTGCTCGTCCCAAATAATATGTTCGGTGTTAAGCTGGTCGCCTTTTTCGTTTATTACTATTACATTGTTGCGTGCTTCTACATAGTTTTTTTTGTTAGGTTTAATAGCATATTTAGCACTCATACGTGTAGTTTCTTTCAAATCATCGTCGTACATAATGGCTGTAATTCCTTTTTTAAATTCGGTGTAAGGATTGTCTCCATCATAATCTTCAATAATAGGAGCTGTTATTTTTGCTTTTACATGTCCGCTATCGCTGTATATAATTTCGGCGTTTATAACACGGTTAAGCGCCTCTTTATTATGCATATTTATTGCATTTACAGTAGCGGTATCATTGGCACATGCATTAAGCAACACCACTATTACGCTCAAAAAAAGGGCTAATTTTAGCATTAGTCTACTTTAGGTTTTATAAACCAAATATCGTTAAGTAACACGCCTACCGTTATAGTATGATACATTTCGTTAGTGTTGTTAAGCAAAGCTCTGTTACCAATAGTATAAGCTACATTAATACTTGATACCGAGCGAGGTAAAGGTATACCAAGGCTTACCGTGGCACTATAATCATTAAAAACTTTGCTGTAGTACCATTGTTGCGTAGCTAACTTAACGCCATAGCGAATATTGTTTTTTATTTTACGTCCGTTTTGTGGGTTGTATAAAAATGCTGCACTTACCGTTTTAGAATTATAAAACGGAATACTTTTGGTCCCAAACGATGACGTTTGCCAAGCAGTACTACTGTAATTAATACTTACATAGTATTTATCAGCATCTAATAACGATGCGTGTTTTACACCATAACCTACCCCCACATTAAAAGTACTGGGCAGAGTGGAGCGTGAAGTAGCTTCGTTTACAATAGCCACCGTATCTCTATATACAATAGTATTACCATTATTACCATACGATACTATCTCTATATTTTGTACTGTTTTAGCATTAGTTTCTAATGTAAATGATGTGCCCATGTACAGCGTGTGTAAGGCTTTGGGTAAATACTGCACTTGTATACCTAACGTACCATTTACTCCTGTGTAATACGCCGAGTTGCGGTACAAGGCACTAAACTTAGTTGATGCAATGTGGTACTGATTGCGCTGTTGGTTTATAACCTCGCCAAATAAGGCATTGATGTTAAACCCCGAACTTAATATAAAAGTACTATCATTTACAAACTTATAACTTAAGCCAATAGTGCCGCGGTTTATACCGCCTTTGCCCGCATTGGTATATTCTACCGAATCGCCACTTACATCTACCCCATTGCTAATACTTGCATAGTTTACACGTGAGTAAGGCATATAGGCTATTATCGCTCCCAAACCTTTGGTGGTAGGCATAGCCAAACTAAAATGTTTAAACCCAGTTTTGCTATACTTGTAGTTTTCGTTCGCTTTGTTGGTATAGCTATGTATTTCGGTGGCCAAAGCCGCTTCAAAAGTTGTGTAGCGCATCATACTGTAGCTTGCAGGGTTTTCTATATTAGCAGCATTTTGCCAACAATTAACAGCACTACCGCCAGTAACTACATTGGCAAAACCTACATCGGTGTATGGTTCGCCAATACCTAATGCCGATATTGGCGAATTTACTTGTGCTTGAGCATTAATTACTACAAGTCCTAAAATAATTAACAAATAATAATTGATGTATTTAATCACGAGTTTAAATTTAATATATAATTAAGCCCTCTTAGTAAAAGCAATTCATCTGCGAATATCTTATTTTTTAAGCGGTTTTCAAAATAAGAACTGTCGCCCCCAGTAAGTATTATTTTTAGGTTAGCATACTGTGTTTTATAATAGTCTATAAACCCATCTATTTCGGCTACTGCGCCAAGCTGTGCACCAGTAGTAATAGATGCTGCAGTGTTAGTACCCAACATTTCATTATAATTGGTATCAACACTAAGCAGCGGCAGTTTAGCAGTATAATCGTGCATAGCTTGGTAGCGCAGGCGCATACCTGGGCTTATAGCACCGCCCAAATATTGGTTGTTAGCTGTTGTAATATTATATTTAATACACGTACCCGCATCTATAGTAAGTACGTTTTGGTTAGGATAATGGGTGTACCCGCCCACCGCCGCCGCTAATCTATCGCTACCCAATGTGTTTTTTGTTTGATATAAATTGGTAATGGGCGATATTAAAGCACTGGTAAATAAAAGTGTGGGTAGGTTTAATTGAGTTAAGTAATTAATAATTTCATCTTGGTTTTGGGTTACTGAACTTACCATAACGTGCGAAATGGTATAGTGTTGCAACCAATCGTCCTTAATCCAATCTTGCAAACTATTGTACGCGGTGTGCTTAAAGCATTGTTTTTGCTCAAAAACAGCTACTTTAATAAGGGTATTACCTACATCAAAAATTAAATTCATTAAATAAGCATTAAATATTTTTTGAAATTACAAAATAATTATACATTTGCACCACCAAATAAAACAAAAGGTAAGGTGCCTTAGCTCAGTTGGTAGAGCAAAGGATTGAAAATCCTTGTGTCCCTGGTTCGATTCCTGGAGGCACCACAAGACAAAAGTGTAGAAAAATGATTTTTTCTACACTTTTTTTTGTTCCAGCCTTAATTTAATACTTTTCGTTTCGATTTATACCCCTGCTGCTGCAAGTGTTCCAATGGTTAAATAGTTGGTAGAGTTCTTGCGAGTGTTAAGCTGGTTACTGAGCGGAACCAAAGTATCAACGTATTTTTACTCAGTTTTAATGGTTCGGCTTCGCTAACCACAAGTTTTAAACTTTGGTTTCGTGAGCTCGGCAGAAAAGCCCCGGTTGTGAGTGTATATGGTAGAAGTTTATTATAGGTTTAATGGTTCGGCTTCGCTCACCACATGTTTTATAATAAGGTTATAATGAGAGAAGTGGCAACTTCGTAAATACAACACAAAAAGCGATACTGTTTTAAAAAAATACACAATGCTAATTTTTAAATAGTCTAACAATGAGAAAGAGTTATAACTTTGTTTTAAAAAAAAAGTAATGGTAATAAAGTCTAACGAAGTTGTAAACTTCTACTATATATACTCACAAGTGACGCTGATACTTCGGCTCCGCTCAGTAACCAACTTAACACTTGCGAAAGCCAACCAATTTAATAATAAGCTATGGAACACTTGCGGGAACGGGGAAAAGGGCATGAACTATATGTTAAGTAAATTTAAACATTAGGAGATGTCTTTTTTTAACTTAATGAAATCTTTTTTTAGTTCAGAGTTTGATACTTCCAAAAATGAATTAAATGATGTTAAAAACACACTCGTTTTTTTAAAAGGGAAAATTGAAATCAAAAATATTCAACGGATTGAAAATATTTTTTCAGATTTAATCACAATGAAAAATATTAATACCCTAAAAATAGAACTAGAAAGTATTGATTCAAATACAAAAGAGTTAGAATTAAAATTAGATGATTACATAGGTGTTGAGTGTATTTGCATGAAGAATAACACTAAATATTTATACATTGTGAATTATGCTCCAACCTTTGACGCTAAATCAATTTTAACTAAAGAAATAGTTGATTATCCTTCTTTTAAAATTAGAAATTTGATAGTATATGAAAATGAATTTTGCATTCCTATTTTAGAGACATCTGCAAACAAAGCTCCAATAAAAATAGACTTATATAAACTATGATATTTCCCCTGTTGCTGTAAGTGTTCCAACGTTTAAATAGTTGGTGGTGGTGTTTCAATTGTTAAGCTGGTTACTGAGCGGAGCCGAAGTATCAGCGTATTGTTACTCAGTTTTAATGGTTCGGCTTCGCTCACCACAGGTTTTATAATAAGGTTATAATGAGAGAAGTGGTAACTTCGTTAAGTATTCAAAACTCTACTTGTGGTTAAATAAAAAACTATAAATAGTTCTTGGGTTTTGGTTAAATTTTTGTTCATAATAATTGGGATTTTTGGCAAAAACGTATTTTTAATTGCAATTAATCTAAATAAGAGCTGTAATACTAGTAAATAATGGTATTGCAGAGGCAGGGTTTGCAAAAAAGCACTGCGAGTTTCCGCATACCTTGCTACTCATTCATATCCTCTATATCGTCTAACACTAACTCGTCCTCTGTAGTATCAGTGTTTATAATTAATGCAGCTTGCACACGTTCTTGCGCTGCAAAATAACTATCGCCTTTGCTTTTGTTTATTTCAAAATTAACACCTGTGGCAAACTGTTGTATAGTTAGCATAAGGTCGTTGGTAGGGTTTACTTTTAGTTTTAATGCCGTAAGGTTTATGTATGTTTTTGTTTCCTCATCATACACTTCTACCTCAAGCGCACATTGCCCTAAGTGGTTTTCGCAAGCGGCTTTTAGGTTGGTTACAAATACTTCGTCCACCACATTAAGGTTTACTTGTAGCGTGAGTTTTTTTACGAGTTTATCACGTATATCGTCCAACAATTCTATGTGTGTTATTACCAAGCCAAGGTCTTCGGTGTTCCATTTGGGTTCGGCTTTGGCTTTTATGTGTAAGAACATTTCGGGTATTAAAAAATGTTTAAACTTCATATAATCTTGTCCAAACAATGCTATTTCGGTGGCGTTGTCAAAGTCCTCAATCATCAATATCCCAAAGGGTTTGCCTGTTTTAGTAGTGCGATGGTTTACACTGGTAACAATGCCTGCAAAGGTTAATTCTTTGTTGCGCAGTTTGTCTAATTCTTTAAGTGAGTTTAGTGGTGTGTTACAAAATTTTTGCATTTCCAACTTAAATGTATCCAACGGATGGCCCGATAAATACATACCTACTACTTCTTTTTCGTAACGCAATTTTTCCAAATTACCCCATGGCTCGCAAGGCGCTATTACAGGCTCTGGTAGCTGTGTTTGCACATCTTCGTCAAACAAACTTGGGCCTTTATCTTCGGCATTGCTGTTGGCAAATTTTACTATTTTTTCAATGGCTGATGTACCCTCTTTTTCAGTATTAAAATATTGTGCACGGTGTATGTTTTCAAAACAATCAAACGCACCGCCATACGCCAGTGCCTCGTACGATTTTTTGGTAACGGTTTTGCTTGTAGTACGTTTAGCAATATCAAACGGCGATTTAAAAGCACCTTCGGCATTGCGTTGCGTTATCATTTCTTGTATGGCATTTTCGCCCACACCTTTAATAGCGCCCAATCCAAAGCGTATTACACCTTTGGGTGTAACCGAAAAACGTGCTTGCGATTCATTAACATCGGGCCCTAACACAGGTATGTTTATGGCTTTGCATTCCTCCATAAAAAACGTAATTTTTTCTATCGCACCCGAGTGGTTAAGTGTGCTTGCCATAAACTCGGCTGGATAATTTGCTTTTAAATATGCAGTTTGAAACGCCACAAACGCATAGCACGTACTGTGCGATTTGTTAAACGCATACGATGCAAAGGCTTCCCAATCTGTCCATACTTTATCTGCCACTTTAAGGTCGTGATTATTTGCCTTGCAACCGTCCAAAAACTGGGGCTTTAGTTTATCCAACATTGGTCTATCTTTTTTACCCATAGCTTTACGCAGCACGTCGGCATCGCCTTTGGTAAAGTTGGCTAATTTTTGCGACAAACGCATTACCTGCTCCTGATATACCGTAATACCATGGGTTTCCTTTAAATATTCGTCCATGCCTAGTAAGTCGTACACCACTTCTTCCTTGCCATGTTTACGTTTGATAAAACTTGGTATATAAGCAATAGGACCTGGGCGATACAAGGCATTCATGGCTATTAAATCGCTAAAGGCATCGGGTTTTAATTCCTTTAAATATTTTTGCATACCCGCACTTTCAAACTGAAATATACCGTTGGTTTCGCCACGTTGTAGCATTGCGTAGGTTTTGGGATCATCGAGCGGAATGTTGTCTATGTCTATATCAATTTTAAAACGTTGTTTAATGAGCGTTAGCGCATCTTTAATAACCGTGAGTGTACGTAAGCCCAAAAAATCCATTTTGAGCAATCCTGCGGACTCTGCCACCGAGTTGTCAAACTGTGTAACCAACATATCCGAATCTTTGGCTTTGGCTATAGGTACGTATTTGGTAATGTCGTCGGGCGTTATAATTACACCACAAGCGTGCGTACCTGTGTTACGTACCGACCCCTCTATTTCCAAAGCTTGGCGAAGTGTTTCGGCTTGCGCATCAGTGCCTTGTGCTATTTTTATAAATACCTCGGCTTGTTCTAAATGTTCTTTGCGCTCTTTTAATTTCTCTAATAATTTAGCCTCAATGCCACCTACTTTTAATAATCCTCGTAATGATGCTGCGGGATTTTCGGGAAATAGTTTGGCGAGTTTATTTGCCTCTTCCAACGGTAAGTCCAATGCACGTGCAGCGTCCTTAATAGCCGATTTACCGCCCATAGTACCATAAGTAATTATTTGTGCTACTTGGTTAGTACCGTATTTTTTTATTACATAATCTATTACCGAAGCACGTCCCTCGTCATCAAAATCTATATCAATATCGGGCATAGAAATACGATCGGGATTAAGAAAACGCTCAAAGAGCAAATCGTACTTAATAGGATCCACGTTGGTTATACCCAAGCAATACGCAATGGCAGAACCTGCTGCCGAACCACGCCCAGGCCCAACAGAAACGCCTAACCTGCGCGCTTCGGTAGTAAAATCTGATACAATAAGAAAATAACCAGGGAAGCCCATTTTAATAATGGTAGCTAATTCAAAATCAATACGTTCTTTTATTTCAGGGGTCATTTCGGGGTAACGCTTAGCTGCTCCTACCCATGTAAGGTGGGCCAAATACCCATTTTCGCCACGTATGCCTTTGCCATCATCGTTAGGGTCATTGTCTCGCTCATCTATAAACTCTTCGGGTATTTTAAACTTAGGCAACAATATATCTCGCCCTAATTTGTAGGTTTCTATTTTATCTACAATTTCTTGTGTGGTACTTATGGCTTCGGGCATATCTACAAACAGGGTAGACATTTCTTGTGGCGATTTAAAATAAAACTCGTCGTTGGCGAACCCAAAACGGAAGTCGCGCCCCTTGCCTATAGGTGTACTAACCTTTTCTCCATCTTTTACACACAGCAATACATCGTGGGCTTTTGCGCCTTTTTTATCTAAATAATAATTGTTGTTGGCTGCAAAATATTTTACGTTATACTTTGTTGCAAAACCCATCAGTATGGTGTTTACGTGATCTTCTTCACGCAAGTTATGTCGGTTTAATTCTACATAAAAATCATCGCCAAACAATTTCAAATACCACTGAAAAGCCTCCTCTGCTTGAGTTTCGCCTACATTAAGTATAAGGCTTGGTATCTCACTTGTTAATGAACCTGTAGTGGCTATTAAGCCCGTTGTATAGTTTACCAAACACTCTTTATCAATACGAGGCACGTAGTACGAACCCTCCAAAAACCCTATAGAACTTAGCTTTGCAAGGTTTTGATAGCCCTCTTTATTTTTAGCTAATAGTACTTGCGTATAGCCATTGTCTTGCACTTTTTTGTTGTGGCGGTCTTTACACACGTTTAATTCGCAACCAATTATTGCTTTTAATTGGTGCTTAGGTTCGCCTTGTGTTGCGCCACTATCAATGCTTGCATTGTATTCTTTTATTTTTTTATTGTGCCCATCAATCTCTTTCCAAAACAAAAACGCACCGTACATATTACCTTGGTCGGTAAGCGCCACGGCAGGGCAGTTGTACTCTGCAGCTTTTGCTATTAAGGCTTTTACGGCTGTGGTAGCTTGCAATACCGAAAATTGCGAGTGGTTGTGTAAGTGCGAAAACTGTACGTTTTTAACCACGACATTCTGCGTCGTAGTTTCTGTAACGTTAGTGTTTACAACCGTTGCGTGGCTATCGTCTTTACTGTTTAATGAGTTGAGTATAAGTGGCGCTATCTCGTCTAAGTGCAACATAGCCGCTTGTGTTATGGCTATATCATCACGTTTAATAACCCCTAAGCGGCACAATTCAAAAAAGCAACGTGTGGTAGCTTCCACGTCGGCACAGGCGTTGTGGGCTTCGCTAAAGCCTTTGTTAAATAATTTTCGGTGTAGTTCTTCTAACTTTGGCCATTTGAATTTACCACCTCTACCACCTGGTATTGCACAGTAATCGGTAGATTCGTCTTTGGTATCAATGGCTTTTTTTTCGGTTAAGATATTTTTTTGCGCTATACGCAAATATTCGGCGCCGCATATATTTAAGTCAAACTCAATGTTGTGTCCTGCTAGATAATTGGCACGTTCAACAGCCTTGCTAAACTCTGCCATTACCTCTACCAAAGGTAAACCTTCGGCAAGGGCTTTGGCAGTAGATATACCGTGTATTTGCTCTGAGTTAAAGGGTATGGTAAACCCTTCGGGCTTTACTATATAGTTTTTGTATTCAATAGCCGTACCGTCCTTATCGTGCAATTGCCAAGCTATTTGCACCATACGCGGCCAGTTATCAAAATCGGTTAGGGGTGCGTTGTAATCTCTTGGTAAACCTGTGGTTTCGGTGTCAAATATTAAATACATAGTGCGGTGTGTTAGCTTAAATAATAGGTGTGTGAAATTAAGCTATACTATGCAAATAATTGAGGTTGTTGAAAAGTTTAGGATATTAAAATTAGTAACTGCTTTATACCTCGTACAGTTTGTGAAACGAGTGTTTGTTTTGTTAGTAAAGGTTCTTCATACTAACCAACAAAGCCCCGCTAACTTTCGTTAGCGGGGCTTTGTTAAGACTTGTTTAATAAGAGTTTACCTCTAATTATTAATTTTCCATCTTGCTACGTAAGTCAGATAGTGCTGAAATATCTCCTAATGTTGTTTTTTCAACATTGTCTTTTAATTTCTTTACTGCTTTCTTTTGTTCGTCGCGTTCAGTTGTTTTACGTTCTTTTTCCTCCACACGTTCAGCGTTTGATGCTTCTTCGTGTATGCGAGCGTGCGATACGATTATTTTTTTGCTTTCTTTGCTAAATTCTATTACTCTAAATTCTAACGTAGCATCTACACCTGCAGTAGTACCATCTACTTTAGTTAAATGTTTGTTAGGAGCAAATGCTTCAACACCATAAGGCATCATAACCAAAGCACCTTTTTCGTTAGCACTCATAATAGTACCTTCGTGTATTGAATCTAAGGCAAATACAGTTTCAAATACGTCCCAAGGGTTTTCTTCTAATTGTTTGTGTCCTAAACTAATTCTACGGTTTTCGCCGTCTATTTCCAATACTTTTACATCTAATATATCGCCTACTTTAGTAAACTCACTTGGATGCTTAATTTTTTTGCTCCACGATAAATCGCTAATGTGAACAAGACCATCAATACCTTCTTCTAATTCAACAAATACGCCAAAGTTAGTAAAGTTACGTACAATACCTTTGTGCTGAGAATCTACTGGATATTTACCAGCAACTATAGCCCATGGGTCTGGTGTAAGTTGTTTTACACCAAGGCTCATTTTACGTTCTTCGCGGTCAAGTGTTAATACTTGTGCCTCTACTACTTCGCCTACTTTCATAAAGTCTTGTGCGCTACGTAAATGTTGGCTCCAGCTCATTTCACTTACGTGTACTAAACCTTCAACACCTGGTATAACTTCTATAAATGCGCCGTAATCAGCTATTACTACTACTTTACCATTTATTTTGTCGCCTACTTTAAGGTCAGCACCAAGTGCATCCCAAGGGTGTGCGCTTAATTGTTTTAAACCTAAAGCAATACGTTTTTTAGCATCGTCAAAATCAAGTATTACTACGTTAATTTTTTGGTCTAACGCTACTACTTCTTCTGGGTGGTTTATGCGACCCCATGATAAGTCCGTAATGTGTATTAAACCATCCACTCCACCTAAATCTATAAATACACCGTACGAAGTAATGTTTTTAACAACACCTTCTAATACTTGTCCTTTTTCTAATTTAGATATAATCTCCGCTTTTTGTAATTCTATTTCTGCTTCAATTAATGCTTTGTGCGATACTACTACGTTTTTAAATTCGTTGTTGATTTTCACCACTTTGAACTCCATAGTTTTACCTACGTATACGTCGTAATCGCGGATAGGTTTAACATCAATTTGAGAACCTGGTAAAAATGCTTCAATACCAAATACATCAGCTATTAAACCACCTTTGGTTCGGCATTTTACATACCCTTTTATCACTTCGTTAGTTTCCAATGCAGTAGTTACACGCTCCCATGAGCGTAAGCTACGCGCATGCTTGTGAGATAATACTAATTGACCTAATTTATCTTCTTGGTTTTCAATATATACTTCTATTACATCGCCTACTTTCAAATCTTCGTTGTAACGTAATTCTCCACGAGAAATTACTCCGTCCGATTTGTAACCGATATTAACAACTACGTCCTTGTCGGTAAGGGCTACTACAGTACCTTCGGCAACTGTGCGCTCTTGTACTTGTGTTAGTGAACCACTTAATAAATTTTCTAAGCGAGCTTGTTCGTCTGCCGAATATAATTCAGCTTTTTTTCCAATTGTGTTCCAGTCGAAATCAGCAATAGGAACAATTTTTTTTAAGTCAGACATTGTTGTCTTTTTTGTTTTTAATGTTGAGCAAATAAATCAAACTAAAATTTTGCAACAACTGGTTATACATTATACCAACTTTTAATGAGTTTGATTGTTGGTAGCTTTTTTTAAATTTTGAATTGCAAATATAATTAAAAAATTAGATTGAAAAAACATACTGTTTTATAAAATTACAATTAACGTTTGATGCGTATATTTGCACTTAAATATTAAACATTTAATTACTAAAAAAAACATGGAAACTACTATAACCCCTATCGTTGTGTATGCAGAGCAAACACCTAATCCTGCGGCATTAAAATTTGTGATAAATAAGCTGCTTTTGGAAGGTGGTATTCAGTTAGAATTTCCTAGTGTAGAGTTTTGTAAAGGTGCTCCATTAGCACAAAAACTGTTTGAATTTCCGTTTGTAAAAAACATATTTATATCCAATAACTATGTGTCTATTACTAAGGTTGATGCTATAGAGTGGTCAGACGTGATGAACGAATTACGTGATTTTTTGAAAACATATTTTACCAATAATGGAACAGTGTTAAACGAGTTGCCAAAAATAACCGACAACCCCAATACGCTGCACCAAAGCATAATAAAAAGCACCATAGTAGAAGAAATAGATATGCGAATAGTTGATGTACTAAACGAATATATAAAACCTGCAGTTGAGCAAGATGGTGGAGCTATTACGTTTCGTTCGTTTAAAGACGGCGTTGTTACTGTAGCTTTGCAAGGCTCGTGTAGCGGTTGCCCATCGTCGCAAATGACATTGAAAGCAGGTATTGAAGGTTTACTTAAACGGTTAATACCTGAAGTAGAAAGTGTGCAAGCAGAAGAGTTGTAAAAAAAATATTTTTTTGATTTTGTAGTATAATGGATAGTATAAAAGATTCCGAATCTTTTGATGCGGGTTCGATTCCCGCCAAAATCACTTTTTTTTAAACATTTTATTTAATGTATTTCTATTTGATAAAAAAAGCTGATTTAACTTTGAAAAAATTTAAATCAGCTCTTTTTTTAACATATTATTTATTTGGACTGTCTTTGTAAAAAGGAAACTTAACCACCACCGCTTTTATGGGTGTATTGCGTATGTTTACAAATATTTCAGTTCCTTCATTGGCAAAGGCAGCCGCTACATAGCCCATACCTATTGCTTTTTGCAAACTTGGCGATTGTGTACCTGACGTTACTATACCTATGTTATTACCTTCGGCATCAAGTAATTCGTAATCGTGGCGAGGAATACCACGGTCTATCATTTTAAAACCTACTAACTTTTTGGTAGCACCGTTTTCTTTTATGGCTTTGTGATGCGCATCGTTTACAAACGATTTGGTAAACTTAGTTATCCAACCCAAACCTGCTTCAATGGGCGACGTGGTGTCGTTTATATCATTACCGTATAAGCAAAAACCCATCTCCAAACGCAATGTATCGCGTGCTGCTAAACCTATTGGTTTTATACCGTATTCAGCACCTGCTTCAATTATGGCGTTCCACATTTTTTCGGCATCGGCATTTTTTACATATATCTCAAATCCGCCCGAACCTGTGTAGCCTGTATTACTTATAATAACATTTGATAAGCCTGCCATAGTATCAATTTTAAAATTGTAATACGGAATGGCTGATAAATTTACTGCAGTTAATTTTTGTAATGCTAGTATAGCTTTAGGACCTTGTACGGCAAGCAGACTGTACTCTTCGCTGCGGTTTACCATAGTTACATCAAAGCAATTGTGCTGGCTTATCCACGTCCAATCTTTATCAATATTACTTGCGTTTACCACCAATAAATATTGAGTAGCATTAATACGATACACCAACAAATCGTCCACAATACCACCTTCGTTATTGGGTAAGCAACTGTATTGTATTTGCCCATCAACCAATTTGCTAGCATCGTTGCTAGTAACCAATTGTATAAGGTCTAAGGCCTTATCTCCACTTAAGAAAAACTCGCCCATGTGGCTTACGTCAAACACGCCCATAGCAGTGCGCACGGTGTTGTGCTCATCGTTTACGCCTGAGTATTGTACAGGCATATTGTAACCTGCAAATGGTACTATTTTAGCTCCTAGAGCTTCGTGTATGTGTTTTAATGCAATGTCTTTTATCATTGTTATAATTGATTTATGAGATGGATATTAGTTAGATAAATTAACCACTTTGGTTGGTTTTTTGTGCTCATCTAAGGCTACGAATGTAAAGTTTCCTGTAATGGCTTTTAGGCGTTTGGTGCTGTACATTTCTTCAATGTATATTTCTACTTTTACATCGAGGCTGGTGTTGCCAATTTTGGACACACGCCCTATTAATTCTATAATAGTGCCTGCTGGTATAGGTTGCTTAAAATCTATTCTGTCCGACGATACCGTTACACACATTTTGCGTGCAAAGCGTGTAGCAGTTATAAATGCTACTTCGTCCATAAGGTGCATGGCAGTTCCACCAAACAAAGTGTCGTAGTGGTTAGTAGTATTGGGGAATACCGCTTTAAATATGCGGGTTTCCGATGCGTTGATGAGTTCTTCGAGGTTCATAGTGTGGGTTGTTTAACTATTTTAACAACTAATTTTTTAACTTCATTAATGCCCACCCGCAGCACACAATTTTAAGTCGCTTTCTACCATGTCTTTACACAATTGTTCTACGGTATGTTTTGGTGTCCAGCCCAGTAGTGTTTTGGCTTTGGTGGCATCGCCTACTAATAGTTCTACTTCGGCAGGGCGGAAATAACGTGGGTCTATTGCTACTATCTCTTTACCTGTGGCAGCATTTATTCCTCTTTCGTTTACGCCTTCGCCTTGCCATTGCACGGTTACACCTGTGTGTGCAAATGCCATTTCTATAAACTTACGTACGGTTATTTTTATACCTGTAGCTAGTACAAAATCATCGGGCGTGTCGTGTTGCATCATTAGCCACATACCCTCTACATAATCTTTGGCATGGCCCCAATCGCGCTCTGCATCAAGGTTACCTATGTGTAGTTTTTCTTGTTTGTTCAATTTGATATTCGCCACTGCCATTGTTATTTTACGAGTAACAAATGTTTCGCCACGTACAGGGCTTTCGTGGTTAAATAATATTCCGTTGCAAGTAAACATACCATAGGCTTCACGGTAATTTTTCACTATCCAATATCCATATAATTTGGCTACGCCATAAGGGCTACGTGGATAAAACGGTGTGGTTTCTCTTTGTGGTACTTCTTGCACTAAACCATACAACTCTGATGTTGATGCTTGATAAAATTTGGTCTTCTTTTCTAGTTTTAAAATACGTATTGCTTCCAACAATCGCAATGTACCCAAAGCATCAGAGTTAGCAGTGTATTCTGGCGTTTCAAAACTTACCATAACGTGCGATTGTGCTGCTAGGTTATATATTT
The DNA here is from genome assembly GCA_014376525.1 of Bacteroidia bacterium. GTDB lineage: Bacteria > Bacteroidota > Bacteroidia > UBA4408 > UBA4408 > JACMRI01. Next base: position 43,988 of record JACMRI010000026.1, on the reverse strand, counting down.
CGTCGGGTTGTGTTTCTTGCACTATTCTAATTAAATTAGTACTATCAGTAAGGTCGCCGTAGTGCAAGTGAAAATTACCATTGCCCTCGTGCTTGTCTTGATACAGGTGGTCTATACGTTGTGTATTAAACGACGAACTGCGACGTTTAACCCCATGTACTATGTAACCTTTGCTTAATAATAATTCGGCAAGGTACGAACCATCTTGCCCTGTAATACCTGTAATAAGTGCTATTTTAGCCATAATTTTATTTTATATCGTTGGTTATGAGTTATACGTTTTTATAATACTTTGTGTTATTGTGCTGTAAATATCGTGTAATGCTTTGTTACTTTGCAAAAAAAGCAAATGTTTTTCTATTATTTCGGTGTTGTTTCGGCGTGCAGGTCCTGTTTGTGCGTCGTAGGGCGTATTGGTATGTAGCTTATTTATGGTTTCGTGCAATAGCGGCATTAGCAAATCAGCATCTAGGTTATTAGCCACACACAACTCTGTAGCTTTGTACATAATATGGTTTACAAAATTATTTACCATAACGCCAGCAACGTGATATTTAGCACGGGTTTCGCTATTTATAGCTTGCACTTGCGTGGATATGGCAGATGCTAATATATTAATCGTATGTAAGTTTTGTGCACTGTTACCCTCAATAAAAATAGGGCTTACGCTCATATCTACATTATGCGTAGTACTCATAGTTTGTAATGGATATAGCACCCCTACGTTGGTAGAGTATGGGAGTAGCGCATTCATAGCCACACTCCCCGATGTATGTACAATAAGCCTATTGGTTAATGTGAGCAAATTAGCTTGCGCCACCACATCTGTTAGTGCGCTATCACTTATACAAAACAAATACACGTGCGCTTCCAAATTAATGTGTGCCAAATGCGGCGTGTACGCACAGTTAATGAGCTCGCCAAGTGCGCGAGCTTTGTGTGCGTTTCGGCTTATTACTTGTACTACTTTGGTATGTTCGCTACCATCAATTGCTAATGCTAACTGGTGTCCAACATTGCCACAGCCTATTATTACTACATTTAACTTAGGGTGCATTTTTTATTGGTTACTTATTAATTAAAAGCGTAATCGTGCAAATATTCAAAGCGAGGCATTAATGCGCCATGTTTGGTTATTGATGCTCGTTCTAGCAAATTATCAGTATCGTTAATAATGGCAGGGAGTACACGCTCTATTAATTCTTTGCCAAAATTTTCGCTTGCATCTCGAGGCAATTCGCAAGGCAAGTTATCTACCGCCATTACGGTTATGGTATGTGGTGCAAAGGCTTCGTCTTCGTGTTGCGTACTTGGGTTATAACCAAAGAACGGAGTATTTATTGTAGTAGGGCGTTGTGTACTAGGTATAGAGCCGTCAATATCGCAAGTAATATCGGCTATTACACTTATTTTAAAATCGCGATTATTCATTTCTTCTTTGGTAAATAAACGTGGCGCACGTGGGTCCCAAAACGAGCAGTGCATGAGCAAGTCGCAGTATTTGGTGTATTTGTTAAACGTACTGTTGTATTCTGTTGGATCTTTAAAAAATTTGCTTGTATTCCATTCTGCACCATTCTTAGCTTCGTTATAATCAGCCGAATGTAGTTGCGTATATACCGCCTCACGGTAAGTGTTGTGTGTAAACTCGTATGCTGTAACCCTACGTATACCTAGTATTCCCAGTATTTCTATAGCACCATTAGCCACACGACCATTACCTGTAACTATTATTTTAATGTTGCTTAGTTTTACTTTTTCTAATTCACGATGTAGCTCCGTGCGGTCGTAGCAAAGGTTTGCAGGTTTTAAATCAAACATTTTATATTTTAAACCATAACCACGCAAACCGTTGTATGCCCCTACAATGCCCGCATAATGCCCAAAGCCAATTACTCTAAACATATTTTCATCTACCAGCGTTTCGTAATCCACCATTTCAATTTTTTTGGCAATTAAGGCTTGTATTAAACTTTTGTTGTGTACTTGCGCTTTAATGGTATGCGAAAAAAAGAAATATTTTTTATTAGCAATAAGGGCAGTTTTAGGTACTTCTTTTATGCCCATTAGTACATCGCAGTCGCTCAAATCTTCTTGTAATGTTATATCGCAAGCAATATATTCAGCATCGGTATAGCAGCGTATAGCACTTGGTTGCGCTACTATAAGTACATCGTTTTTGTATTCGGTATTTATAATTTTACATTGTTCGGGAGTAAATGCTACTCGCTTATCAGGGGGGGATTTCTGCTCACGCAAAATGCCAATTTTTATAGTCATTTGTAATGTGTTTATTTAATTACAAATGTAACATTTTAGTATAGAGCTAATTTAAAGTTTTAGCTATGCTTATAAAACAGTTATCCTTACTTTGTATAGCTAGACTATGAACTACTATCAAAATTTAAAATTTCTGTATCTGAACGCACTATTTGATAAATTAATGTAGTGTAAAACAAGTTTTTAAATACACTTTGTTTTTTAATTGGGGTGGTTTTTTTAATTAAAATACTTTATTACTTACTTACAATTTGCCCTTTTATTGTGTTACTTTGCAAGTATCGGGTAGCAGTTGGTTATTCGTTATTATAATAATTACATTTAACTTAAACCTTTACATTACTCAATGAGAATAGATACTGTCCTTGTAACGCTTGGTTTAATAGAATCGCGCACTAAAGCACAATTAGCTTTAACCAAAAAATTAGTAACCTACAATGGTGTTATTATAACCAAAGCATCGTTTGATGTGGAGGACGAAACATTGGTAAAATTATCGGCTCCTCCATTGCGTTACGTAAGCCGTGGGGGCGACAAGCTAAAGCTAGCCATAGACACATTTGGTTTAAATTTTGAAAACAAAACAGTGCTTGATGTAGGCGCAAGTACAGGTGGTTTTACCGATTGCGCGCTGCAACACGGTGCTAAACACGTAACTTGTGTTGATGTAGGTTGTAATCAACTACACAATACCATTAAAAATAATAATAAGGTTACGTGGCACGAAAACCAAGACATACGCACTTTTGAAACCAAAACAAAATTTGATTATGTAGTAGTAGATGTGTCATTTATTAATATAGAAGCAATAGTAGAAGCCTTAGCAAGTTTTGTGCATGAAAAAACAGAACTAATTATATTGGTAAAACCACAGTTTGAGCAAGCTAAGCGCATTAAGTTTGGTAACGGAATTATTAAAGACGAAAAAGTACAACGTTTTAGTTTGGATAATGTTAAAAAAATATTATTTAAAAATAACCTACGCAGCCTCGTAAGTGTTAGTACAGAAGGACTTAGCGAAGATAAAGAACGCAACGTAGAGTTTGTATTGCGTGTAGAACGTATAATGTAAAGCGTAAGTGTTAGTATAATAAAACATAGTTTATTAGCTTTATTACTTTTAGCCTTACCCACTATTAGCAATGCACAAATACTCTGATTTAGTTATAGTGTTGCAATAAAAGCAATGAAGTTAATTAACAACCCGACGCTACCCTATTATACAACTCTAAAACATTTGTTACAAGCAGTAAAATTAGCCAAACGGGTAATATAAATTTGTAAACGCCGTTTGAAGTAATTGTAGGCAAATTTTAAAAAACAATTAAAAACTATAAACAATAGTTAGCGCCTTAAAAAGATGTTGTAAAGCAACGCAATAGTACATACAACGTAGAAAAATTGAGTGACTGTGCAGCTGCAAAACATAATTGTAAATATTATAAAAAAGAAGCCTATACCAAATTTCAAAATGATAAAATAATTAGCCTTTTTTTGTTCATTCCCCAAAATAAAAAAATTGTGCTTTTTACAATTTATATTTGGTATTACGCCCCTTACAAACATTATCTATCTTAAATTCATAAGCATTTGTAAACTACATAGTTTACAAATGCTTATGAATTATTTGATACCATTAAGTTGCCCCTACTTCTTTTTCTTAACCTCTAGTTTTTTATCAAAACTATTGGTGCTGTTATTTATTACATCAACTTTATCGGCACCACTTCCCATAGAGATTATCTTAAATTCTGTTCTTCTATTCTTTTGGTGTTCTTCCTCTGTACAGGTAAATTTTACTTTACCCTCACACGCACAATCATTCAATAATACGCTCTCGCCATAACCCTTACCATAAATACGTAAAGGATTACTTATTTTCGCTTTTATGTAAGCAGCACTAGCTTTAGCTCGTTTATCACTCAACGTTTCGTTGTACTTTATTGGTGCTCTACAATCTGTATGTGCTCCCAGCTCTACTTCCATACCCGCATACTTGTTCATTACCTCTACCACTTTGTCCAACTCTATAGCTGCATCAGGGCGAATATTAAATTTATTTACATCAAAACGAATATCATTTATTACTACTAAATCTCTCAAGTCTTTTACTTCTTTGTCCATACTTAAGCTACCGCTCATTAACTCGTGTACGTTTACTACTCCTGGTTTTATTATGGTGTGGTTAAACGTTACTACCTTTGGAAAATATCCTTCTTTGACCAATTCTATTTTATAAGTTAATTGGTCGTTCAATTTCTTTCCTATCAATGCTTTTAACTCAATGCCTGTAGTTGTGGTTACGTATTGTATAAATATTTCGCCTGTTTTAAGGTCTGTTACTTTTACTTTTACGCCTTCCACAGGTGCACCCGTTTTTCCTTCAGTTACTAATAAGCATAAGGCATTACCTGGGTCTTTCTCTAGTATTACATCGGCTTCTATTACGTCTTTATCTTTAGTGTCGGCAGTGTTTTTTCCTTCAAAATATTTATCTTTTACTCCATCTAATTTATATACATCGTCATCATCTACGTTAAACAAATACGCTCCATCGGCACTAGTAACTATCGTTTCTACCACTTTACCTTTTCCATCGTACAAATTTACTTTGGTGTTGGCTAGTAGTGTGCCTGTCTTGTCTTTGGCTACTCCTTTTATTTGTTTACCAAACTTAAATGGTTTAAATAACGAATAACTATAAATATCATCATCGCCTTTTCCGTCTGTTCTATTCGATGAAAAATAACCGCCTTTTTGGTCATCGTCTAATATAAACGCAAAATCGTCTTTAGTACCGTTTATTGGTGTTCCTACGTTTTGTAATTTAATTGCTTTGCCGTCTTTCAGTTGCGCTACAAATACATCTAAACCTCCTAAACCTACGTGTCCGTTACTTGCAAAAAACAATAAGCCGTCTTTGTGTATGCTTGGAAATATTTCGTTGCCCTCTGTATTTATTTTAGTTCCTAAATTTTCGGGCGCAGTCCACACTCCATCAGTTCCTCTAGTTGTTTTGTATAAGTCTGCCCCGCCTTTACCTCCCGGCATATCGCTTGCAAAATACATTGTTTTACCGTCGGCCGTTAAGCTTGGATGCCCTGTTGAATATTCTTTATTGTTAAAAGTAAATGCTTCTGGCTTTGTCCATTTATCCTCTTTTAATTCTGATGAAAACAATTGAAGTTTCTTTACTCCATCACTACTTTTATTCTCATAATTATCACGGGTAAATACCATAAACTTACCATCGGTACTGAAGCTGGCTGGACCTTCGTGATATTTTTTGTTAATACTTTTACTAAACTCAACACTTTTTAATAGTTCGTTATCTGTAGCCCTATCAGCCACATACATATTCAAAAAATTTTTATCGTTACCGTTCCACGTGCGTACCTGCGATTGTACAACACGCTGTGTAGAAGCATACACTATTTGCTTGTTATAATACGTTGCCCCAAACTCTTGTTGCGCGCTATTCATTTCTAGGTTCTTAATTTTAAAACGTCCTTCGTCCGTTTTTAATTTAGTAAAACTACCTATGTTGTTGGTGTATTCTATACCTCGGCTATCAGTAGCTATGTTGCTATGAAACTTTTTTATCCATGTTTCCGACTCCGTATATTTACCTACACTGCGCAATACGTAAAAATAATTGTATGCGTCGGCAGGAGTAGCATCGGGCGCATTAGCTACAGTGGCATAATAGCTTTCTGCTTTTTCTACATTGCCTAAGCGCATATAACTGTCTGCCAATTTTCGGTTAACTTCAGTAGATTTTTCTGTTAATGGTTCTAGTTTTTTTATGGCTTTGCTATACGAATAGTTGTTGTAATATTTTGTGCCTTTTTTTATTGTGCGTGTTTGTGCAATAGCCGTACTTGCTAATAAACTTACTGCTAAGGTATAATTAATTAATGTATTTAATTTCATAAGTATATGTAAATAGATAGGTGTTAATGGAAATGAATTAAGTAAAATAAATACTGCTGTTATTAAAAATAACGAGGCGATTTAATTTTATCCTTGCTCTTGTATATCAAATCGTAACGCAACATTATTTCATGGCTACCTTGATTATACTTAAACGTTTTTATGCCATACGACCAATCAAACGAATAACCTGCCATAAACTGATCAGTAAAATTATACCCTACCAACATACCCAAGGCATCGCCCGTACGAAACATTGCACCTATGTTAAATCTATCGTGGAATATAAACGTAGCGGTTATATCGGCCTCTAATGGTGCCGCTTGTGTTACTTTTATAAAAGTAGTAGGTTTTAATTTTACGTTTTGATTTAAGTTAAACACCGTTCCTGCTATTAAAAAATAGTGGCGTTTTTCTTTTGATGTGCTTGAAGTATTACCTATAGTATTGCTTTTAAAGTTATTTTGTAACAACCTAGGGGTTGATAACCCTACATAAAAACGTTCTTGGCTGTAGTAAGCACCTACTCCAAAGTTGGGGAGTAACTGGCTTTTTACATCGCTGGCAAAAGTGTTATCGCCTACTGTAGTAGTTTTTAATGCAGATAAATTATTGCTCATTACATTTAAACCTGCTTTTAATCCAAATGCCAATTTGCCTTTTTCGCTTACTTGTATTTTATACGCATAATCAGCATAAACTGATTTCATGGCTGTTGGCCCTATCTTATCATTCACTACTGATAATCCTAAGCCCATTTTATTATTCGCTATGGGGCTATGCAATGTTAATGTTTGTGTTACTGGCGCACCATCAAATCCTACCCACTGCGAGCGGTGCAAGCCTGTTATCGTTAATGCTTCTCGGCTTCCTGCATAAGCGGGGTTTACTGCTAAGGTGTTGTACATATAATGTGTAAACATTGCATCTTGCTGCGCTTGCACTTCGTTTAAAGCAAATACTGCTGCGGTTAATAGTACTAATTTTTTCATTATATAATGGTGTTTTGCTGTAAAAATAATCTCTTTTTATTAATTTGTACTCTTTATTCTACCAGTTCCTGTTTTTTATTGACTGCCCAAATATAAAACCGCTATTTGCATAATTACAAGTGCAAGTAGTTGTTTCAATTTAATTATTGGTTAATATATACATAACCTTTTATTACTTCTCTGCCTGCAACGCCCAAATCTAATATATAAAAATAAGTACCTACTGGTAATACATCTCCACCTATTTTCAGCCCTTTGTTACCTGTACCATTCCAATTATTTTGGTAGTTGCTAGTTTCATATACTACACTACCCCAACGATTAAAGAACTTAATAGTAGTAGTTGCGTAAGTCTCAATACCTGGTATCACAAACGTATCATTTACTCCGTCGCCATTGGGACTAAAACCTTCTGGTACATTTAACTCTTTAGGGCGGGTTACAGTTATGTAAATTATAGCGGTATCACACTTGCCAACATTATTACATACCACGTACACTAAAGAATCTACTCCTACAAAACCTGGTTTTGGCGTATATGTTATAACACCGTTTGTTACCGTTGCGGTACCTTGTGCTGGATTGATAATAATAACTGGGGCTTCGGTTACTCCTTCATCATTTTTTAATAATGGAATATCTACGCTTGTTCCATTTTTTACAGTTGCGGTATCGTTTTTAGCATTTGGTACTGGCAATACATTTATATACACTATAGCAGTATCACACAACTGTGGTGTGCCGTTATCGCATATTTCATATATGAACGAGTCTGGTCCATTGTAATTAGCGTTTGGCGTATAAGTAACTGTTCCATTTGCATTGTATATAACCTTTCCGTTGGTAGCTTGCGCTCCTGGTAACATACTTGCGTGTGGCAATTGTAACGGGCTGTCTACGTCTATATCATTACCCAGTATTGCTATGGTTAATGGTGTATCTTCGTATGTAGTTCCGCTATTTGATGCTGCTACTGGCGCATCATTTTTGGGTGTTACTGTTATTACTACTATTGCTGTATCGCACATACTTGGTGTTCCTCCATCGCAATATATATAGGTTAATGTATCTTGCCCGTTGTAATTTAAATTTGGCGTGTAAATTACTACTCCAGCAGAGTTTATTAATATTGTTCCATGATTAGTAGAGTCTAACACTACAACATTTGCCAGCACAATAGCTCCATCAACATCAGTATCATTACCTAATATGTTTATAGCAACAGGCGTGTCTTCAGTTGTTGTAGCGGCATCATCTCCAATTACAGGTTTATCGTTTACTGATATTACATTAATAATAACCATAGCAGTATCGCAATAGATTGGTATTCCTAAGTCGCACACATTATAAATTAATGTATCTGTACCAAAGTAACCATTGTTGGGTACATAAGTAATATTACCTAAATTATTTACCGTTACAGTGCCATGGTTTGGAGCATTAGTTATTACTACTGAAGCCTTATCAATGTTGTTATCTACGTCAGTATCGTTACCCAATATATTTATTGTAACTGGAGTATCTTCGTTAGTTATTAATACATCTTTATTAGCTACTATAATATCATTAACAGAGTTTACATTTATAATTACTAAAGCGGTATCACATTGTTTTGGTGTACCAGTATCGCAGTAATTGTATATTAATGTATCTACACCATTAAAGTTAGCGTTTGGTGTGTAGTTAATACTTCCGTTAGCGCCAACTGAAGCTGTACCGTGATTAGGTGCATCTATAATTGTTACATTTACGTTTGAAGTTACTATTTGTCCATCAGCGTCGGTATCGTTGGTTAATACGGCTATGTTTATTGGGGTATCTTCGTTGGTTGTTGCTACATCAATAGTAGCAGTTGGTTTAGCATTTATTTCTCTCCAGTCGCGCTCTAATGTAGGTACAGGGTTTACATCGTGTACGTCTGGGAATGATGTTGGGGTATCGTTATTCCCTGCACCTCCAGTATTTATTGTAGAGGCACCATCTAAATCATACGCATTTACTAAACCATCATTGTCAGCATCTAGCAATACAAATGGTACATCGGGTGCACCATCGTTGTTAAAGTCGTTACCTTCAATTAAGTCGCTTAATCCATCGTTATCCGTATCTATATCTTTATAATCTGGCATATCAACAGCATCAGTATTTACTGCTATTATACCAGTACTTGCAGTATTATCATAGGCATTATCCAATCCGTCTCCGTCGGTATCTGTTCCTGTTGGAGCAGTATAACTTAGGGTAAATTGTCCTTCTACATTATCTACAATACCATCATTGTCGGCGTCTATGTCTATATAATCGGGTTTTGTATCTGTGTCCATATTAGTTAATGGCATAGCTATACCTCCAGCGGTTGTTGGATCGTAAGCATCATCTAAGCCATCTAAATCGGTATCGTTAGCTGAAGGTGCAATATAACCAGCACCCGATAATTGCGCTTCCACATTATCAATGATACCATCGTTATCTGCATCTATATCCAAATAGTTTATTTTTCCGTCCTTATCAGTATCTGAGTTTGGTAAAGCTGTACCTCCGTTATTAGTATCGGCAGTGTCTATCCAGCCATCGTTATCGGTATCTGGCTGCGCATTTCCTGTTCCTAGTTCTCCGTCGTTATCAGGGTCAATTCCTCCAGCTTCTACTACATCAGTAATCCCGTCATTATCGCTGTCTATATCTATGTAATTTTCTTTAGTGTCTACATCCGTATTTAATGGTATTAAACCTGCACCACCAAAAGCGGTTGCTAAGTTATCAAAGATATTGTCTAAGCCGTCGTTGTCGCTATCTAGCCCTATTGGTGTAGTTGCTCCTATTGTTTGTTGGGCTTCATTTATATCTAACAATCCATCGTTGTCAGCATCTACATCTAAATAATTTGCTTTAGCATCTGCATCAGTGTTTATTACTACTTGTGTAGCACCACCAAATAATGGGTTATTATCTAGGCTTGATAAAATACCATCTTTGTCTAAATCGGTACCATCTACCATACCATCAGCATTTGCATCTAAAGTTACGTTGCCATTTTCTGTAACATCAGCAATACCATCGTTGTCGCTATCTATATCTATGTAGTTTGGTTTGGTATCGTTATCTGCATTAAGCGGGGCAAGTGTTGTGCCACCAAATATTGTGTTAGTATCTATACCTGTTGCGTTTACAATACCATCGTTATCAGTGTCTGTTCCGTTTACAATACCATCTCCATCAGTATCTAATACTGAGTTACCATTTTCTGTAACATCATAAATACCATCGTTATCTGCATCTAAATCGTTTATGTTAGTTACGCCATCTCCATCAGTATCTTTTGGTTTTACGGTATTAGTACCACCAAACGTAACATTTCCATCTAATCCCAATACATTTATCAAACCGTCGCCGTCGTTATCAATACCATCAACAATACCGTTATTGCTAGCGTCTGGTAAGTTTGTGCCTGCTTCTATTATGTCTAATATACCATCGTTATCCGCATCTAAGTCTAAATAATTTGGATATACATCGCCATCAGTGTTAAGAACTGCAGCAATAGCTCCGCCAAATGTTGTGTTAGGGTCTAAGTCTGCAACATTTATTAAACCATCTCCATCTGTGTCTATACCATCAACTACACCATCGTTGTTTACATCAACCAAATTAGCACCCGATTCTATTACATCATAAATACCGTCGTTATCTGCGTCTAAATCTTTAGAATTTGGAACATTATCTCCATCAGTATTTAAGTTAATTAAAGCCACCGGTGTACCTACAATTAATACCTGACCATTAGCATTAACAGTTGTAGGACTTACACCTGCTATTCCATCGTTGTTAGTATCAAATCCTCCGGCTTCAATAACGTCAGTGATACCGTCGTTATCACTGTCTAAATCTATTTTATCTAATTTTCCGTCGGCGTCTGTGTCTGCAATACCTTCCACAGTATCTAATATACCATCGTTATCATCGTCTAAATCTGCAAAATTTGGCACACCGTCTAAGTCAGTATCCAACATCTCTCTCCAATCGCGCTCTGGTGTAATTGTATTATCTAGGTTAGGAAATGAACTTGACGTTTGTCCGTTGCTTGGTGTAGGTAATGCTGTACTGTTATCAAAGGCGTCGTCTAATCCGTCTTTATCTTTATCTATTCCGCTTAACGTTACGTCTGCCACTCCATCTCCATTATTATCGTTTCCTTCTATTACGTCTGTTTTTAAATCATTGTCCGAATCTAAATCTGTATAATCGGGTACATCTACACCATCAGTATTTACTGGTACTGTACCTACACCTCCTATAGTAGAGTTAGCGTCGTAGGCGTCTGAAATTCCATCTCCATCGGTATCTGTAGTTGAGTTAGGTATTGTTGTGCCTGTGGCAACGGCTTCTATAGCATCAACTATTCCGTCATTATCAGCGTCTATATCGGCATAATTAGGTAAGCCCGAACCATCAGCGTTTGGTAAACTTAATATAACGTTTTCCATACTGTCCTCCAAACCATTATTGTTAGCATCAATAATAGTTGCACTTGGACCAGTACCTATTATTCCGTTGTTATCAGGGTCGCTTAATTCACTCTCGCGGATGTCGGTTATGCCATCATTATCGCTATCTAAGTCTAAGAAGTTTGCTCCGCCAATCTCATCAGTATTTGGCACCGCCAAAGCTGTACCTCCATTATCAGCATCTACAGGATTGTTCCAACCATCTCCGTCAGTATCGTTAAAGGCTGCGTTTCCTAAACCACTGGCTATTATTCCGTTTCCGTCAGTATCTGTACCTCCAGCTTCTATTACGTCGGTTACTCCATCATTATCACTATCTAAGTCATACACGTTTAAGTTTCCATCTCCGTCAAAATCAGCATTTGGTAACGGAATACCTGTCATAGGGGTTAATGCTCCTGCATTATTTCCTGGTAAACCATCTATCAATAATTCATTTATAGTATCTACAATATCCGATAATCCGTCAGAATCCACATCGTTAGCAACACCTGCACCAATATAACCATCGCCATTGGGGTCTATCCCTCCTGCTTCTATTACATCTGGAATACCATCGTTATCACTATCCAAATCTAAAAAGTTTGGGTTTCCGTCTCCATCTAGGTCATCGCCTGCATCTAATATTGATACTGGTACTGCTACTAAAATTGTGGGTAAACCATTTGCATCAACTGCTGTTGGCATGCCTTCAGTAGATACGCCAGGGTGACCATCTTTATCGGGGTCGTTTCCTCCTGCTTCTACCACGTCTGAAATACCATCGTTGTCGCTATCTAAGTCGTTCCAATTAGCAATACCGTCTCCATCAGCATCTACCAAATTATCAGGCAAACCATTAGCATTAATATCAATCATGCCTTCTGATACATCTGTAATTCCGTCGTTATCATCATCAATATCTAAGTTGTCGGCTATACCGTCCAAATCTTCGTCGAGGTTATCTCTCCAATCTCTATCCGCGCCTGGTTGTTGAGTGTCGGGCTGTGTAGTTGGATTCTGCCCTCCGTTTGTTGCATTATTATTTGTGGTAGTTAAATTGGTAGTTGCTGTTAATGTTACATCAAAAACATCAGCTAAGCCATCGTTATCAGCATCAATAAATGAAGTTGCATCTAATACGCCATTGTTATCAATATCTAAATCTATGGCATCGCTCACTACGTTTTCTTTAATGTCATTAATGGCATCGTTGTCGGCGTCTGTATCTATATAATCGGGGGCTGAGCCTCCATCAATATTTACATAACCCACTATTACACCCCTTTGGTTTACATCGTAGGCATTATCTAAACCATCGCCATCAGTATCCAAGTTTGTTGGCAATGTATATGTACTTGTTGCTTGTCCTTCGGTGTTATCAATTATTCCGTCGTTATCTGCATCTATATCCAAATAATTTTCTAATCCATCGCCCTCATTATCTTGGTTAAATAGTGCTGAATACATTGTTCCTAAGTAAGTTGCTGTATTTGACATTATATCAAAACTATCGGCTAAGCCATCACCATCGGCATCGGCTATCATTCCTAATCCGCTTGATGCTGCTATGCCATCGTTTTCGGCATCGGGTATAAAATATCCTGCTTCGTGGCTATCAGTAATACCATCGCTATCCGAATCTATGTCCATATAGTTTGGTTTTCCATCGTTATCTTTGTCGTGGTCGGCATCGTTGTGTTGTGCATTGTAAACAACCGTAACCTCATCAACTAAATTGCTCCAGCCATCGCCATCGGTATCGGCAAATGTGCCTTGTCCTGCAGTTCCTGTACCTGCTGTATTATCTACTACACCATCGTTTTCGGTATCATTTAATCCACTTATGTTTCCTTGAAAATATTCTGTAGCATCAGATATACCATCGTTGTCAGAATCTTTATCTAAATAATTTGGCAAACCGTTCTTATCACTATTATGTATTGCTAAAGCTATGCCTGCATCATTACCATCAATAGTGTTTATCCAACCATTTGCTCCAACTACTAGGGCATTGCTTGCCCCAGTGCCTGCATAACCATTGTTGTCGGCATCTGTTCCGCCTGCTTCTATTGCATCAGCAATACCATCGTTATCACTATCTAAGTCAATGTAATTTGGTAAACCATCTCCGTCTAAATCTCCGATAGTTAACTTTGTTCCCGCTGTTGTAGGATCTACCACGTTAGATAAACCGTCTCCATCAGTATCAGTGTAAGAATCGGGTACTCCATTATTGTTTGCATCTATCCCTCCTGCTTCTATTACATCAGCTATGCCATCATTATCGGCATCTAAATCTAAATAATTTGGTAATCCATCTCCATCTTTATCTTGTGGTGCTAATCCTGCTGTATGGGCAACATCTACTCCATTTACGTCTGCTACAAAACCATCTATTACCCCATCTCCATTTGCATCAACTGCGCCTGGATTATTAGCTTCTGTTACATCAGTAATACCATCGTTATCGCTATCCAAATCTAAATTGTTGGGTACGCCATCGTTATCATTATCTGAAGTTCCTTCTGTAATATCTAATATTCCATCGTTATCATCATCTAAGTCGGTACTATTTGGAATGCCATCGTGGTCGTGGTCGGCTAATACGGTAACATATACCAATGCCTTGTTTGACTGAGCTCCTCCTACATCTAGCAATGTATAGGTTAATGAATCTTTACCAAACCATGTAACTATATTTTGTGTAAATGTAATTACACCTGCTGTAGTAACTGAGTAAGTTGCGTTTGCCGTTAAAAAAGTTTTTTGAATTCCTGGTTGAGTAATGTCTAAATCAACCGATGCTGGATTTACACCCCCATCAACATCGCTGTCATTTGTAGTAACATTAGTAGATGCTGGTATATTTTGTGGTGTAACCATTGTATCGTTTAACGCTACTGGCGGCACATTAAATGCACTTACATAATTGTTTATGTAATTTATACTTTCAGAAGACAATAAATTAAAACTTGATACACTATTTATTAATTTATGAGAAAATGTATGCTTTCCACTACTATTTAAACCATTAATTTTTGTCTTTGGATAATTTGGAATACCTGTTACAAAACTGTTACAAATAGCTACATCAATATTTGTATTCAGGCTAAAATTATGCGCTACAGCATTAAATTGTAATGCCATTATTAATAATGTTACTGTTGTAAAAATTAATGATGATAGTTGTTTTTTCATTTTTGGTACACTTTAAATTTTAACACAAAAGTATCTTTTTTTTTAAGTAATTGCGACCCCTTGTTTACTTTCGTGATACACTATTTATTACATAAATTAAAATTTATACCTAACAATAAACACTACAATATTTACTGATATTATAAAAATAATTGAACTAATTTATTTTTAAAATTTTCATTATACACAAACCTTTTAAATAAGTAATATTGATACACAATTGTTTCTTTCAAAAACTAATTTTAACTTACAAAAATTTGTAACTCAACTACTAAATAGAACCATGCTTTCCAACAAAGAAATAAGTAATCTTATAAAAATAAATGCACAATTATTAGAACTACACGATGGCAATGCGTTTAAAATAAAATCATTAACCAACGCCGCGTTTAGGCTTGGGCGTATAGAACAGCCTTTGTTTGGATTGGATAAAGAAACTCTTGAATCTATAGAGGGCATAGGCAAAGGTGTAGCCGCCAAAATAGTGGAACTAAGCACCTTGGGTAACATTAGCGAACTACAAGAATTATACGCTAAAACCCCTGAGGGCATAGTAGATATAATGAGTGTAAAAGGGTTAGGTCCTAAAAAAGTAATGTTGATATGGAAAGAGTTAGAGGTAGAATCGGTAGGCGAATTATTATATGCCTGTAAAGAAAATAGATTGGTAGATATAAAAGGTTTTGGTGAAAAAACACAAGCCGAAGTTATAAAAGCCATTGAGTTTAAAATGCAACATGCAGGCCAACATCACTACGCTACTATTGAGGTATATGCTCAAGGTTTATTAACAGATATAAAAGCAATAACAGCAGTTAATGCTGTAGATTTTACTGGAGAGTTTTACCGCAAGTGCCCCACTATTAAACGTATTGATTACGTAATTAATTGTGTTGAAAGCTCTGCTATTACAAGTTATTTTAACACAATATATACGTTAATAAACACAAGTATTGATGCTTACGACAATCAAATTATAAACTACACAACCGACAAAAGCATACACGTACAATTTATTATAAGCGCTACAGTTAGTTTAGCATTTAACCAACTAATATATAGTTTTGAAACTGACTCTATTTTGTTAAAATCGTTGAACATTAGCAATAGCCAGCTACACAACACTAACGAAAAAGACTTGTTTGCACAACATAACCTTCCTTACTTATTACCAGAAGTGCGTGAAGATGTATATACACTAGAGCAATTACGCACTGTAAACAATGCTGAATTGGTCTGTTTGCAAGACTTATGTGGCATACTGCATTTCCATACTACTTACAGCGATGGCAAACATACGCTAACACAAATGGCAAATTATGCGCAACAAATAGGCATAGAATACATAGGAGTGTGCGACCACTCGCAAAGTGCATTTTATGCTAACGGTTTAACACCCGACCGTGTAGAACAACAACACTTAGAAATAAAAAAGTTGAATAAAACATACACCAACGGGTTTAAAATACTAAAAGGTATTGAGTGCGATATACTTAACAATGGCGATTTGGATTATGAGCCCGCGGTATTAGACTCGTTTGATTTTATAGTAGCATCTGTACACAGTAATTTAAAAATGAATAAAACCAAAGCAACCGATAGAGTGTTGCGAGCTATACACCACCCACACACCAATATATTAGGGCATCCTACGGGTAGGTTATTGCTGTCTCGCCCTGGTTATGAGTTAGATTGGAACGAAATAATAAACGCTTGTGCCACACAAAAAGTAGTGCTGGAATTAAACGCCCACCCTTACCGTTTAGATATTGACTGGACGCTTATTAACCAAGCACAAAATGCAGGTTGCCTTATAAGCATTAATCCTGATAGCCACGAGATGAAAGGCTTTCACGACTTACAATATGGTGTGCATGTAGCACGCAAAGGGTTGTTAAAAAAACAAAATGTACTTAATGCACTTAGCTTACAAGAGTTTGTAGCCTATTTAACCAAAAAAAGCAATCGTTGAAAGATTCAACGATTGCTTTTGATACTATATAAAAATGTATTGTAAAAAATTAAACTTTATCTTCTGCACGAGATAGTGAGTAAATTACTAAACCAAAGCCAATTTTATTTATGGCATCGGCAATATTATAAACTATATCCATTGCTTTGGTTGCAGCATCAATGTCTGATACAATTTGTATTCCAAAAAATCCTCCTGGTGTACCCAATATATATCCTAATGGATATATTGACCAACCTACCAACACAAACCAGCCTAAAATCTTAATTGCCTTTGTAACCTCAACTCCAGCAGTTTGTGATAATTTTGCAACTTCGCCAAACCAAATTGTGTAAACGATGTAAAAATATGCAAGGCCAGAAAGTACGCCCCACATTACACTACTGTCTCTGTCAATAGTTTCTCCTAAATAACCTGTAATTAACATTACCAACGAAGCAGCAATTAATTTCCATAATAACGAAATTTTGGCACCCGCTTTTTTAGTAATTAAATAAAACTCAACACACATTAAAGGTACTGTTAGTATCCAATCTACATAACGAAAAAAGGTTGGTGAATCTCCCGTTTCAAGATTGTAACCTCTCATGTAATAATAATGCACTGCTGCAATAAATGTAATTAACCCAGATACTAAAACCGAAGTTCTCCATTTCTGAGGTGTGTTGTTTATTTCAAAGAAGAAAAAGACTGATGCTGCCATCATAGCCATAGTTCCAATGAAAAACGTGAACGCCACGTAATTGTCGCTTGCAATTTTTAAATGTTCCATTTTTTATTTTTTTTAGTTTTTACCTACTCTTATGGATTTTCGGTTTCTCCGCGTTTAAGGTTTCTGCACTCCTCAATTTTTTTTTAAATATACTATTTTTAAATATACTACAATTAATATAAATAATTTTAACTATTTTTTATTCAAATATTATTTAAAAAACAAAAAAAGCTAGTCTATTTTGTGTGGTAGTGTATTTGGTTTTGCATACGATAATCTACCTAATAATTGCGTAGTATGGTAGCTGTATAAACCGCTACAGGTTATTGTTTTGGCTAGTTCTAAATCTATAAATCCAGTGTTATGCAGGCATTCTTGCGGATAATACACATGTTTTATTTCGCCAATAATAAATATAGCTCCGTTAATGGTAAGGTCAATTCGTTGTTTAAACTCTACTCCTAATTGCACGTGCGATTGTTGTACGTAAGGCGCAAAAAAATTGTGCTTATACTCTTCGGTTAATTGTGTTGCATCAAATTCCGAAGCATTTGCTTCATACCTTGCTGCTGTTTGATGCGCTTGCTCATATATAGTTTCGTTAATATGATTTATAGTGTAATAATTAGTTGCCAAAATATTTGACAAAGTATGTCGTTCGGCAGTGTCGGGGCGTACTATAAATCCTATCAATGGTGGGTTTGCCCCTATATGTACCAACGAATTAAATATGGCTAAATTAGTTTGACTAAGCGTGTTTTTAGTACCAATTAAACATACACTTTTAAACCCACCTAAGGAGTTAATAAGCGATGCTCTGTAACGTTGCTCCAACGCCATAATTTCATCGTATGATAAATGATTTTGCATTATTTTACATCAATTTTAAATTACCCATACCTCCATCTACGGCAAGTATTTGCCCAGTTATCCAGCTTGCTTTTTCGCTTAACAAAAACTCAATGGAGTTGGCCAATTCAGTTGTTGTTCCTACTTTTTTTAATGGATTCCGTTTTTCCGAAGCCTCCATTTTTTCGGGAGTATTTAATAATTTTTCAGCAAGAGGTGTATTGGTTAATGATGGCGCAACGCAGTTTACACGCACCTTAGGTGCCAACTCTGCCGCTAAGGCTTTGGTTAAACCTTCTACCGCACCTTTTGCCATAGCTATAGATGCGTGAAATGGCATGCCTGTTCCCACCGCCACAGTACTTATAAATACTATGCTTGGTGCGTTTGCCGTTTTTAAATTTGATAAATACATTTGTACAAATGCCGCTGCACCTAAACTGTTTATAGTGTAGTCAGTGGTGAAATCGTTATTGGTAAGGCGGTTAAACGGCTTCAAATTTATAGTTCCAGGAAAATATACCAGTCCATCTATAACACTAGTAATTACTGGATAATTTCCAAACTCATAATTTTCAACTGTGTAAAATTCGTTGTACACCGTGTTGTTAGTTTTAGTTGATAAACCAATAACGGTATGTCCCTGGGCTTGCAACTGCGTAGCGGTTTGTATGGCTATATGGCTTGATGCGCCTGCAAATAAGTAAGTTTTGCTCATTGTTAAATATCTGTGAGTTAATTTATCGTTTTGAAATTTTGTTGTTGCTAATACCGCGTTGCAAGTTACACTTAAATCTATCAATTTCGTTAGAGCGTTTTGCTATGTGCTTGGTGTTGCAAGCATGTACACGAGCTCGCCATAACTTGTAACTGCTTGGTTTCAATGCTTTTTTCATTAACTCTTTTACCTTAGCTTCGTTTAAACCAAACTGAAACTGTATAGCATCAAAGGGGGTTCTATCTTCCCAAGCCATTTCTATAATTCTGTCGTGATCTATTATAGCCTGCTGATCAATAGTTATTGGCAATATAGCTTTGGCGGTTATTAGCACAATTGCATCATCATCTATATACGCTGCAGGCGAGGGTAAATCACTATAATAACAGTATGTTGGGTCAGTGTTATTTTCCATTATTAAATAGCTCATCTATTTTTTTGAAACGATAATCAAATATTGCTTTTACTTGTTGTTTAATAAACAAAGCATTAGCAATACGGCCTATAATACCAAATGGTGCTTTGTAGTGTATGAGGTCAGTCATTTCTACGCCGCCATCTACTATTTTTAAAAAATGCTTGTGATGCCAAAAAGCGTATGGTCCAAAGCGTTGTTCATCAATAAAATATTCTTTATGTTTTACTTGTGTAATTTCGGTTGCCCAATGCAAAGGTATGCCCGCAATTGGTTTTACGTAATACTCAATTATTTGCCCTGCATACATATTGTCTAAGCCTTCGGTATGTCCTACAATATCAAAACCCATGTGCGCGGGGGTAATTTTTGCTAGGTTTTGGGGAGAGCGCATAAAATCCCATACGGTATCTATATCACTTTTAATAAATTGAGTGGTAGTGTAAGTGTGTAACATTTTTTTAGGTTTTTTGAGATGTTAAATTTGAATAGTGAACAAATAATAAGTGTTAAGGTGTTGTATATGTTACAGTTTATAAATTGATTTTGGTCTAATAATATATTTTTATTTTGTAATTTCAACGATACAGTAAATTTTATAAAACCTCCTAACCAAGCTCTTTCATTCATCTTTACAACTAATAAAAAAAACATTTATAATTATAATTTTTTACAATTATAATTGGTGGTTATTATTAAAAATTTAGTGTTTAGGATAACCAAAGTTGGCGGTATTTTTTTTGAGGGTCATAGCTAGCAGCTTGTTTATCTATATTAAAATAACGGTCGGGGCGTGGGTCATTTCCTACACCAGCTATGTATGCCCAGTTACCGTAATTACTGCATACATCATAGTCTATTAGTTGACTTTCAAAATATTCGGCACCCATTAACCAATTTACTTTTAAATCATTCACCAAATAACTTGCAGTTATTTGTCGCCCACGGTTACTCATAAAACCTGTAAGCCTAAGTTCGTTCATATTAGCATCAACAAAATCAACTCCAGTAACTCCGTTTATCCATTTTTCTAAATTTACAAAATCATCTTCGTTTTTTGCTTTGTCTGCATCATTAAAACCATTTTCGGTAAATAATTTTGTGTAATTCTTTTGTGCAGAAAACCGAAAGAAATCTCTCCACAATAATTCAAATATTAACCAATAAGTAGATTTGTTTTTGATGCGCTGTACTTCGTATTGCTTTGCTTCCTTGTATATTAATCTAGGAGATAAACAGCCCAATGCCAACCATGCAGAGAATTTAGAAGAGTAGTCCTCCCCTATTAATCCGTTGCGAGTTTCGAAATAATCTTTGAGGCAATTGCGCTCCCACACATACTCGTTTAAGCGTTTTATTGCTTCAGTTTCTCCACCCTTAAACCCTATAGCTCTACGTTTATCAATGGTGTAATTTTGCGAATGCAATAAGCGTTCTACAGTTGGCAGTTCTTCTACAGTTATATCCTTTGGGATATTAATTTTTACTGGCGTTGGCACTACATCTGCATAAGAACAATTGTGTTCAACTTTGGTTCTAAATGTGGTAAAAACATCTGGCATTTTTGGTATACTAAATGGCAAATCGTCTTTAGTTAAAAGTGTTGATGTCCACTCTTCTTTCCAATTTACGCCAAGCTTTATAAGTTCTTTTTCTACTGCATTTTCTACGCGTACTTCTTCAGGAGTAACCTCTTTACTAAAGTAAACCGATGTAACGTTATAACGTTTGCAAAGTTCGGGTATTATAAACTCTGGGATACCCACACGTACTATTAAATTGCCACCTAGCTGTTGTAAATTGTATTGTAAATTTTGTACACTTTCTAACAAAAATTGCGTGCGCACTACACCTGTTTTTTTAAAACCAAAATGGGTAGTTTGAAACTGTCGCACATCAAATATATACAAAGGTATTATTTCATCACTGTTGTTTATTGCAGTGCTAAGCGTGGCGTTGTCGTGTATGCGTAAGTCGTTGCGGAACCATACTATTTTTGTTTTCATAACCAATAGTGTTTTTTTACATGTGTAAATGTACACTATTTTTGTTTAACTTATTTTAAATAATCATAAACAAAATAGACCCGTTAAAATAAACAAAAAGCAGGCTAACTATTTTGCAATTTTAGGCTTAACTTTAATTTTGATTTAACTTAGTTTTTTACTTAGTGAAATAGGTCTATGATTAGCTGGAAAAAACTGTATTGGAAATAGCTTGATAACTATTTAAACTAAAAAAACTAGCCATTGAATTTTATCAATGACTAGTTTATAGTATAGTTTTATATTCTAAAAAATATTAATATTTTTATAGTATTAAATGTTATAAATACTTTTTTACAATATATTTATTTATAATAACCTAAAACCTACAGTAGCTTGTAACCAAGTGTTTTTGTAGCGTGGAGTGTTAGATGTACCGTTTACATTATTGCTTTGCAAGTCTATGCCTGCTCTTAAACCCAATACCATGTATTTAAAACTAATATCAATACCACCTGTAGCGCACAACATGTTTTTACGTATGTCATCGTTTTGAAATTCTGTTATTTGTTGTACACTGTTAGTCCCATTGCTAAATACATCCTTTTGCTGTAATAAAAATGAATATTGGGGTCCAATCAATAAAGTTAAATTCTCAGAAGGTTTAATTGCTAACAACAAAGGAACATCTATAAAACTTGTAGTGCGCGTAAACGAATAGGTACTTCCTAATAATCTACCAGAGGCTTTAAAACCTTTTTGAGAATACAAAACTTCAGGTTGTACACCTATAAACTTATTGATAGGTATTGCTAAAAAAGCACCCAAAGCCAATCCTAGCTTACTATCGGCAATAAAATCCTCGCCAGAATCGTCGTACACGTTAGATAAATTTCCCCCAACTTTAGCTCCAATTATTATTTTTTCCCTACGGTTGTCATCATCTTGTGCATTAGATATACTATTTACACTTACAATACTTAACGCTATTAAAATTAATTTTTTCATAATTGTCTTTTGTTTTTAGTTGTGTATATTGCTAAACATCAACATTATTAATAAACACATTTTGAAACGATTTTCCTAAATCGTCCATATCACTTTTAAACTCTAGTTTAAAATGTTCCCAATTTTCTTTACCGCTGGCTTTATAATCATCCATACGTTTTTTTAAGTCCGTATTTTTGCGTTCCAATTTTTCTATTCTTTTAACGTATTTATCTCGCACATCTTCTTTTTGGCTAAGAACTTTTACCTTAATATCGGCTATACTTTTATCGTTAGCAGCTATTTTGTTAGCTGTTTCAATTTTATATTTTTCAATATCTACTAAATAATCATTAGTTGCAATTTCCAAATTTTGGTTAGCCTCTATTACTTTTTCCTCAGCTTTATCAACCTTTTCGGCAGGTGTTTTGCAACTTGTATATGTTGCCATTACAACAAGCGCTACAATAGGAATGGTGCTTAATAGTTTCATAAGTATTGTTTTTAATATATACTTATTAATTATAATTCTGAAATAAACTTTTGTAATTCTTCTTTTGTTTTACCAAGTTTTACTTGCAACTTACCCAGCATCTCATCTTGCTTTCCATCTACTAACAACAAATCGTCGTCAGTAAGTATTGCGTATTCTTGTTTTAATTTACCTTTTATTTCGTTCCAATTTCCTTTTAATTCAGTTAAATTTTTCATGTTTTAGTTTTATTTAGTTTAGTTTTTAATTATATTGAATGTTAATTAACACTGCAAATTTGCATAATGAGTATAGAATTAGTGTTATATAATAATGAATAGAAGTTACATCATTCACACCTAACAACTGCGCAAACTCAAACTTAATTTCATACTCAATTTAAGGTTTTTTTTAATTATTCTTAACCAAATGGATAATCTTAAAAATCATTATAGTTGCTTAAAGCCAAATAACGATAATAAACAATTTATTTTTAAACTTATCTTTTTATAAATTTTAATACGATTAGCCACTTTATAAAATGTTCTTTTATTTAGCAAACCAGACTTGAGATATTCACTTTAATGCAAGCATAAAACTACTTAAAACGCTCTACCAATTTGTATGGGTTTAATGCGCTTTCGGTACTTATATAATTCTCTATTTGTTGCTCTATAGTTACACGACTTACATCTTTCATACGCTGCTTTTGTATTAATCGGTATATTTTTTCTACCAACAAATGATGTTTCTGTGTTGTTATTTTGTGTTTAAATTGCGCGTTAATGGCTTCAATTAATTCTACCACTCCTTCCCTAAGGTGTGCAGTTGTAGTAAGTACAGGTGTTTCATTAGCTCGCTCGTGGGTAAGTTTGCGCAAGTTATTTGCAAATACTTGCGCACCTGGTCTGTCAGATTTATTTACTACAAACACATTGGCTATTTCCATTATACCTGCTTTTAAGCCTTGTACTTCATCGCCAGCTTCGGGTACTAATACTACTACAGTTACATCTGCTAGTCCTGCTATTTCTACTTCACTTTGCCCTACACCTACGGTTTCTATAAATATGTAATCAAAATTACTGGCACGTAACACGTCTGTTACTTCCATTATTTTTTCACTTAATCCGCCCAGCGAACCACGCGTAGCCAACGAGCGAATATACACGTTAGGATTGTTGAAAAAATCTACCATACGTATTCTATCCCCCAACAACGACCCATAATTAAACGGCGAGGTAGGATCAACGGCTACCACTGCTACACGCTTATCATCTTGTACTAATTGTGCTATTAGTGCGTTTACCAGTGTGCTTTTGCCTGCACCTGGTGGGCCTGTTATACCTATTACAGGTGTGGTATAGTTTATAGTTAATGCTTGTAATAATGCTATACTGTGTTCCAATTCATTTTCTACAATAGTAATGGCTCGGGCTAATAATTTAAAATTACCTTGCGCTACACCCTCTATTAATCCGGATACTTGTGTGTTCATAGCTTATTAAGTGTTGCTATTACTTAGCGGTTGGCACTTCAAACAAAGCGTCGTTTAACTGTGTTTCAAACGTAACTTTTGTTATTTTCATTTCGCCCATAAGCATGAATATGGTGTGAGGCATAAGTAAATCTCCTTCTTTTTTATAATCGGCGTAGTTAAGTTTGGTTAATGTTGTTTTACCATTAATATTAACAGTTACATTTATTTGTGTTATCAAAAATGTAGCGGTATTTATATAATATACTTCTGTAGCCTTATTGGTTTTAGTTAATTGTATTACAAAACAATTCGTTTTATCTATAGTTTCCTTAGGTAATAATTGCACTAAATAACCATTATTTATATAGCTCAACAAATTGTTATCAAAAATATTGTTTTGGGCTAATCCTGCACTTTCACTATCATCTAGCACTACCGCACTGTCGTTACCCGAAAGTGGGTTTATCATCCATGCACTTGTTCCATTATAGCCCGTAACCATATTCATACCCATCATACTTATTTCCTGACGAGTTTTTTGGTATTTCTTGTACATAACTACACCTACCTCCTGCAACATAACAGTTGATTTACCCTCTATTTTGTAATTGTTCAATTTTTTACACGCTTCACTACCTCCTATTGCCGTTATGTGTTTTTCTATTATTTGCTCCACAGTTTGTGCGGTACAATTAATAGACAGTAGCGTTAATAAAAACAGAATTACAAGTTTCATTAGTGTGGGTTAAATAGTAATTATAGTGCTAAATACGCTGCAAATAAACTTTTGGCAAGTTGCTCCATTTCATCTTTAGGGATTTGTAGTTTTTCGTTTGCAAAATTCATATCGCTTACCGAGTTTATTGGTATTAGATGAATGTGCGCATGTGGTACTTCCAAGCCTACTACCGCCACACCTATTTTTTTGCAAGGCAATACCGTTTTCATTGCTTTAGCAACACGCTGTGCAAATAGCATAAACGCGGTGTACTCTTCTGTTGCTATATCAAACAAATAATCTGTTTCTTTTTTAGGCACAACCAATACGTGCCCTTTTTTTAAAGGAAACACATCTAAAAAAGCTATATGATTGTCATCCTCCGCTACTTTGTAGCAAGGTATTTCGCCGTTTATTATTTTGGTAAAAATGCTTGACATAAGTATCAATTACTAATTACGTTTAAAATAAATTATTTATCACCTAAAAATTTGGCAACAAATAACCACGAATATTTACTTAACGTGTTATTTCTAATATTTCAAATTCCATTTTGCCCGATGGCACTGGTACTTCAAACACATCGCCCACTTTTTTGCCCAATAAGCCATGTCCAATAGGCGAATCTACTGATATTTTAAACAATTTTAGGTCAGACTCATTTTCAGCAACCAACGTATATAAAAACTCTCGCTTCATAGTTTTATTCATTACACGTACTTTAGAAAGTATAAATACTTTGGAGGTATCCATATTGGTTTCGTCTACCAAGCGAGCGTTAGCTAGTAAAGTTTCCATTTTACTAATTCTCAACTCCAACAAACCTTGTGCTTCTTTGGCGGCATCATACTCTGCGTTTTCGCTCAAGTCTCCCTTATCTCTTGCCTCAGCTATTTGTGCTGATATCTTAGGGCGTTCAATACTTTTGTACTGATGCAAATCGTCTTTTAGTTTTTTTAAACCCTCTTCGGTTAAATACGTGTATTGACTCATGATAATATAATATAATTAAAATAAAAAAGAACCCCAACTTTAATTGGGATTCTAATTGTATGATTAGATTTTTTTTGTTAATTATTGTTTTATAAACTTAAACGTAATCCCACTGAATGCACCCCTTTGTAAGCTCTAGTATCTCTGAAAGAATAATCTAAACCTAAAGTTGTACCTTTTTTTCCTAATGGAAATTCTACTGTAGCGCCTGCATTAAAACCTCTAAAGATATTAATGTATGTGTCCGATTTTTTTTCTGCTATATAACCAGTGCGTATCATTAGTATGTTTCTATACGCATACTCTGCTCCTACACAAAATTGATCTTTAGTAAACGAATTTGATATAAAATTAATGCTTGGTGATAATCTGTGTTTCTCAGCAAGTGCAATATCGTAAGCAGCTGATATATTAAGCAGTGTTGGCATCTCAAACTCGTTTACACGCTGTTGCACAGTTAATGTAGTTTGCGAATTTCCTTTTGGTGGTACATATCCATTTTGTGGAGCATACCCTCTAAATGAAATACCATCACCCGAAAACTTTAATGTTGGCCCTACATTTTGCAACGATATACCAAAGTGCATATTAGTTGGACCTCCTTTTTTTAGATTAGTTTGGTACTGTACACCAGCGTCAACGGCTACTCCTGTTGCAGTTAAATTAGCAATACCTTCATTAATAATTTTAACATTTACACCTCCATATATGTTATTTGAAAATGTTTTGGCGTACGACAAATTAATACGAGTTAAACTTGGCGAATAATAACCAATACCTCCCTCTGGATTATTTACATTGGTAACTTCTATTTTACCGAAGCTCATCGAGTTAATGGACATACCTATAACCCCTGATTCGCCCACATGCTGTGCAAAACCAATAGAGTTAAAATTAATACCTGAACCCATTAAATAATTGGTACGGGTTAGTATCAATTCTGTTTTTTTAACGTGTGCAAGACCCGCTACATTCAAAAACTGCGATTCTAATCCCTTTATTAAACTTGCGTTAGCATTACCAAAACCCGATGAGCGTGCCCAAGGGTTTATCAATAATTCAGTAGCACCAGCCTGTCCCGAACGTGTTTCGTTACCCGCAAATGTTACTACTGTAGCACTTGATAGTATTGCTATTGCTAGTATGTTTTTTATGTTTTTCATTGTTATGTTCTTTTATAATAAGATAAATTAGTACGTGTAAGGCTTAAAAATTATCTAAGTCAATAGGACGCAACACACCTAACCATTTTACCGTTTTTTCTTTACCTGTTTGGTTGTCTTTAATATGTATAATGTACATTCCACTTGCTATAGGTACACCGCTCGAGTTTTTAATATCCCAATCAATATCTGTATTAGTGTTGTTAAGCTTGTTATAGCCTCCATTTAAGTTTGCTTGGCTATAATCCTTTACTTTAGTTACGTCTCGCTCAAATTTCCGCACCAACATACCACTTGTAGTATAAATACTTACTGTACATAAATCAGGTAAATTAGTAATTTTTACACGGGTATCAATTTGGCTATACTCATATTCAGAGTACGCATAATAAGGGTTTGGAACTATCTTAACAAAGTTTAAAGCGTCTTCAGCAGTTGCTTTATCGTTATAAATAGTAGCAATTTTGCTTGTGTTAAATTTGTATGACGGATAATTGTTATTAGGTGCGCCCACTACCAAACCATTACTTGCACTTGTATTATTTACAACTGTATTGTAACCAACCGCATAAGGCTTAGCTACATTTATATTTATTTTAACATTACAATCTAAAACGCTATAGCCCTTAACTAGCAATGGTACATTTACCCACATTGCATCACGCAATACTTGGGTAATGGGAGCAAAATTAATATTTGAAAACGGCGTACCTAAGTTTGTTGGTGCTTGTTTTTTTAATAAATCAAAAGCCCATTTACCAAAATCTCCTTGGTAACGAGGTGCACCCTCTGCGGCATTTACTCCTAACACATATACAAAGTGACGGCCACCCCATACTTGCTTACTTCCTGCCGAAATACTCGATGTTGGATTCCATTTCATGTCATATCCATTATCCACAGCGTTAGTTGTATCTTCTCCAAAAATCATATTTAAACGTTCTCCTGTTTCCAAGTTTACAGCATAACCAGGAAACCAACCCATACCGTAATCCGATACAAATCCAGCATTTTCGGGATCAGTAGAAACTCCTCCTGTAGCTGCATTACCAATTTTATCAACCGATGGTTTGCGTACAATACTGTAACGATTGGGCATTCCTGCAACTAATGGTTTTGCATAATCCATAGTATTTATTACTGGGCAACGAGTCCATTTTGTTTTATCAGCCGTTATAATTACGGTAACACTTGATAACTTAGATAGTGTAGATGCACGATATGGAGATAGCTTAGACATATCATTAGCTCCACCTAAGCCTGCCCCAGATACAACCACATCAAACAATCCTGGCTGTGCTGATGATAAATTATCAGCTGGAGATGTCCATGGTGCTTTTGCATCAATATAACACAAGGGCATTGGACCCCAAGTTCCATTTACAACATTTTGAAAACTAGATGATGGGTTTGCATCAAATATAGATTGCTGAAAACCTCCTTTTATAGTTCCTCCACGTATCCAAAAACGAGGACTTGTACCGTTAGATACGTTTGCAACGCCTGTTAGCCAAGGCTTATTTTTATTTTCAAACTCGATACTTGAACTAATAAAACCGTCATTATCTTCATAAGTAAACTCTTTTGTTGTTCCGTAACCATGTCGTCCGTTAGGACCAGGCTCTTGTACCTGACCAACAGTTATTGCTATTCCTTTTCCTTCTACTATATACTCATCGTTGAATCTTAGCATTTTATTTGACGTATATACAGTAGTTACACGAGCTGTGTTTCCATTTGCATCTACTGTATCGAAAGAGCAAGTAACTTTAAATAATGCCGAATCTGAACATACTGTATTTGTAAAATTATAAATTCCATACAGGGCTAAACTACCACTAAATGATGGAGATCCTGAAGGTACATTTTGCCAAGCGTATTTTTTATTTTGTACTGGATCCATAAACTCTACAGTATAATCTGCTTTTACTACGCGTAATGGGTCTATTACTTTTACAGTTAAAGGTCCTTTTCCTTGTTTGTATAGGGGTTCTTGCATGAAGCCTGTTTCAACAATTTTATCTAGGGTTTCATCTGTAAATTCTAAAACATTACCTCCATTACCACGACCCGATAAACGAGTAATTTCTACACCATCGCCATAATCAGCTTGTGTTTTGGTACCTCCAAATTCAGAATTTGGCAAATGTGGTATTCCTGTATAAACGGATACGTTAGTTCTACCTTGCAAGTATGGTTTTGCCTGACCATTAAATGCTGGCGCGTCGGTGTCGAAGTTTTTGGTTGTACCATTTATCACAATTGATTTTACTACTGGCGCAACATTCAATTTATATTGTTTGAAATTATTATACGAATACGATACAACCATAAAATAATAATTTTTATGATTAACTAACTCACTTGCACCTGATGCAAATAAATCGGTACTAAAAGCAAATGAATGCTTTATACCATTATCTCCACCTTTTACTCTT
Organism: Bacteroidia bacterium; assembly: GCA_014376525.1. Classification (GTDB taxonomy): domain Bacteria; phylum Bacteroidota; class Bacteroidia; order UBA4408; family UBA4408; genus JACMRI01. Next base: position 14,196 of record JACMRI010000026.1, on the reverse strand, counting down.
GTTTTTGGAGCAATGCCACCTAATGTTCGGTCAAATTCGTAGTTGGTAATATCTGTAATACCATCTTTTAAATCGCACTGAAAAGCTAAGCGAGCAACGCTAGCATCTTCTAACTCAGAAGCAGTTACATCCGCACTACGTAGTTGATAAATTTTATATCCTTGAAATTTATAATTAGGATCCCACGTATACAATGGTGGTACAGTTGCACTTGGCACTATAACAGGATCTCTTTCATTATAGTTTTCAATTACCTTAGTATTTAATAATGTAAGTATTATTTTTCTATTTAATTCCTGTATGCCTAAAGTTGGTGCGGCTGGCCCATCTACTACTTTAAAACAGTTGTCAAATAAACGTTGTGCTTTATCATCAGCAGCCTTAATTAAACTTACCGAGTTACGACGAGAGCCTGAAGGATCTCTGGCCCACACTACACCTGTAGTTATATAATTGTGCGCACCTGGTTGCATAGTGAATATACCTGCAGATTGTAAGAAACGACGGTCGCTTGCCGGGCTTGCTGTACCTCCATCTTCCCAAGGATTGTTAGGGTGTTCCGCGTCTGAATTTCCAGGAAACATATACTTAGCCTCTTGTGCCCCTGTTGTTCCATTACCAGTAACCACGGCTCCGTTTTGTGAATCAGGATATTTCATTGAGGTACCATCTCTCCATAAACCATTCATATAGTTATAAAAATCTTTAGTTAAAGATGGGTTACCATTTACTGGGCTTGCGTCGTTGTTATAATATACAAAACGGCTCATAATAATTTCCTCGCAAGGTTCATCAATTATTCCATCTTTATTGTTGTCGATACCATCTGCACCATCTGCCAATGGGCCTTGAAAAAAATCTACACCCAACGCTGGTGGTTGAGTTCCGTAACCCTCAGCACCTTCGTCATTATCATCACTATTCCATACATAACCTAAACCACGCGCTACATCGCAACCTACCAAGTCATCATTAGCATAACCTAAATCAGGATCTACCCATTGCGCAAAATAAGTGCGATATAATGGTGATGGCGAACGATTAATGATTTCATACTGATAAAAAGTCATATCGTTAATTTCGTCATCAGTAGTAAATGCAAATGCTTGTGCATGAATTTCTATACCTAATGCTGAGGCTGATTTTGACTCTTGATGTGTGTTTCCCTTGTCATTAAATACCCACCATAGTGCTTTATCTCCATATACATAAGAATTTTGTGTACCACACGATTTACAACCCGCAGTATCTACTGCTGGATTAAAAAACTTAGGTCTATCTCCACCTGCTGGGTCGTATATACCATTATTGTTTGCATCACGGTAAGGTGCTAATGTACTTTCTTCTCCAAATGAGCTTTGTACTATACCTGCATCATTAACGTTGCCATTTCCTGGCCATGATAATACATTGGGAGATGTAGTTGTTGCATCTGCTTCAGTGCGGGTAATTTGGAATATCTTATCAAAATGGTCGCAGCGTTCTTTAGATATCTCAGCTGTTTTTTCGGTTAATGGACCTGGCCAAAAATCTACTCCAGATTGACGGTAAGTCATAGCGGCAACTTTTAAGTTTCCTCCAGCAGCAGCATCATAACCACCAATCCATAACGAACCTGCAAACAATGAATTACGTTTACTTCCTTTTGGAATTTCGTACTTTGGAATACTTTGAAACGGGTCCCACCACATATCGCCTGCAGTAAGAATTTTTGTTCTTACGTTGTTAATATCCAAGTCGGCGCTTGCTGTTGCTTGTGTACAATCTCCGCTTGCCAAACGCCCTCCTAATAAACCACTAGTTGTGTTTGTTTTTGTTTGATTTACGTTTTCTTTAGCTGTTACTGAAGTAACTACTAACGCTAAACCTAAAGAATATTTATATAAAGTATTCATGTCTTATATGTGTTTTTATTATTACAGTACTAATTAAAAATCAAAGGCTAAACCAATACGGAATAAACGGGGTAAGCCGTAGTTATCAGGATCATTTACCTTAACGGTGTATAAATCTCGGTACGAAACTGGATCAAATGCTGTTTGAATAGCAGGCTGACCTACTGACGAGTTTAAATACCCGTCGTTTGAAGCTAAACCTGTAGCACGATATACATTGGTAATGTTTGCGTTATTTAATACGTTTAATATTTGTAAATACACATTTACATTTACTTCTTTAGCGATTCCTTCTGCGTCTGGTTTTCCAACTCTTAATGCTATATTTTTATCTACACGCATATCAAAACGATAATTCCATGGCTTACGAGATCCGTTTAAACTTCCGTCCAGTGCTGAACGTTGAGAAACTCCAATACTTACGTCTGTAGTAATATTTTTTTGGCGAGTATATGGTGTACCACTTGATAAATATGAAGTAACGTTTACTCCAAAATCTCCAAATATTTTCTTACCCCATTTACCTCCTAAGGTAGGTCCGTCGTAATCTTTCCCACCAGCAAAGCGATAATCAATATTAGCTACCAAATTGTGTCTTTGATCAAAATCTAAAGGAATTGGATTACGTAAAGTAGGCACCCCTAGGTTAACCAAATTAAATGCACTAGTTCCGCTTGATCCTGTTCCACTTGCAAACTGTAACGTGTAACTTGCAGTTAATGCAACATTACCAGTACGACGTAAATTAAATGTTGAGGTAAGCCCTTTTACTGTACCAAAATCTACATTGGCGAACGATGTGTAGGTACGTGGATAAGCTGCAGTATAAGAAACCGTATTTACTTGATCTTTATTTTCTTTATAAAAAGCTCTTAGCTCTAAACCTGCTGATTTTGATTCATTTAAGACTTGAGAAAATCCTATTTCATAATCAATAGTGCGTTCTGGTTTTAAGTTAGCGTTAGCAATTTGACCATTTGAAACATTTTCTAAGTTATATACATCAAACACATTAAAAGTGCTTGCACCTGCACCAGGGCGTTGTACCAACACATCGTAGTGAGCATGGAAACCTGCAACGTCCGAAATTGGAAATGCAAAACTCAAACGAGGCATTGGGTTTATTTGTGCCTTATATTTTGTAAAAGAACTTGATGTTAAATCTTTTGTAATTTTTTTAGAATTAGCAGGGTCGGCAAGGAATGGAGCTATTTTACCATCGCTTGTTTTTTTTGCTAAATCAAACGGGTCTTGTAACACCGATCCGTCTGCATTGTACCATACGGTAGGTACATCTTTACTTGGGTCACGGTAACCAATAACATTACTTGCTTTTGGGTTGTTGACGTCTGATACATACGGAATAAAATTGGCCCCAATGTTACTCGGACGTTCCAAGCCTACTACATCTCCTGCTGTAACTGTATTAAATACGGAATAATTATCTTTTAACGCATACTGATTAGCGTTATAATAATCTACACGCAAACCTATGTTAAAACGCAAATCTTTGTATTCAAATTTATCTTGAATATAACCCGCGGCATATATAGGACGAAATGAACCTACGTTACGAACTAAATTGCCTTTGGCATCTTTTTCAGTAAAAAAATCATCAATGTTAAATTTTGTATTTGTACGTTTCCCAGTATGATCAAAACCGTTGTAGCCAACTAAAGCAACTCCATTAATATTTAGTAGTTCGTCTGCACTAAACATATCTAATGAAAGTTTATCTCTATCTATAGCATCAATTGAAATTAACTCTTTATCATTAGTAATTCCTAATTTCTCACGTAAATTTTTATCAAAATTAGTTTGTGCCTCAGGAGTATATTCATACAACACCTCATTTGTTGTTGTTTTATTTACGTTGTCTATAACTTTTCCTCCTGTCTTAGTAAAATCAAAAGACTCCCCATTTCCAATTTGTTTATTTGCCAACTGACGCATTTGGCTCCATAAATTTAGTGCTGTTAAGTTGTAACTTCTGTTATTATTTTGCTCATATTCAAATCCAATCTCAATAGCATGATTGGTAAATACATCGGCACTTATAGATCCGTTGGCACGAAAACGATTTTGTTCAATAATACTATAACCACCTACTGAGCGACCCACGTTTGACCATAAACCAGCAACAGTGTTGGGTCTAGTACCATTTATTAAACCGTTGAGTGCCAAAATTGTAGATGTGTTTCTTAAAAAACTAGGCTCATCTTTATATGCTGCATATACTCCGTTAGTATAGTTATCTAAAGTAGTGTTTACTCCGCCAGCTTCATACTCAGTTATAGAATCAAATTTTAAACTTAAAAAACGATCATAAGCTACTCCACCAATGGTATCTTTAGCTTTAATAAAATCAGGGAAAATTAACGTTCCTTTCTTAGGGGTAAATTTACCCACGTAACCATAATCAAAAGAATTTTGTTTCAAACGAGCATCTTGATCTTTATTTGTGTAACGTTGAAAACCAGCTTGAAATGCGAAGTTTATATTTGTTACGTTTTGCGCAGTTTTATCTTTTTCTTCGGCAGTTTTAGCTACTTGTCCAAACTTTAAATTGGTTTTGGCGTAAGCACGCCAAGTAGTTTCTACGTTTTGAGAATTATTTTCATTTGCCAACAACGAATAATCAAAAATGTAGTTTTTTCCATCTGTATAATTATAACTACCTCCTAGAGTAAAAGTTGCGTTTTTAGAGGCTGCAAACTCTAATTTACCATTAAGGGCAACGTTAGTTTGACGCATATTAGCGCGCGCTTTTTGAAATTGAAAATCACGTGCGCGCAAGAAATCAGCCTCGTTATACACACCTCTTGAGCCAGCAACACGACGTACAGGATTGGCTTTTAATGAGTCGAACTTATCTTTTCTTATTACAGTAGCACCCGCAATAGATGGATTAGGGTCTTTTTGTGTAGTAGCCTCTCCTGATATACTAAAACCAATTTTTGTAAATTCGTTACCATCAGCGTCTTTAGCCTTAAGTATTGGCCCTGTAAGATTTCCACCAATAAAATTGTACTTGTACGCATCTGTTAATTGAGATGATATTGCTTCAATACCTCCTGCTAATTTGCGGGTAGCTCCACTTGTAGTAATATTAATTACACCACCTGTAACGTTACCATAACGTGCAGGAATACCTGAAGTTACCACGTCTATTTGTTCTACACCACGCTGAGGGACACCTTTACCACCAATGGCTCTTTCTCCATCTATCATAATGTTGGCTGCATCACCACGTTGCCCACGTATATTTAATTCACCCGAACGATCATTTGAACGACCAACTCCCCCACCTGTAGCTACTACCGAACCTAAGTCCTTGGCTGCCATGTTTTGGTATGCTTTTTTATCTATAGTATTTGTTCCTCCACCGTTTTGATTAATTGCAGGATTTTTAAATTCTACTATTTTAACTTCTTTTAAGTCAGTACCTTTACTCATTGTTAATTTTAAGAAACGAGTTTCATCTGAAGAAACTCCCACCTTGTCCATTTGCAATGCTGTAAAACCTACACACGTAGCTTTTATAGTATATGTACCTGCTTTTAACGGTTTGATTACATAATTACCATCAAAATCAGATTGCCCTTGCCCTACTATATTACCGCCGGTTATTGCTACTACGTTAGCAAATGGTATTGGCTCTTTAGCATCATCCACCAACTGACCCTTAATAGCTCCTGCACCTTGTTGTGCAAGTGCTACCTGCGCTAGTAATGTAAATGCGGCTACAAATTTTAATAAACGTTTAATCATGATTTGATACTTTATATGTTAATATTATTTTACAGAATTGACTTAATTACGTTTTGCGAAAATAGCAACTCTTATTGGTTATGCAAATTATTTTTTATTTAATGCTTATAATTTGGTAATATATTGTGTTTTGAAAAGGTATATTATCTTGATTGGGTCTTTTTAAGTGGTATTTGGCACAAAAAAAACCTTTTATCATAAATATATGATAAAAGGTTGTGTTAATTTTTATTCCTCGCCCTAAAGGTTACTTCTTCTACATTTGGTTTGCGCTCTATACAGGTAGGAAAATTACTGTAAGTGTATATATTACTTTTTAATTAGTCTTTCCAACTCCATATCTAAGTATGGGCCACGTAATTGTTTTGCTATAATAATCCCGTTTGCATCTATTAAAAAGTTAGCCGGTATAGAGTTTACGCCATAAGTAGCGGCTCCAGCACTCTGCCAACCTTTGAGATCGCTTACGTGGTTGGGCCATGCAAGGTTATCTTTTTTTATGGCGTTCATCCATAAGTTACGGTCGCTGTCTAGCGATACGTTGTATATTGTAAAACCGTTAGCGTTTTTAAATTTAGCATCTTTAAACTTGTTGTACGCTGTTACCACATTGGGGTTTTCGGCACGGCATGGGCCACACCAGCTTGCCCAAAAATCTATTAATACTATTTGCCCTTTGAGGCTACTTAGTGCTATTTCTTTACCGTCGGGGTCTTTAAATTTTAGTTCGGGGGCTTTGTCTCCAACGTTAATACCTGTGCCAGTTGCATAAGTTGGTGCATTATCGTTCGATTTTACTTTAATAAAACCAACTGTTATAAAGCACACGGCCACAACAGCTATAAGAGAGTTAATTTTGTTCATGGTTTTTTAATTTTTTTTTAATTTCTAGCAAAATACAAAAAAGATGCCAAACGCCTTTTATTTAATTTACTCCTTTTGTTATTTGCTGTATTTACGCTTACGCAACACATATAACACTATACCCAAAATTAGTATAAGTAGTACTGGCACCGCCACGTTTATAAGTTGCCACGTTAGTTTTTCAATTTTAATTTTTGTTTTATCTAACAGTCGCAAATTAACCTCACGTGAGCGAATGCTTATTAAAGCTTCATCGCCACACAAATAATTAATAGCGTTGAGCAAAAACGCTTTGTTGCCAAATTGCTCACGTGTATATCTATCAAAGCCTAATGGATATATTTTACCGTTTTTAGACACATAATTTTTGGCAATATCGCCGTCCGAAACTACTATCATACTGGTAGGTGTAGATGTTGCTTTAAACTGAATAGTACTATCGGTGCTTAATAATATGGGTACCCGATTTTTAAAATTAGATGTAAACGAACCCGACAATAATACTGCAACAGGTAAACTACTGGCGTTAAATTGTTCTTGCTTAAGCGGTGTGGTAGCTTGCCCTAAGCCAATGCGGGCGGGCGTTGTAACTACTCTACTAAATACTGATGATGTAAGTAATATTTGTTTACTTACATTGGGCACAGGCAGTGTATCTATGGTTGATGCAAACTCTAATTTTACTGCGTTTAGGTTATTTACAAGCGGGTGTTTTACAGTTTGAAATATCAAAGGCATATACATCCAAGGATACATACGTGTTTGTGGTTGATTGCCCACATAGCCTGATACTATTGGTATTACAGCACATTGCATATCTTGTAACACGTTGTGATTGATGCGTACGCCGTATCTAAACAGTTGGTCGTCGAGATTAGTTTGATTACTTACCACCATACTTGCGGTGTTTGTACTAAGGCTATCCATACTTGCGTAAGCGCCGTCAATTAACCAAACTACTTTGCCTCCGCCCATAATATATTGGTCTATTACAAACTTATCTTTTTCGTTAAAAGCACTATCTGGAGCAGCTATTACTATGGCTTTGTACTTGTTAAGCGCACCGAGTTTTCCGTTTATTTGCACACGTTTAATGTCGTAATACTCTCTTACCGAACCTGCTAAATCGTTGGTTTCTTGGCGAGATAATTCTCCGTGTCCTTCCAAAAAACCAACTATTGGGCGATCGTTTTGATCTATTACTTTGCGTAACGCATTGGTAATTTCGTATTCTAAATCGTTAATAGAATTGTTGAGCATAACCTCTGGCGATGCGCCCACCATGCTTTTGAGTAGTTGTATTGGTATTTCTCGGTTTTGATACGTGAGCAATGCACCAGGAAATATTATTTGTTGTTGTTGTCCGTTATCGCTATTGGTTTGTAGGTTGGTGGGCTGCAAGCCTTTTTTAGCAAGGTTTTCGTATATTTCGTTGCGTTGTTTTGGATCGGTACTTTCGGACGGATTAATGAATTCGTACTGCACATTATCTCCAGCTATTACTCTAAACTCATCCAACATTTCTTTGGTTTCGTTACGTAAACGTTGGAAACCGGCAGGAAATTCGCCATCGAGGTAAACTCGCACATACACCACATCGGTAACTTTGCCCAACAATTGTTTGGAGGCCGCCGAGAGTGTGTAGCGTTTCTCGGCAGTTAAATCAAACCTATGAAACACATATTGCCCCAACACATTAGTAATTACTATTATCACCAGCAGTAGCGCAAATTGCGTAAGGTGTTTTTGTTTTATTTTGTTCATTTTACTTAAAGATAACAGATGATAGATAGCTAGACGTATTTTTTTTCAAAGATATAAGAATATAGATGATAGACTGATAGGTGAGGTAATTACATATTTTGAAAATGGTGGGCTAATTGTATTCCACTTACGGTGGCTGGGCGGAGTTGAAGCACTAGTCGTATATGGACTTCGGCTCCGCTCAGCCTCCGTGATGGGATTGTGTTATTCTATATTTGAGGTGTTAAATAATACGTTTTAAGTTGTTGTATGGTGTTATAAATAATGGGGCACATATTATAAAATTCCATAATGCGCTTGTATCTATATTTGAAATTGGGTTTATGCAAGTTAGGAAAATCTGCACAGGACAAGGGGCGCAGACTATATACCGTACATTTATCGTTAGTTAAAAACGCACAGGGTTTATTTTTAAAATGGCAGTTTTCGCTCGTTGCATTGGGGTTATCTGCGTATTTATATTTAAATTCTTGCGGTGTAATAGTAAGCTCTTGAGCAAGGGCAACTATCTCTTGCAATTGCAAATCGGGGTGTAATGTTTTACAACAATTAGCACACGTGGTACAATCAATTTTTGCGGTAACAGCATTGGCTATTGTAGTTACAACAGCATCAACGTCATGTGTGGTGTGTTGCATAAGGGCTTTGCGCAACAATGCGTTTTGAGTATGGTGTAGCGCAGCATTGGTTTTTATATACTCTAAATTGGTAACGATATTGGTACTCATTTACCCCACTTATTTTTTAACACGAGTAGCATTCTGCGACACAAACGATTCCCAATTATTATAACTTTTACCTGCCCCCATCATTGTTTTATTTTGATAATGATGGCACAGCGCAACCGCCAAACCATCAGTAGCATCAAGGTTTTTGGGTATTTCGGTAATGTAGCCTTGCTTTAGCATCATCATCGCTAATTGTTCTTTAGTAGCATTTCCACCGCCTGTTATTGCCATTTTTATTTTGCGGGGCGCATACTCATACACAGGTAAGTTTTTTTGTAATGCTGCCGCCAAAGCCACGCCCTGCGCACGCCCCAGCTTGAGCATAGATTGTACATTCTCGCCAAAAAAAGGAGCTTCAGCAGCTACTTCGTGTGGTTGGTACTCTTCTATAAGGGCGGTTATTCGCCTAAAAATCATATTGAGCTTAGCAAAGTGGTCGTCCAGTTTACTTAGCATTAGTACACCGTGCGTAAGTACTTTTATGGAATTTCCTTCGCACACAATAATTCCATATCCCATAATGGTAGTACCTGGGTCTATGCCTAATATTATTTTGGGTGCAGGAGGAGTTGTTGCCACTAGCTGTGTGTGTTAATTAAAAACATTCTTTAGCCACATTCTTAGTACCATCGCTCACGCCCATGGTGTAAAAATGCAAGCACGGCACTTTAGCTGCTATTAGTTCTTTTGATTGTTGCGTACACCATTCTATTCCTACTTGTTTTACTGCAACATCATCTTTGCAAGCCATAGTGGCTTTGTACAAATCTTCGGGAATATCTATATGAAATATTTTGGGTAGTATAGTAAGTTGTTTTTTGCTTGTTAATATTTTTAAGCCTGGAATAATGGGGACGTTTATATCCATTAACTTGCAGCGGTTTACGAACTCTATATATTTACTATTATCAAAAAACATTTGTGTAACAATATACTCTGCCCCCGAATTTATTTTGGTTTTAAGATATTCTAAATCTATACCCAAATTAGGTGCTTCAAAATGTTTTTCGGGATAGCCTGCAACACCCACACAAAAATGTGTAGCAGCGTTAGCGTTGGGTTCTTCGTTGTAATAATTACCCTGATTTAAGTTGCTTATTTGTTTTACTAAATCGTTGGCAAAGGCGTGTCCGTTAGGTTCGGGTACAAATGTATTTTCGGTTTTAATGCTATCGCCACGTAAAGCGAGTACGTTATCAATACCCAAAAAGTGCAAATCTATTAATGCGCTCTCGGTTTCCTCGCGACTAAAGCCCCCACATATAATGTGCGGAATAGCATCTACTTTATATTTGTTCATAATAGCTGCGCTTATACCTACGGTACCAGGTCGTTTGCGTATAGCTATTTTTTCCAAATAACCGCCCTCACGTTTTTTGTATATATATTCCTCCCTATGATAGGTAACGTCTACAAATGCTGGCTTAAACTCCATAAGTGGGTCTATACCGTCGTATATGCTTTGTATGCCTTTACTTTTGAGTGGTGGTAATATTTCCATGCTAAATAGCGTAGACTTAGCTTTGGTAATGTGTTCCGTAACTTTCATAATTTTAATGTATGTTTATTTTGTACAAAAATAACATTAAAACGAATTGGTTGTATACAAAAAAAAGTCCGCTCTGTTGAGCGGACTTTTTTAAAAATTTGTTTTAGTTAAAAAAACAGATTATTGTTTTGTGTAAGTACCTTTACCAGTAACAGTTGTATTGTTTGTAGTTTCAGTATAGTCAATAACCATACCTGTAGAGCTAACTGTACCTGAACCAGCAAAAGTTCTGTTTGCAGCTGGAGTACCAGAAGCAACTGTTTGAGAAGGAACAGTAACTGTTAATCCATCAGTTGAGATTGTCATGTAAACACCTGCTCCAGAGTAATTAGCAAATTTACCTACTAATATTCTGTTATTAACAGTTGATGATGCCACTGCAGCATCACTATAGTTTGAAGAAAAACCTCCAGATAAATCAGTAACTGCATAAGAGCCTGCTTTAGCATCTGCTGCATTCTTAACCATAACTGTGCGAGTAGCTTTACCTGCATTACCTGCGGCATCTGTAGATGTGTAAGTAACAGTATAATTACCAGCTAAATCTTTCTTAACTGCAGTAGCAGCGTCAGAAACGATAGATGAAGTTAAATCGCCATCGCGCTCATCTTTAGATGTAGCACCTGCATCTGTGTAAGAAGCATTTAATATTTTAGATTCTGATGCAGCACCAAGTAAAGTAACTACAGGAGCATCTACGTCGTCTTTTTTACAGCCTACTAATACAGTTGATAAAGCTAATGCTACTACTGCTGCAAATTTCATTGTTTGTTTCATTGTTTTTTTTTAAGTTTAGATTAAATTTTATATTGTAGTGCAAAAGTATCTATTTTTTTAAAATACAAACTATTTTTCCAAAATTAATTTTTTTAGTATAGTTTTGTAACAACAAAAAAAACAATTTAAACCAAAAACAACAATGAAAAAAGTAATTTTACCTGCATTAGTTATGGCTACTGCATTATTCGCATCGTGCGGACCTAACGCTGAGGAATTAGCAAAAAAAGCACAAGCGACAGCAGATTCTATAATTGCAGCAGAAATGCAATTGCACATGGAAGATTCATTAGCAATGGTAGCAGCTAACGCAACTGCAATGGCAGATTCGTTAATGAAAGTAGCTGAGCAAACTAAAGCAGATTCGATAGCTAATGCTGCCGCAGGAACAAAAAACACGGTAAAGAAAATTGTTAAAAAAGTAATAATAAAAGCCGGAACTGGTAAAGGCGAAGGTAAAATTAGTACTACTGTAAAAGCTGGAACTGGTAAGGGCGAAGGTAAAATTAGCACTACTGTAAAAGCTGGTCAGGGTAAAGGATAATTTGTTATTAAAAGCAAATAATAATAACCCCTACAATAAATTTTATTGTAGGGGTTTCTTTTTTGCAAAAAATAAATACATTTGCAAAACAATTGTAATTATTTTATTAATAAAAAAACAACAAAAATTAAAATGAAAAAAGTAGTATTATCAGTATTCGCTATCGCATCTATGATGGCATTTGTAGCATGTGGCCCATCGGCAGAACAAAAAGCTGCAACAGAAAAAGCAACTCAAGATTCAATAGCTGCAACAGAAGCTGCTTCTGCCGAAATGGAAGCTGCAAAAATGCAAGCAGAACAAGATTCGTTAGCAAAATTAACTGTAGATACAGCAACTCATGCAGTAGATGCACACACTGCACACTAAGAATTATAAAAAAATAATTTTATAGTTTAACCACAAAAAAGCCCTTACCGTTGGTAAGGGCTTTTTTGTGGTTAAACTATTTTTTTTGTTGAGTAACGTATATTATATATATTTGAGAAAATAAACCATTAGAGCAAAAAAAACTATATGAAAACCAATTACTCTTCAAAATTGCACAATGTATTTTGTAAAACAAGAACAAGTGTTATACCCTCCTTATATTGTTTTACAAAATACATTGTACAAACAAGTAAATTACAACATAGAGCAGCCCTACTTCTTGTGTTATTCTCCATCTGGTCGCTGAGCGGAGCCGAAGCGCAAGCCCAAAACAATGTAGGTATAGGTACAACTACGCCCAATGCAAAAGCAATACTGGAATTAAACGCCAACGACAAAGGTTTTTTAACTCCACGTATGAATACAACGCAAATGAATGCTATTGCAACTGCTGCTACAGAAAACGGACTGCTTGTATATAATACAGATAGTGCGTGCTATCATTTTTATAATGGTACTGTATGGAAAAATCTTTGCCAAAAAGGAATAGATACTGCGATAATAAATAAGGCTATAAAAAATTATTTGAGCAATGTAAACTTTACTACAGTTATTAATAATATGCTGGTGGATAGCAGTGTTACCAATTATGCAGTTATAAACAACGCAATAGTAAACAACATAACTATTGATAGTAGCGTTATAAATTACACCACAATAAACAACGCTGTTATAAACAATTTAACGGTGGATAGTAGCAGTATTAATTTTACTACTATAAACAATGCCGTTATTAATAATTTAACAGTGGATAGTAGCGCAACTAACTATGCTAGTATTAACAATGCAGTAATAGATAGTAGCATTACCAATATGGCAACAATAAACAACGCCAACATCAATGTATTAAAAGTTGATAGTAGCGTTACTAATTATTCTAATATAAACAACGCAGTAATAGATAGCAGTGTAACCAACTACTCTCAAGTTGCGCATTTAAAAGGCGGTTGGGGTAGTATGGATAGTTTACAAATAGGCGGAAAAAACATAATGCAAACCATGAGCGACAGCATAAAAAGCCAAGCGTGGTTACTAAAAGGTAATGCGGGAACTAATGCAAGCGCCAACTTTATAGGTACAACAGATAATTCTTCGTTGCGCATACGTACTAACAATACTGAGCGTATGATAGTGGATAACACAACAGGAAATGTTGGTGTTGGTTTAAACAATCCAATTGCCAAATTACAAGTAAATACTAACAGAGCAAACGGCTCGGTAGTGCCTATTATGGCGTATGATAGCATTTTTAAAACGGGAACGTCCATTTTTGGTTGGACGCCTGGTATTGGTTTTAACTACCATCATTCGGGAGCAAGTCCACAAGTAATAAAAGGCGATAATTACGCAGGCGAAATTAACTTTACCCCTGCCGATGGTAAAATGTATTTTAAAGTATGGAATAAAGCGGGCGCTACTAATACTTCTTTTGTAAACACTACGGTTAAAGGTATTCCTATGGTTATAGATTCTAATCTTAACGTAGGTATAGGCACAACAACCCCCACCAAAACACTTGATGTAAACGGCGACGTACAACTAAGCGGTAACTTATTTTTTGGTAATGGAAATGTACGCACACAAACTCGCTTAGATGCTGGTTTGGCAACAAGTTTGGGTGCACAATCGGGCTTTTATGATAACGATGGTTTAAGTGTAGTAAACTATCCTGCAGGTGCAACTAGTTGGTGGCATTTAATAGAAGCGCGCCATAGCAGCACTTTAAATACTATGGCAATGCAAATAGCAGGTAGCCATTACGACCAAGACTTATGGTTTAGAAAAACAAATAACAACCCAGCGCAACCTTGGAGCAAAATACTTGCTGTAAGTGGCACTAACAGTAGTTTGGGTTGGCTTACTAATGGTAACAGT